>JAQVFM010000059.1 GCA_028697255.1 Oscillospiraceae bacterium
TAACCATAAAATCAGGTGATTTCAGTTATAAGAATTAATGTGACATTCATTTGTCCATATATTCTTCGAATCACTTTTTAAAGGTTCATTCGCTTCTTTTTTCTTTGTTCAGTTCTCAGGGCGCAAAATATTAGCGGCAGGTAAATAACCTGCCGCTAATATTTTGTATAATGCACTTTATGTTTTGCAGCAATGCATTTGTAGGGAGCGCCGTCCCCGGCGTTTCGCTTTTAAATATTTCATTATCCGGTATAAAAATCGTGTAGGGGCGCACCTATGTGTGCGCCCGCAATTCGTTATTGCACAATTGAATGTCGTAGTGCAATGCTTTGCAGCAGTGCATTTGTAGGGAGCGCCGTCCCCGGCGTTCCGCTTTTAAATATTTCATTATCCGGTATATAAATCGCCGTAGGGGCGCACCTATGTGTGCGCCCGCAATTCGTTATTGCACAATTGAATGTCGTAGTGCAATGCTTTGCAGCAATGCATTTGTAGGGAGCGCCGTCCCCGGCGTTCCGCTTTTAAATATTTCATTATCCGGTATAAAAATCGTGTAGGGGCGCACCTGTGTGTGCGCCCCGCAATTCGTTATTGCACAATTGAATGTCGTAGTGCAATGCTTTGCAGCAATGCATTTGTAGGGAGCGCCGTCCCCGGCGCTCCGCTTTAAATATTTCATTGTCCGGTATAAAAATCGTGTAGGGGCGCACCTATGTGTGCGCCCGCAAATGTGCCCTTGTGAAAACAAACGGAACGCTGAGGACAGCGTTCCCTACGGTTTCGGGCCAGATAAAATAGTAGGGCGCGATGCCCTTCATCGCGCCGTTTTCATATATTATGACATACTACACTATACAAAACACATACACAACGATCACCAATGTATGTCCCATCTTGGGTTGTATTCGCCTGATGGGATATTGCAATTCGTAATTTTTGCTTTTTTGTCGGATAGTTTAACCTGATTTTTAAGTTGCTCCAAGAATAAATGACCGTCAACCGGCAGGCTTACCCACTGGTCGGTCCATGCGGATAGATAAGCGGCATTTGCAAGCAATCAACTTCTTTTTGAAATTTATTTTTCATTTTCATTGCAGTTTATACAGATGCCCGTAAAGTAAATATCCCCGACTTTAGGCTGGTACCCGGTAGGGCATAGTCGCGATAAAAGATCTTCCTTAATATCAAAATCATAGATTTTATCACATTTTAAACACAAAAAATGACCGTGATTTTCAGTATTAGCGTCAAAGTGCTGTTCGCCGGCTCTAATATTGATAATTCTAACCAATCCTGCCTCCACCAGCACATTAAGTGAATTGTAAATAGTAGTACGTGAAAATACGGGATATTTAGATGATAATGCTTTATAGATGGTGTCGGCCGACGGGTGTATCGAATGGGTTAGAAGATAATGATAAACCTCGGCCCTTTGTTGAGTTGGTCTGACTCCATGGCTTGTGAGAATGGATTTTATATCATGTCCAATCAAAAAAATCAAACCCCTAACATAAAAATCTATCCCTTGTAATAAATAAAGTGTTATAATTATTACAAAATTATACCCCATACTATATCTTGTGTCAAGGCTTAGTGCCCTGCTGCCTACCAATCACGAGGCAACACTATAAAATGCAATTTTAAAATAATAATCTTGCAAATTATATTTAATACTAAAACAAAGGTTTTTTAAAAAATTATCGAAATTCGTTATGTTTTACTCGAATAACTACTTTAAGTCAGGTAATACTATTGTCATTAAATTAGAAATTTATAAGATTGATATTTATTGTTAATCATTAAATAATTATTAATTAACAATAAATATTCAAAAAGTAGCCTAATAAGCAATGGTATCAGTGAAGAATATTTGTAGAAACTGCTCATATTAGCGCGAATTAGAAAAAGATTACAAAAATGAAACTTGATTTTCGTAAATCTTAATAGTATAATGCAACACGTACTTGGTGGGGAGAACAAATTTCCGGATTCCTTGATTTTTATTTGTTAGGAAAGGAGAAACCCTATGCAGAAAGTACTCAGTATGAATACCTACCGTGCCTCAACACTCGGATACAGGGCGTTTATAGTCTTTAAACGAATTTTTGATATTGCATTTTCGTTGTTGGCCACCGTCGTTTTGATGCCAATGTTCTTAATTGTTTCAATATTGGTAGCGTTTGACACTAAATCGTTTCCTATATTCGTGCAATATCGTATGGGACGCAACAATAAACCCTTTAAAATTTATAAGTTCAGGACTATGAACGCATCTGCGCCGTCTGATGTGGCTACAAGAAAGCTTAAAAATTCCGATAAATATATTTCCCGGATAGGTAGGATTCTTCGCAGACTTAGTATTGATGAACTGCCCCAGCTTGTTAACATTTTCCTTGGACAAATGAGTTTTGTTGGCCCTCGGCCTGTTGTTTTGACTGAAACCGATTTGCTCCAACTTCGGACACGCAATGGCGCATGCAGCGTTCGCCCCGGTTTGACCGGTGTTGCACAAACAAGCGGCCGAGACAAATTGACTGCTGTTGAGAAAGCCAAAATGGATGCTTTTTATGCAAACAATATGTCTTTGTCATTGGATTTCCGAGTAATGATGCTTTCCATAGGTTATGTGCTACGTTCAAGGGATATACTTGATGGACGCAACGATTCGGCTTCACTTAAAAGTATTTTCAAAAAAGAGCGTTCGGCCTAATGAATAATGCTTAATACACCCGTTGATATTATCGGCGGGTGTTTTTACTTAGTTAAAATAATTTAATTTAATTTTGATAGAAAATGTTGACAATATAAGAATTTAGGCTTAGAATAGATACGATTTCATATAGAGATTCAAATCTCCGAGGTACAGGTGCCCGGTAATCGGGAGAATAGGGAAGCGGGTGAAAATCCCGCGCGGTCCCGCCGCTGTAAATAAGCGATTTCACTGCTTTTATATGTCACTGGAGCAATTTGGGAAGACGAAAGCAGTAAGCTTTAAGCCAGAAGACCTGCCTGTGCCGTGTCCCCCTCTACGGAAGATAGAGCCGGCATTTTGGACAAATACATCATTTTGGTGTTATTGTGCTGCCTGCTCTTTAGCAGGCAGTTTTTCTTTTCGTTTGGGGATGGAAATCGAAAATTTGGGGAAGAATTCCCCATCGAAAGGAATTGGTAAAATGAAAGGTTTTAAAATCAGACACAAGACTTCTCTTCTTTGCGCTTTGCTTTTGGCGGCAATTATGATTGCTGGGTGCAATAGTGCGCCGCAAAGCAAATCCGAACCATCCGGAATTTCGTCCGGTGTAACCGTGGACAATGCAAATAATGAGCAGGTGACTATTGAGAGTGAACCGCAGAGGATTGTGGTTTTGCCTATCTGGGAGGCCGAAATGGTAATAGATCTTATCGGCACAGACAGGATAGTGGGATTATCACCTTTTATTGATTCGTCTGCTAACTCAGCATGCGCAGACAAGGCTGCCAATGTTAAGGAGCGTGTCTCAAGCAATCAGGCAGAAAAAATTCTCGCACTGCAGCCTGATTTGGTTCTGTTAGATACCTTTAATGATTTTGATGGGTCTTTGACCGCAACATTAAAGGAAGCGGGAGTTACTGTTTTGACACTGGAATCGCCGATGTCATTTGAGCAAATCAGCGATAGAATAGATGTTATATCAAAGGCTGTTTTTGCACCCGAAAAAGGGCAGCAGTTAATTGAGGAAATGCAGCAACGGCTCGATTCGGTAAAGCAAAGGGTTAAAAATGTTGAACAGCGCATCAAAGTGATGTATTACGAGGATTATTACAGTGAAGACGGGACAAGCGATGGTATGCTGTGCGCTTATGGACCGGGTTCAACATTTGATGAGATTGCGTCCGCTGCCGGGGCAATTAATGTGTGTGCCGCCCAGAACTATTCTGCCGTAAACAAGGAAACCGTACTTAATGAGTGGAAGCCGGAGCTGCTTATTGTTCCCAGTATCAAATACGATGAAAACTTTAATGCTGTTGACGATCAAGGTAAAACAATAATATCAGCTATAAAAAATGATAAAATTTTGATTTCGCTTCCGGCTGTAAAAAATGATCGTTTATATGCTCTGCCCGATAAATATCGCGGTTCAACCTCACACTATATGGCATATGCGGTGGAGGAGCTTGCCAAGGTATGCTATCCGGATTTGTTTAAATAATGGAGTTGACTTTATGAAAAAAACAGGGATAGCGCGAATAGGGTTGTTGACAGTTACTCTTATTGGAGTGTTGAGCTTGGCAACTGTTGTTGTGTTGTCGATTTGTGTGGGCAGTACATCTATTCCTGTTTTGGATGTAATTAAATCGTTCCTTGCAGCGTTTGGGCTTATCGAGCGTGAATCGGTTGAATTATCAGTTTATATGTCTGTTATTGCATTACGGCTGCCCCGTATATTATGCGGGGCTCTGGCCGGAGGCGGTCTTGCTATTTCGGGTACTATTATGCAAGGCGTTTTCCGAAATCCTCTTGCCGACCCGGGACTTTTGGGCGTGTCGACAGGTGCGGGATTTGGAGCTTTGATTGCGATTGTATTGAGCTTGTCATATTCATTTTTTTCATTGCCTGCAGCAGCTTTTGCCGGCTCGCTTGCTGCAGTTGCAATTATTTTTGGAGTGTCCTTTGCTGCACGCGGCAGCATGTCGACAGTAACCTTGGTTATGAGCGGCATGGCAGTGAGTGCACTGTTCAGTGCATTTACCTCACTGCTGCTGACTCTTTCAAATGAATATCAGGTAAACAAATATATTTTTTGGACAATGGGCGGCTTATCCAACAGGCGTTGGGAGCATGTTTATACAATGCTTGTGCCGGTAATGGTGTGCACCGTGATTTTGCTTTTGCTTGCGGGTAGGTTAGATGTGATGATGCTGGGCGACGAACAAGCACTTGCTCTTGGTGTTGACAGCGGCAAGAACCGTGTGGTTATGATAATATTGGCGTCACTTTGTACGGCTTCGGTTGTTTGCGTTACCGGTCCCATCGGCTTTGTCGGTCTAATGATCCCGCATATCCTGCGCCTGATTTTAGGGCCGTCACATCGCAGGCTGTGCATTTCATCGTTTTTTTTCGGCGGCGTTTTTCTCACCGTTTGTGACACATTAGTGCGGTGGATATCAGGTTTTTATTTTCGTGAGTTTTCGGTAGGCATTGTTACCGCTTTGATAGGAGCGCCCTATTTTTTATTTTTACTTATCAAAAAGAGAAGCTCTTTTTGATAAAAAGAGCATGGTGCTCCACCCATGTCGCGCACAAAGCGTGCATGAAAGAAGCAAATTATGCCCGCGTCCCACCTTTTATAATTTCTTTCCAACCTAAGGCTGGTGAAAAGACAATGCCAAAATTGTGTGTATCTGCAAAAAAACTATATTTCAGCGTGCAAAACCGACAAAAAGAGCTTTCAATATTGCGCTATGTTGACTTTGATGCTTACACCGGTGAGTTTGTCGGTATTGTAGGTCCGAATGGTGCCGGAAAAACCACATTGCTAAAAGCACTTGCGGGATTTTTGCGTGTTAAGGGTGAATTGTTGGTTAGTTTTAATGGCGAGCTGCAACCCATAAATAAGATACCGGTTTATGAAAGAGCAAAACATATGTGTTTTATGCATCAGGACACATCTGTTCCGTTTGCATTTACCGGTCGCGAGGTTGCCGCAATGGGACGACAGCCTTGGTTAGGTCGTTTTTCAAGTCCGGGTGATGCAGATGGAAAGATTGTAGACGAAGCACTGCGCCGCGCCGATTGTTATGAGTTTGCCGACTCGTATGTTCAACACCTGTCAGGCGGAGAAAGGCAAAGAATAATGCTGGCGCGCGCACTTGTCCAAAACACTCCGACCCTGCTGCTTGACGAACCCACCTCAAGCCTTGATATACGTCATGCACAAAAGGTGTTTCGCCTTTGCAGGCAGCTTGCCGCGCATGGGCGTTGTGTCATTGCCGTACTGCACGATTTAAGGCAGGCGGCCGAATGGTGCAACCGCCTTTATCTTATGCACCGGGGTGAAATTTTGGCGCACGGGGCACCCGAAGAGGTTTTGACACCAAATAACATAAACCGTGCTTATGGCGTTGGTGTTGAGGTGTTTCGTAACCCGGCGAACAAATGGGATTATTTTGTAAAATAAAAATTAAAATTTTTGTTGACAAAAGTGGTGTA
>JAQVFM010000060.1 GCA_028697255.1 Oscillospiraceae bacterium
TTCCGAGCTAAATTTTTGTCGGACAAGGAAAGCCGACGAAGCAAGGCTTTCAGCCTTACGAGGAGGTTTGACGCCGTCCGGCGGAAATTGTGCCGAAAGACGCAGGAAGGGGTTTTTAGAGGTGACCTTATGTGTGTTTGTTTAATACTGCGAGGTGACACCACGGTGGCATCGGTATTATGCATCGCCATACAGCCTTATCCACTCGTCTGCCGAACTCCAACCGCCATCCTTGCCCACCCCGGTAATTTCGCAGCATACTGCCGCCATAATATATTTGTCCAACCCAAAGGTCTTTGAGTTGCGCAATATTTTTGTAAAACAATCCACTGCACATTGTTTGCTTGAAACAAGCAGATCAAAGGTTTTTTTGTGTGCGTTAATGTAATCATGAGCGTTGCTGCTGAGCATTAAGTCGGGCTTTTCCTTTGTTTGCTGTGTCATTGACTCAACCATAGATACCAATTCATTATCGCTAAAACTGCTGGTCACATTTTCTGTACCTGATGCTGTCGGCGATTTTTGACATCCGCAAAAGGCAGCCATCATAATTACCACTGTAAGCATCAGGACTAAAATATTTTTCATTATTTCGCACACCCCCCTGAGATATTTGGATTTTATTTCCTTATTACCAGTATAATTCATCCCCCGCAATTTGTCTATATAAAATATGACGAAATGCCCTCATCACTCCGTTTCTTTATACGCCGGGTCAGAAGGGTCGATCGCAGGTCCATCGAGCGGGATACGCTGTGGTGCAGGAGCAACCATACCAACCGGCGAGCCCGCTACAATTTCAAGTGTCGTGCCGTTTGGACAGTTGTCCCAAATCCATTTAATGTCGGCAGTAGTCATTGCAAGACAGCCCGAAGTGCTGGGTGTCCCTATTTGATTATATTCGTTTATATGCATTGTATCGCCTGACATTTTTCTGTATAACGGACCGTGCAGGTAAATATCTCCGGAATATCGAATACAGTACTGTGTCCAGTATTTTCCGATTGAAAACTGGTACCAGCGCTTACGCTTATTGATTTTAAATATTCCGGTTGGCGTCATGTTCACTGTCCTGCCTCTTGAACAGCTTATTATTTTAACCAAGTAAGAATAATACCCGTCATCGCCGGGTGCATATACCGATATAGTAAAAGCATCTTTTTCATAATATAGATAAAAGGGAAATGATTGATTGACTTTGCGGTGAGGCAAGTTTTCCCACTCAGCGGTTGCTGAAACTACCCACACTGTGCAGCTATTAGAAATGCCGCTGCCGTCCAGTGCAGTAACCGTGACCTTGACCGAACCTGCCGATTTTGCATAAAGCAGTCCGGTTTCGGGGTCAATCTCGGCGATAGTATCATCGCTTGTCGACCATTTAACGGCTTTGTTTGTTGCATTTTCCGGCTTTATTCCAACAGTCATCTGTTTTTGGTCACCCGATGCTATCGCAAAACCATACATTTTTTCTAATTTAGATATCAAAATCCCATCAGAAGCACTGTTGTTTGCAGCAATCGGGCTGGACGATGAATCTTTATCTTTTTTTGAACAGCCTATCAGTGTTGTTAATAATAATATAAGGCAGTTAGCTGTTATCGTTATCTGTTTTGTAATTCCTTTATTTATCTGCAAGCAGATTAACCTCCTGTTTTTTAAACGTATGAGAAACCGTCGTGCCGCTAAAGTCAAATGTAACCGTGAAATCACCTGCTACATAATCTTTTTGTGTTAAATACAGGCTAAATCCTGCACTTTTAGCGGGCTTGTTTGTCAGCTTTTCGGTTTCAAAAATTGGGAATGTCTCGTAGGTTTGTCCGGATGAGTCTGTGACATAGCAGCGATATGCTGAATTCCCGTCGCGGTTAATATAACCATACACATGAACATAATTCCCTTTTGGCTTAGCAAAAATTATGCCATTAGCATCGGCGGCATCTAAGTTTGCAATTTGCCTTTTGATTGCTGGCATTAAGGGCGCTTTATTCAGCAATTTTGGTACATTTCTCTGTGCTATTTCGTACACAACAATATCGGGGCTGTGAGCATCCAAATCGCTAAAATTCACAGGGTATTCTCTTGAATAATGCACATAACCAAAATTGTTTGATAAAAATGGTATAATTGCATTGCCAAATGAGTCTCTGAACATCATAAGTCGTGTCAAATTGACATCGCTTGTCGTTGTGATTTTTGCATCTTCAGCTGATCTAAATGGACGCTTTACGGTATATAAACTGTCCAATGCTAATGAAGTATATCCATCATCAGACGATTTTGAAAGCGGAAACAGCATTGTTTTAAGGTCGCCCGCAGATTTTGTTTCAACAGTGGCCACATTTTTTGAATCATTAAAATTAAATTCCGGCAGCAGTTTTTTTATATCCTGCATAATGCTGTTTGCCGCCACTCTGGCGCCCAAATCGTTCCAGTGTGTATCAGTTTTGTGATACAGATATTTGTGCGTGTTTTCGGATAATAACGCCTTTTTTAAGTCGGAATAATGAATTTGCCTTATAGTAAGTGCATCAGCTAATTTGTCGAGCACCGACGGGCGAGATGATTTTACAAACCTTGTGGGCATAAATTGCGGATAAATTGTATTTTTGTTTGGTGCAACCGTGAAAATATACTGCACACCTTTTGATTTAAGATACTCACTTTGCAGTGTCAAAACGGTTGCAATGCGTTCAACTTGTCCGTCGGACAGTGCTGTCATGCCGGTATAATCGGCAATAGTTTCATTAAAATATAGCCAGCCGCTTTTGCCGAATATAACCTGTTCGTTTGTTGAATGTTTTAGGGCGACGGTATAAATCAGTTCATTTATGTGAACCATCTCGAGCCTGAAAGCAAAGTTATCAGAAAAATAATCATTAAGCTGGGTAAAAAAATTGAGATTAGGTTTGCCGTCTTCAAAAAGCTTAGGTTTCTTGGTCAAAACTCTTTTTTCGCTGTTTGCCGGTGTTTGATAAAAAGGCATTGAAAGAAAAGGAATTAGCGAAATTGCAAAAAATGCGATAAGAAAGATAATTGAAAATAATCTTTTCAAAACTAATACCCGCTTTCAACTGTTCTCCGTCTATTATTTCAAGTTAAAACGCGCTCAATTATTGTAGGGTCGAACTGCGTTCGCCCGCAAATCTGTATATTCGACTAAAAGCGAAAATATATAAAAGGATTGTAGCTTGAAGTGGACAGACTTAATGCACAAAGGATATAAAGGCACAATGAAACCATATTTGCTGCTGCATTTTTATATCCTTTAATTTTTTCTGTTTTTCGTGACAATATACCGGCGACAGGCGTTGAAAAAATAACCGCAGGAAAAAAGCATGCTATCAACAGCGGGTTAAGTAAAAGCCTAACTGTCAAAGCCGTGTTATGTGAAAAATCAAATCCCGCAATCATGTTTTTCAAAAAATATCCGGCATGCGTTAGCGTGTCGGCACGAAAAACAACAAACCCAATTGTGACAACAAGCATTGTATATAAATGACCTAAAGGTCTTAGCCTCGCGCGCGGCTTTTTGATAACACCAAATGTTTCGAGCATAAGAAAAAAGCCGTGGAACAAACCCCATATAACAAACGTATAGTTAGCGCCGTGCCAAAGGCCGGTGCAGAAAAATACGATAATTCTGTTAAGTGCTGTACGAAATTTGCCTTTCCTGTTGCCGCCGAGAGGGAAATACAGATATTCTTTAAACCACGCTGACAGTGAAATGTGCCAGCGTTTCCAAAAATCATGTATGCTTGTCGAGATATATGGGTAATTAAAATTTATCGGAAAATCAAAGCCAAACATTTTGCCCATTCCAATTGCCATGTCCGAATATCCCGAAAAATCATAGTATATCTGAATTACATAAGATAATGCGCCAATCCAGGCAATCGTTATGTTAAGCTCGCCTTTAGTCATTGCAAAAATTTTGTCGGCGGCCAATGCAAAAACATTGGCTATCAGCACTTTTTTTGAAAGCCCCCATATAAAGCGGCGTACTCCCTCGGTTGTTGAGTAAAGCGTTACTTTACGATTTGTAAGGCGGGGTGCAATATCCTTGTATTTGACTATCGGTCCCGCAATAAGCTGTGGGAAAAAGGATATATATAAAAGCAGCTTTAAAAAGCTTTTTTGAATGTTTACGGTTCCTTTATATAAATCGATAACATATGACAGCATCTGAAAAGTATAAAACGAGATGCCAAGCGGCAGACGAATGTTAGGTACAGCCAAATTAAGACCCAACGCTGAATTTAATACCTGCACGAAAAAGCCGGCATATTTAAAAACAATAAGCAGGCTAAGGTTAAAAATAATGCTAAAAGCGAAAGCTGACTTTTTATGTGATTTTATCATAAACAAGGTAAGAAGATAATTCACCGCCACGCTGAAAAGCAGCAAAAAAATATATACCGGCTCTCCCCAAGCATAAAAAAACAGGCTTGCAACAAGCAAAACAGCATTGCTTAATTTAACAGAGCATTTTAAATTTATTAGGTAAACAATCGGCAAAAAAGCAAATAGAAAAACAGGACTACTGAACAGCATAATTTATACCCCAATATAAATTTTACGAAAAGTAACTGCTTGAAAAGAAATCAATTGCCGTCACTTTTTCGTTTTTTAAAATAAAAGTCAGCCGAGGGGATTGCGTGTCGCTGCTGTCGTTGGTTTTGTTATATATCATCGCATCGTTTTCAATAAAATATTTGTTGCCATACGATTTTATTACATCATCCTTAGAGCTGCCAACCGTGACACCGCCCTTGAACAAGTATGTGTCGTCATAAAAAATTACTTCATCAAGTATATCCTTGCCATCCGTTGGAAATGTGATTACTTCAACCTTGTCATATATATATGTTTTATCATAGCCCTCATGATAGCAACTCAAAATTTCGGTGACATCTTGCGGCTCGCCCAAAAAGCTAAGCAGTTTTGCTGCGTCCTCGCCAAAATTAAAAGTTTTGCCGTCAAGAACAAGCACCATATCATCGTCCGAAAAAGTGCCCATACCCGTTTCTTTTTTGGCACAGGATGAAACTAATACGCAAATGACAAGCAAAAAACAACATAAAAATTTTTTAATCATGTTGCTACCCCTTTCTTTATTCTAATAGTATTCCATAGTTCGTAATATTTTTATTTCCATTTTTTCAGAATTTTGTTGAATTAAAAAACTGTTTGGTTTAAAATAAAAGAAATATTAATATTGAAGGTGGTAAATAATGTTAAAGGACTTTAGCAAGGAACAATTTGATATTATTTTACAAGCGGGTCAGTCAAACAGCGAAGGTTCGGGAATAGGGGATGCACTTAATCCATACCAACCAAGTGAGGATATTTGGTATTTCAATAATGATTTTACAATTTCAAAGGCGCAGGAGTTAGTGAGCGGAAACAATATTGTCGGCAATTTTTCTTTGTCCTTTGCCAGTGAATATGTTAAAAAAGAAATGTTGGGTAAGGGCAGAAAAATTTTAATTATTCGAGCAGCCGTGGGAGGCACAGGCTTTTTAGACAAGCGATGGGGTATGCAAGATGACCTTTTTTTAAGAATGATGGAAATGATAAAAACGGCTTTGTCTTTAAATTCGCAAAACAGATTAGTTGCATTTTTATGGCATCAGGGCGAAACAGACGCCGTGTTAAAAGCCGACTACAAAACACATTACAAAAACCTTTCAACGCTCATAAATGCAGTAAGACATACATTTGGTTGTGATAAGCTCCCCTTTTTAGCTGCAGATTTTGTTAAGCAATGGAAAAATGAAAATTATGAAATATGTGAGCCGGTTGTAAATGCTATGAAAGATATTTGCAGCAGCATCGGCAATGCCCGGTTTATTGATTCTGAAAGCTTGCAATCCAATGACCAAAAGCTGGGCAACGATGATACAATACATTTTTGCCGTGAGGCACTTAATCAATTAGGATTGTTGTATTTTAAAGCCTATTGCGAAATTCGCTAAACAAACCTTTTTAGTTTACGTACCATTAACAATTCAAAAAAGCACTACATTTATATGCTTATCCTCTTGACAAATGCGTCTAATGCTATATAATAAAATACGCTGTCAATGCAAATAAAAGTACTGCGGAATTGTGTAATGGTAGCACGGCAGACTCTGACTCTGTTTGTCTGGGTTCGAATCCTAGTTCCGCAACCA
>JAQVFM010000021.1 GCA_028697255.1 Oscillospiraceae bacterium
ATCGTGTGCGAGCGTTACCGTACAGTGAGGCTCGCAGACTTTCGGAACAATTAATAAATCCATAATAATTATTGTAGCACCACCGATAGGTTTATCTCTCCTGCCGGTGTGCAAATTTCTGAATGCTGCAATAAAAATAAACGACGCGATACGGGCATCGCACCGTTTATTTTTTTAGTTCTCTTGAAAGCTCCTTGCAGCAGGTTTTACTCTTCGCAAGAGCGTAATAAAGCGTACCCAATCAACCTTAAACACAAGTAAATACAAAGCGGGCTCAAGCATCAACGCAGCGGCGACATCCAATACCGAATGCTGTTTAATAAAGCAGGTCGAAGCACAAATAAGTACGGTCATAATAAAGGAGAAAATCTTCCAGCCGCGGCGCCTGCTAAACAGCTTTGATTTGCACAGCCCTATGTGAATTGCCAACTGATTTAAAACGTGTATGCTCGGGCAGCAATTTGTGTTTGTGTCGGTTGCATAAATGCTGAATCTGACAACCCGGCTGAAATAATCATTTCCTGTGATAATCGGACGAAGGGGCTGGCCATGAGGGAATACAATATATGCTACCATAGCAGCCGCCATACCAACATAAATCAGCATGATAGTGCGGATAAAATCGCCCCTGTCACTAAAGCATAAAAGCACAAGAACCACGGCAATCAATGGAAACCATAAGACATACGGAACAACAAAAGCCGGAACAAACGGTATAACCTGGTCGACCGGGCAGCTTATCCAGTATTGAGGAACGATATATTTTTCAAGCAAGCAAAATTGAACAAACAATAAAAGAAATCCTAAGAAAAATACCGAATGCCAGTATTGCCTGACAAGACCGCGAATTCCGTCGGAACAAAACAGGCGTTTGCCACGTGTCAGTATTGTATTATTTTGTCCCACACGGACACCTCCCTGTTATATATACAATTAATCGATTGTGTGAAACGGACGAACACAGTTCGTCCCTACAATACGTTTAGCGCCTTTTGAAACCATTCGCAATGCGCTATTATATATAATAATAAAAGAATTATAATGTTATGCTAATCTGATTGAAATAAAATATTAAGCGTCAGCGGCCAAAACCGGAAGCCTTCTGTAAAAGCGTCGCCCTGCACCGTAATCAAATGTTTCGGCTATGGTGCATATCTTGTCGACAAGGCATACAATGAATGCTTCGCGACAAGCCGGCAGCCGCAGAGTAAGGGGCCACATATGCTTAATGATAACATCGCGCTCGGTATCATTAAGCATTATATGGCGCTGTGCATTATTAAGTGCTGTTTTGGGATGTGAAAACCCGTGCCACCGGCGGGATTTGTCAGGTTTGTGCCAGTCATAAAGAAAAAAATCGTGCAGCAAGGCTCCGCGAATCAGTGCGGCATGATTACATTTAATTTTTAGGCGCAAGCTTAAAACATAGCTGAAATAAGCCACGGCCAAACAATGCCTAAGGCATGATGTGCTGCCGTGGTGCATATATTTATCCATTTCTAAAATCGGCATATTATTAAAAAGTGGTTGCAAACATCGGCAAAAATAAGCCATCTCGTCGGGTTTCAACCTCATAAAATTTACCATGCCTTTCCGCTACACTTGAAATAGCACGGTTATATTATACTCATGTTAAGTTGCAATATCAACCTAATTGTTTGATTATAATAAGTTCTTAATAATTGCTTAACATCATTCAAACTCGCGGTAATTACCCAAAAATGAAAACATCGGCATATCCTCATGCATGGCACATAATAAATTTAATGTTGACGCATCGGATAATCCACCCTCAAAGTCAAGATAAAACACATACTCAAAAGTGCCTATTCGTGATGGCCGGCTTTCAAGCTTGGTGAGATTAAGCCCTGTGGCAGCAAATTGTGCCAGTGTTCTGTAAAGCGACCCCGTAATATGCGGCAACGCAAAAATAAGGCTGATTTTGTTTGCTTCACTTGGTATTATAAGCTCACGTGAAATAGCAATGAATCTTGTACTGTTTTTTTCAACGGTCTGTATATTGTTATCTAATATTTCCAGATTGTAAATCTCTGCCGCATGACGAGAGGCAATTGCGCATATCGAATAATCACCGCTTTCAGATACCATGCGAGCCGCAGCGGCAGTGTTAATAAAAGAACGTGGTTCGAGATTGCGCGCGGCTATTGCTTCGGCGCACTGTGCTAATCCTTGCGGATGCGAATAAACAACTTTGAGCTTGTCGACGCTTGCTCCGGGCAGCGCAAGCAGACAATGTTCTATCGGCATTGTGATAGCTGCTACAATCGAAAAGCGGTATTTCATTACAAGGTCATAAACCTCGTTAACCGATCCCGCAGTAGAGTTCTCGACAGGAAGAATGCCATAATCGGCGTTTTTGTCCCTAACCTCGGCAAACACATCGGCAAATGTATCTACAAAAAACGGCTGTGCCCCGTCAAAAAGTCTGGCTGCTGCCTGCTCAGAGTATGCACCGCGCACGCCCTGGCAAACTACCCGAGCTTTGTCGGGAGGCAGCAGCTCGCGCTTTGCGGATTTTACCTGTGCACAAAAGCTTGCACCCAACCCAAGCCTGCTGTGCTGAAGAGCGCGTGAAGTATCCATCATGGCCGCAAAAACAGGCAATACAGCATTGCCGTAACCGTTTTTGTATCCGTCACACAACCCTTTGATACGATTTAATATTTCTTTTTCTCTTTGTTCATTAAGCACCGGGATATTATTTGCCGCCTTATAGTCCGCAACCTTTAAAGAGCAGTCCAATCGTCGGCACAATAAACGGGCAATTTCGGTATCAATTTCGTCAATATTTCTGCGTATATTGTTTAATTCCATACTTAATCAAAGCCTTTCAGGTTGTCATTCATTAAATCAAGCAGCCCCAACGCAATTACTGCTTCGACAACAGGAAGTGCACGAGGCACAATGCACGGGTCATGCCGGCCACGCACTTGCAATTTGGCCTTACACTTATTCTTAATATCTATCGTGTGTTGAGGGCGCGCTATCGACGGAGTAGGTTTTATAACCGCACGCACTATCAACGGCATGCCGGTTGTAATCCCACCCAGAATGCCACCGTTGTTGTTTGATATTGTAACAACATTGCCTTTATCGTCAAAATCGAAAGGATCGTTTGCCTCGCTGCCCCGCAAAGACGCAAACCCGAACCCTGCGCCGAATTCCACACCCTTTACGGCAGGAATCCCGAAAATCAGTGGAGCCAGCCTGTTTTCTACCCCGCCAAACATGGGAGAGCCCAAACCGGCAGGGATACCCACTGCAGCCGCTTCGACTATTCCTCCGACACTGTCACCTTGTTTTTTTGCTGATTCCACCTTTTGGCGCATTGCCTGCTCAACACTTGAGTCAATTAGTGAAAAGTGCTGTGATGACAGCCGCTCCAACAGCTCGGGCTCAACCCTCACAGGGTCAAAATCACTATCTCTTTCACCATTTATTTCAAGAATATGCCCGCCGATATACACCCCGCGCCGCCTCAAAATTTGCCGACACACTCCACCGGCAAATACAAGCGGGGCAGTCAATCGCCCGCTGAAATGCCCGCCGCCGCGCACATCGTTATAGCCTTTATACCGAACGTGACCGGTATAGTCGGCATGTCCCGGACGCATAAGACGGCTAAGCTCGTCATAATCTTTGGATTTTTGATCATTATTCTCAATCAATGCAGCAAGCGGCGCGCCTGTAGTACGTCCGTTTAAGACGCCCGAAAGAATTTTCGGGATGTCGCTCTCGGCTCGCGTGGTCGACGTGCTATCTAAACCGGGTGCACGCCTCTTCATCTGGATATTGATCTCTTCAAGATCTATTTTTTCGCCAGGTGGTAAACCGTCAAGCACACAGCCTATTGCCTGACCGTGGCTTTCACCGAATACAGTACACTTAACATGCGCCCCGATATTAGATGACATCAACCGCACCTCCGCATTTCTTATATTCTTCAAAAAATGACGGCCAGCTTTTTTTAACGCTGTCGGCGTCTGTTATTGTTATAGGATTTAAACACCCCAATGCCGCAACAGCAAGGCTCATCACTATTCTGTGATCGCCAAACCCCGATAATTTTACACCGCCCTCCAAACGCTCGACACCCTCAATTCGCAACCCGTCTGCGGTCTGTTCTATTTTTGCACCCATTTTTTTAAGACAATGTGTTATGGCCTCTAACCTGTCGCTTTCCTTTAATCTTAGGCGCTCTGCTCCCGAAATTGTTGTAACACCGTCTGCAAGAGCGCTAACTGTTGCCAGCACAGGCACCAAATCGGGGATCTGTGAGGCATCTATATTAATGCCACGCAACCTGTTTTTGCGGCATATTACACCACCCTCAGTCCTTTTTATATCAGCCCCCATACGCTCAAAAAGGCTGATTATGGCACGGTCACCCTGATATGAATTCATATCTATACCCTTTAACTCAAGGCGGCCGCCCACCGCGCCCAATGCCAGCAAAAATGCCGCCTGTGACCAGTCACCCTCAATTTTATAATCGTGCGGCCGATAAGTCTGACCGCCCGGCACATGCCACCCATGCGAAGTCTTGTGCACCTTGATATCCGCACTTTTCAAAGCATTTAGTGTAAGATCTACATATGATTCGGACTGCAACGGGGAGGTCAAAATAATATCACTGTCGCCGTCACACAACGGGAGAGCGAAAAGCAGCCCCGATATGAATTGGCTGGAAACATCGCCGGGTAAATTAAATTTGCCCGGCTGCAGCCGCCCCTCTATCGTCAAAGGCAGCCCGCCCGAGGTTTTTAATTTCACCCCGTGTTGCGGCAGGCAATCGGCGTATACACCAATCGGCCTTAATGGCAGTCTGCCGCTGCCTGTAAAAGTACAGGCAATGCCGCAAGCGGCAAAAACCGGCACTAAGAATCGCAGTGTTGAACCACTTTCAATACAGTCAATAACAGGCGCGGCTTTAGAAGCTGTTACCTTTTGTATTGTAACCTTGTCGCCGCTGTACACGGCATTGACACCAAGGTGTGAAATGCCGTTTATAGTCGCGCGCATATCGTCTGATTCAATTATGCCGCTTACACTGCCACCGCCCGCAAGTGCCGCACAAATCAAAGCACGGTGCGCTGCTGATTTGGATGGAGGGGGGGCGGCACATCCGTCTATCACGGCGGGCAAAACTTTAATAATGCTCATCTGTGCCTCTCCTTTTGACGATAAATGTCTCAAGCTGATTTATAGGAATGGATTTAACATAAGCCCTGCCAATTTTTTTTAAAAGCACCACATCTATATTTTCACCCTTGCGCTTTTTGTCCACGGCGGTATATTGCAAATAGTCTTTTAAAGACGCAGGATCGCATGTTGGCAGTCCAAACTTTTTTAGCAAAGAAACAAGCCGGTCTACTGTTCCCTTTTCGGTTAGCCCGCATCGCTCAGACGCCTCGGTTATTAGTGACATACCGACGGAAACGGCATAACCATGCGATAGACCTGAATAATTATAATATTTTTCCAAGGCATGCCCAAGCGTGTGTCCGAAATTTAATAGCTTGCGCTCTCCCTTTTCGTGTTCGTCCCTTTCAACCACACCGCGCTTTATGTCAATACAGCGTGCAATAATATGCTCCCTTTGCCTATTATCGAATTCATTTGTGTTTTCGAGTATCGAAAACAAATTCTTGTCTTTTATTGCAGCGGTTTTGATTACCTCTGCAAGACCAGCCTTAAAAACATCGTCGGGCAATGAGGACAACGTGTCGGTATCGGTTATGACAAGCACCGGCTGCCAAAATGCACCCACAAGATTTTTCCCCTGAGGTATATCCACACCGGTTTTTCCCCCGACGGAAGAATCAACCTGTGCAAGCAGAGTTGTCGGTATCTGGACAAAATCTATGCCGCGCAGCCAGGTTGCGGCAGCAAACCCTGTAATATCGCCGGTAACACCTCCGCCAAGCGCTATCAGTAAGTCACCGCGTGTCAAGCCATTGCGCGATAAGGAGTCGTATATTTTTATAACTGTTTCAATCTGTTTGCTCGGTTCGCCGGCGTCAAAAACAAAAACCCCGGTTTTATAGCCGGACTGCTCGAGCGCACAGGTAACGATGTTGGCATACAGCGGTGCCACATTAGAATCCGTAATGACAAGCGCTCGGTTGCCTTTGTTTACCTTCCTGCAAAACATACCCGCTTGTTTAAGCAGCCCATCTCCCACAATGATTGAATATGGTCTTTGGGTATTTACCGTGATTTTTGTCATCCGAAATTCTCCTTTCGTACACGGCCCTCGCGCAAAATTTCAGAAATAAGCTGTGTGTTTCCTGCCGCAACAGCGTCACGATATTGCTTTAAATTAGATATTAAAGTATCAATTTCAAAGCAAAGATTATCGGCGTTGAGCAAAAATAGCTGTGACCAAAGCGCTTCGTCAACAGTTGCAACCCGAGAAACATCGCGATAGCTGCCGGCAGAAAATCCAAAATGGCCTGAACAGTTTGGTGAATTTACATATGCGCCTGCAAGAACATGCGGGAGCTGCGAAGTAAAGGCTATCATCTTGTCGTGCTGTTCGGGAGTCGTAACCGTTACACCTGCGCATCCAATTTGCATTGCAACTTGCTTTAAAAGCTCCAACACATGACCGGGCGTACCATCAGGCGGGGTAAGAATATAATATGCATCCTCAAACAGCCGTGCATCGGCATTTGCAAACCCGCCGCGCTCTCGTCCCGCCATTGGATGCCCGCCGACGAAATACAATCCCCTATCCCGACAAAGAGGCACACAGTTTTTCATAATCTGTCGCTTGACACCGCAAACATCTGTTACAATCGCGCCCGGTCGAAGATTGGCTGCATGTTCTTTTAAAAAGTCAACAGTAGCTTTAGGCGAAATCGCGATTATAATCAAATCCGCTTGATTAAGATGTTGGGCACCTGTTTTATCGGCTGCGCCCGAGGACATGACTGCATCAATAACAGAACTGTCGCAATCAATGCCGATTACTGTATAGTTTGTACGCTGCTTTAATGCTAATCCCAGCGAGCCTCCAATCAGCCCCATGCCGACAATCGCAATTTTTACTGCCATAGGTCATTGTCCTTTCATCTTAAACTATTCGGTATGTTGAGCAACCTCTTTATCAAACATTTTTGCAATTTCATGTATGCGCTTAACGAGCGCGCCAAACTGCAAGGGCGTGAGCGATTGTGCACCATCAGACAGAGCATGCGGAGGGTCGTTATGAACCTCGATGATCAACCCGTCGGCACCGGCCGCAACCGCTGCAAGCGCAAGCGGCTCCACCAGCGCGCTGATACCTGATGCGTGCGACGGGTCAACAACAACAGGTAGATGAGACAGGCTTTTTAGCAAGGGGATTGCGGATATATCCAAAGTATTACGGGTCATGGTTTCAAAAGTGCGAATTCCACGCTCGCACAGAATAACTCGCTCATTGCCGGCCGCCATTATATATTCGGCGCTCATAAGCAGCTCTTCAATAGTGTTTGCAAGACCGCGTTTAAGTAAAACAGGCTTGCTCAGCTTGCCCAATTCCTTAAGTAATTCGAAATTTTGCATATTGCGCGCACCAACCTGGATTACGTCAACGTCATGGAATAACTCAAGATGCCCAGGCGACATAATCTCGGTTACAATGGGCAATCCTGTTTTAGCGCGTGCCTGCCGCAGCATGTCAAGACCGTCCGATCGCAGCCCCTGGAATGAATATGGCGAAGTGCGCGGCTTGAATGCTCCACCGCGTAAAAACGCCGCGCCCGATTCCTTAACCTGCTGCGCAACACTCGTAATCTGCTCTTTGCTTTCAACCGAGCATGGCCCTGCAATAATACCAAGCTTGCCTCCGCCTATTACCGAGCCGCCGCCTAAATCAATTATGGTATCACCTGGATGAAACTTGCGGTTAGCCTTTTTAAATGGTTCTTGTATCCGTTTTACACTTTCAACAATTTTCTGTGCCCCGATAAATTCTATATCAACTGCGGCAGTATCGCCCAATAGACCGAGTACAATCGAATGTTGCCCGTACCAAGCGTTTACTTTAACGTCGTTTAAGCTTTCGATCCACTTAGAAAACTCAATTGCCCTATCACGTGTTGTGCCGTGCTTTAGTACAATAATCATTAATCCCGGCCCCCTAATAAAATTATTTAAATATCAAAAAAGGCGGCGCTCATACCATGAGCTCCGCCTCATTACGCAATCGGTTTACGGTTGCTTGACTTGTTGTGCGGAAAAAGCGGCATGGCAATAAAACTCCCGAAAAATAAAATCGAAAGAGCCCGTAAATCGATTATATTGTTTGGTTGTTGTTTTATTATTCATGTCGCGCTCCAAACAAAAGTTTTATTCATAATACTCTATATCAATCGCACTTGTCAATACTTTGGATTAATTTTACGATTTAAATTGTCAAATCTCATATTTGATATAATGTCAGTTAATGAATAACACTATATCATCAATCAGTTGCGTCTTGAATGTGATTTTTATGTATGTTATACTCTGTGCATAAAACCTTTTATACTATTATCCGATTAAAAGACTTGAAAGGCGGAACCGTTATGGACGAATCATCGGTTAAACTGAAACAATGGATTGACTCGACCGAATCATATGAGCCGGCTTCGTGGGATCGTCTGCCAGAGCTTGAATTGTATATGGATCAGGTGCTCACCTTTATGAATCGTCAGCTTGAACCTTTTTCTCCCGACAAAGAAAGGCTTCTGACACCCAGCATGATAAACAATTATGTCAAAGACGGTGTTTTACCCAGACCGGTACGCAAAAAGTATTCGCGCGGTCATCTTGCAATGCTGATGATGATATGCTCATTAAAGACTGTGCTTTCTCTGCCCGAAATCTCATCACTTTTAAACGGACTAACCGAACTGTCCGACATAAGCGTGCTTTATCCCGAATTTGCTAAAGCCCATGGCGACGCAATTACCGAGACCTCTGCGTGCATCGCCGACGCGCCCGGCAGTGACAGAGAAACTCTGTACCGTATTGCTCTTAAGCTTGCACTTGAAGCTAATGCGCGCCGCACAGCCGCCGCCAGTATTATAAACTCGCTCGAAAACCCGCCTGCGGAAAAAGAAAAAGACAAATCAAAGGACTGATAATATTTGATACGTGCATATTCACAAAGCACCATCATGTAAGATAACAAATATTACACCGTCCCCGGCGGGATAAGGGCATCCCGCCCTGCGTTTGGTGCAATGCGTACATCAACTTTTTTACTGTATTATTTTTGAGACGATATAACATAAGGCGTATATTACCGGTTGATGAACAATATAAATTATCAGCGCATGACGCCCTATAACAGATAAAAAGGGTACGCGGCTGCGGTACATCCATGCAGGAAGCTGCCGGCGCGCCGCCCATACTCCGACAAAGCTGCCGCCTAAAAAACAAAATATCCACGGCAATATCGGAAAATAATCAGCACTTTGGAGCTCGCCGAACCCGAACGGGAACAGCCATGGTTGTTTAAGGGTATCGGGAACCGGCCAAGAAAACAGTCCCTTGATGCCAAAAAAACCGCCCTTATATTCGGGTACCCACCATGTAACCAACAGCAGAGCTGCACACGCCACAATCCCCGCAATGGGATGTATACAGTTGAGCAATCTGCGAAGCGGCACAAACAGCAGTATAGAAACGGCAAGAAAGTGTAATATCCCAAACAGTATGATTTCGTCAGGTAAGACTATTTTTAATATTAATGTAATTGCAAGTGCCACCAATAAAAGAAGTGCCCCCCGTTTAAGGTTGTTGCGCGACAACCGGCACGAAATGCCGCAAATAAAAATGAACACGCCTGCAAAAAAAGCTTCAGCAGGCGTAAAAAATACGAACAGAAAACGCCCCAGTTCAAGCCCGAATATATAACCCACAGTATAGAATGCGTGATATGCAACCATTAGTATAACTGCAAAGCCCCGCACTTCGTCGATGAAATGAATGCGGGGTATATTTTTTTGTTGATTGTTCTTAGGCATAAACACTGTCCTTTCCCTGTGAACCGATTTTATGGTGTTAATAAAAAAAGTCATTTTAATGACATTGATTATAACTCATTAAATATTGTTTTGTAAAATAGAGAATAGTATAATATTGCACTTTCGATGCTTCAATGTTATACTGTCATGGAAAATTAAGCAATACTTGGGGTAAAGTGAGGTAAAATCATGGAGCGAATTAAAATGACAACGCCGCTTGTTGAAATGGACGGCGACGAAATGACTCGAATTATATGGCAAAGCATTAAGGATAAGCTTATAACGCCATTTGTGGAACTTAAAACCGAATATTATGATTTAGGGTTAAAAAACCGCGACAAAACCGATGACAGTGTTACCGTTGATGCCGCAAATGCAATAAAAAAATACGGAGTTGGTGTAAAGTGCGCAACCATTACACCAAATGCGCAGCGCGTTGAGGAATATGGCCTTAAAAAAATGTGGAAAAGCCCCAACGGAACCATTCGTGCAATACTTGACGGCACTGTTTTCCGCGCACCTGTCACTGTAAGAGGCATAAAACCGAGCGTGTCAACATGGGAAAAACCAATTACAATCGCACGACATGCCTATGGCGATATATATAAAAACAGCGAAATTAAGGTAAGCGGCGGGGCTAAAGCCGAGATTGTAGTTACCGATTCAAAAGGTGATGAACACCGCAAGCTAATCCATGACTTTAGCGGTGATGGTGTTGTTATGGGTATGCACAACACTGACGAGTCTATATCGAGCTTTGCGCGCGCCTGTTTTAATTTTGCGCTGTCACAAAAACAAGACATTTGGTTTTCTACAAAGGATACTATTTCCAAAACTTATGACCATAGATTTAAAGATATTTTTGCCGAGATTTTTGAAAACGAGTATAAAGATGCATTTGAAAAAGCGGGAATCGAATATTTTTACACGCTTATCGACGATGCCGTTGCACGCGTAATACGCTCAAAGGGCGGATTTATATGGGCGTGCAAAAACTATGACGGCGATGTGATGAGCGATATGATTGCAACGGCTTTCGGTTCGCTTGCAATGATGACAAGTGTACTTGTATCACCTGACGGTAAATATGAATATGAGGCGGCGCATGGCACTGTTACCCGCCACTACTACCGTCATCTTAAAGGCGAGCCTACGTCCACAAATTCAGTAGCAACAATTTTTGCATGGTCGGGCGCGCTCAGAAAGCGCGCGGAGCTGGACAATTTGCCAAAGCTTTTGGAGTTTGCCGACAGACTCGAGCATGCTACAATAAACACAATCGAAAGTGGTATAATGACAAAAGATCTTTTAGGACTTTCATCACTTGCAAATAAAAAAGGCGTCGAAACAATGGAATTTCTCGACGCTGTTGCAGCCCGTTTAGCAAATTAATGCTCACTGAATAATATCGTTTTCGTACGATATTATCTTTAGAACCTTGTGCCTGAATAATTAAAAAATACTTTTGAACCTTTTAGAAGCAGTATTTTTTTATTATTCAGCAGGCATTAATTAAATGACATATTTATAATTTTACGACGGGGCATTTACGCCCCGTCGTTTTTTATCCTCCGAGATATGCACGCTTTACCTTTTCGTTATCCAGCAATTCGGAGGATTTTCCTTCGATTATTATTTTACCTGTTTCAAGTACATATGCACGATGGGAAATCGACAATGCCATTTTAGCGTTTTGCTCGACAAGCAAAATGGTTGTGCCGCTTTTGTTTACTTCCTGTATACAATCAAAAATCTCATTTACAAGAATGGGTGACAACCCCATCGAGGGCTCGTCTAAAAGCAACATTTTAGGACGCGACATAAGAGCACGGCCTATTGCAAGCATTTGCTGTTCGCCGCCCGAAAGCGTGCCTGCTCGCTGCCGCCTGCGCTCCTTAAGGCGCGGGAAACGGGTAAACACCATTTCCAAATCTTTTTCTACTTTCCGGCCATCGTTTCGCACAAATGCCCCCATCTCCAGGTTTTCCTGCACGGTCATGCCCGAAAACACGCGCCGTCCTTCGGGCACCTGCGCAAGCCCTAACCGTACAATTTTGTGCGGCTCGGCCGCTGCAATGCTGTCGCCCATAAAAAGGATATCACCGGTTTTTGAGCGAAGCAAACCTGATATTGTATGCATAGCCGTGGTTTTGCCCGCGCCATTTGCACCAATTAACGACACAATTTCGCCCTCATTCACATAAAACGAAAGCCCTTTAAGCGCATGTATTGCACCATAATATACATTTATATCCTTAACATCCAGCATATTAGTCATGCCTTTCCAATTATTGGGATACTAAAGTTTGTTCCCAAAATAGTTAACTTTAAGAACCGAGATAAGCCGTTATAACTTTTTCGTTAGCACGAATTTGCTCAGGTGTTCCTAAGGCAATAAGATTACCATAATCCAGAACATATAGCCGTTCGCATACATTCATAACAAGGCTCATATCATGCTCGATAAGCAAAATAGCAATCTTAAAATCGTCACGAATTTTGCGTATTGTCTCCATCAGCTCTCGCGTTTCGGTCGGATTCATTCCAGCGGCGGGCTCGTCCAAAAGCAGCAATTTGGGGTTGGATGCCAAAGCGCGCAGGATTTCAAGCTTTCGCTGCAAACCGTATGGGAGATTGGCTGCTGTATGCTCAGCCGTCTCCTCCATATCAAATATTTCAAGCATTTTTCGCGCTTTAGCGTCCACCTTTTTTTCTTCTGACCAGAAGAAAGGCATGCGCGTCATGCCGGCGAGCACTGTATATTTCATATCTTGCTGCATTGCAACTTTTATATTATCAAGCACCGTCATATTCTTAAAAATGCGTATGTTTTGAAATGTACGGGCAATGCCTATCCGATTAATTTGAAAAGGTTTTTTGTCAATTAAACTTTCGCCCTCAAATCTGATAGCGCCTCCGCTGGGTGCATATACACCGGTGAGCAGATTAAACACCGTGGTTTTGCCGGCACCGTTAGGCCCGATAAGACCTACTATTTCCCTATCATCGACAAACATATGAAAATCATTAAGCGCGTGAAGTCCGCCAAATATAACAGACAGATCCTTTATAACCAACAGGTGCATAATCACACCTCCCCCGACTTTTTATTTTTTATCTTTTTAATAAGTGCATGTAAAAGCCCGGGAACCGATATCTCATAACGACCGAGAAGTCCCGACGGTTTAAACAGCATTAGGCAAATAAGTATTACAGAATAGATTAGCATACGATACTGTGAAAAATCTCGCAGTAATTCGGGAAGTATTGTCAGCACCGATGCGGAAATAACCGAGCCGGTAATTGATCCCATCCCGCCCAGCACCACCATAATAAGAATTTCAACAGAGCGGTTAAAGTCAAACTTGGCCGGGTCAATAACACCAACATGATGTGCATATACACCACCCGCAATACCGGCAATAAATGCGGCCAAAACAAAGGCAAACATCTTGTAGTAAGTAGTGTTGATGCCCATGGATTCGGCGGCAATTTCATCCTCTCTTATCGAGATAACCGCACGGCCGTGTCTGGACCGTACAAAAGTAAACATCAAAAAGATAACCACAACCGCTATAAAAAAGGCATATGTAAACATGGCGCCGGGATTGTTCCTGTTGCTTAAAGAGTCAATACCTCTAAGCCCCATTGCACCATTGGTAATTTTCAAATTATTTGCTATAACACGGATAATCTCACCAAACCCAAGTGTAATAATGGCAAGGTAGTCTCCACGTAGTCTTAATGCAGGCAATCCTATAACAACACCGCAAATCGCGGCAAACAAACCGGACAATACAAGCCCTATCGGAAATGCAACCGTAAGAGACAGCTCGCTGTTTTTGGTGAACAGTGCTGCAGCATATGCACCAACTAACATAAAACCTGCATGTCCAAGCACAAGCTGACCCAAAATGCCGGTAACCAAATTAAGACTTACGGCAAGAACAATGTTAATCAATGCAAATGTCAGTATATCAGTATAATATCCGTTTAGTGTACCGGTATTAATTACTATTATTAAAACTAAAAATAAAGCTGCGACAAGCACGGCGTTGATAAGATAATAAACACCAGTTTTCTTTTTTAAAATATTCATCGCCTTACACCTTTTCCCTCCTGTCGCCGCCCATAATCCCGGTTGGCTTGACACTTAACATCAAAATCAGAATTCCAAACACAACGGCGTCGTTGAGAGTACTGCTGACATACGCTTTTGTCAGGCTGTCGGCGATGCCGATAATGTATCCGCCAAGCATAGCACCCGGGATCGAGCCGATACCACCCAAAACAGCGGCTACAAACGCTTTAAGTCCTAAAAAATTGCCCATGGTCGGTTTTATTTGTGAATAGGTGTTACAATATAAAATCGCACCTACCGCCGCAAGGGCAGAGCCAACCATAAATGTAAACGCAACCACTTGGTTTGTATTTATGCCCATAAGCTTTGCTGCCCCGGCATCCTCCGAAGATGCTTGCATTGCTTTACCAATCTTCGTCTTGTTAACAAGCAGTTGAAGTCCAATCATCATAATGACCGAAACCACAATATTCAATATGGTATTCGAAGATAATTCGGTATTTCCAAGCTTTATCGTTTCCATGGGGAAAAGTGTCGAAATGTGCTTGGGTTCCGCCCCAAATATCAACATAAATAGGTTCTGTAAAAATATACTGACACCGAGCGCCGTAATTAATAAAGATATGCGTGCGGCATTGTGTACAATCAAACGGTGATAGGCTACGCGTTCAATAATCAACCCTACGGCGGCACACACTAAAATAGAAATTATAACTGCCAGCCATAGCGGCATACCAAACGTGATAAAAGTCACAAATGCGGTATATCCTCCCACCATAATAATATCACCGTGGGCAAAATTGATGAGCTGTACAATCCCGTATACCATACTGTATCCGAGCGCAACCAGCGCAAATATACTGCCCTGACCCAAACCGTTTAATACCTGTTCAATAAACTCCATTGCCGCACCTTCCAGACTTTGTATGTCTTACGCACCCGAAAAGAGGGTGAAAAATCCACCCCCTTTTCGGATACTGATTATAATTTTAAATAATTAGTCCATGCTATAGTTTTCAACCACTTTATAACTGTAACCGTCAAATGACGTAATCACAGCCTGACGTACCGGATTGCGGTTTTCGTCAAATGTGGTCGTGCCGGTCAAGCCGTCATAATTTGTTTCTTTTAAAGCATTGATAATAGCATCAGAATCGGTCGATCCCGCTTTTTCAATTGCATTTGCCAGAATATACATCGTATCATATCCAAGCACCGCAAACATGTTGGCTTCAAGATTATAAGTTTCCTTATATTCACTCAAAAACGCCTGCAAGTCGGGGTCATCGCTTGACGCCGAATACTGGCTGCAAAAATATGCATTGGCGATAGCATCGGCATCGGATTCTGCAATCTGGTTCAAAACACCGTCCCAACCATCGGCACCCAATAATTTAGACGTAATCCCCTGATTCTTTGCCTGAACAGCTATCAGTGCCACATCCGAATAATACACGGGAAGCATCAGAACATCCGGGTTGCTGGCTCTAATCTTTGTCAACTGTGAGCTAAAGTCCGTGTTACCCTCTGTGTAACCCTCTTTGTCGGTAATTGTCATACCTAAATCCTTTGCCGCATCTTCAAACGCGTCGGCAATTCCGGTTGAGTAGGTGTCCGAGGTGTCATAGAGTATAGCCGCTGTTTTTGCTCCAAGCTTTTTAGATGCATATGACGCCATAAGCTGTCCCTGGTACGGATCAATAAAGCATGCCCTAAAAACATTTTCGCCAACTAAGGTAATGCTTTCGGCAGTACCCGAAGCTGTAATCATCGGCATGTTGTCAAGCTTCGCTTTTTGTGCAACAGCCTCTGTCGGCTTGGATGTGACATCACCTAAAAGTGCCACTATCTTCTCGTTTTCAACGAGCTTCCTGTAGGCCTTGACCGCCTCGTCGGGGTCTCCCTTTTCATCCAAGCATATGTACTCAATCTGTTTGCCCAAAATTCCGCCGTTGTCGTTAATCTCCTTGACCGCCATTTTTACCGCATTATTAACAGCGATACCATACTGGGAAACATCTCCTGTAAGCGGAGCCAAGCCCCCGATTTTAATAGTGTCGCTGTCATCTTCCTTCTTGCAGCCGGCAGCAATACCGACAAGAAGTGCGGCAGCAGCCACTATTGAAAAAAGCTTCCTTCTTCTCATAAAGTTACCTCCAAACTTTATATTCTACAATAGAAAGTTAAAAGTATTATACTCTAAGCATTATTGCAATGCAAGAAATATTTATGCATATTTATAAAGGAATAAATTGTTGATTAAATTACTAAGTCAAGTTGGTTATTTATTGGTCGTTTTCCACACACGATATTACTATTATTATTAATGCAACTTAAATTATTGCCTACAAATTTCCATTGCATAAACCGAACATATATTCTATACTATATATAAGAACATATGTTCGGGGGTTGGGGATATGGAGCGCACCATTCTGCATTGTGACTGCAATAATTTTTATGCGTCGGTTGAATGTTTGTATCACCCTGAGCTGCGCGGTATTCCGGTTGCAGTTGCAGGGGATTCGCAGCTGCGACATGGTATTGTGCTTGCAAAAAATTATGAGGCTAAAAAATGCGGCGTAAAAACAGGCAATCCGCTTTGGCTTGCGCGCCAATTATGCCCTAATATTGTTTTTGTGCGCCCTCATTTTGATCTGTATATGAACTTTTCCAAAATGTGCCGGGAAATTTACTCGCAATACAGCGACAGAGTGGAGCCTTACGGACTTGATGAGTGCTGGATTGACGTCACAGGCAGCACATGGCTGTTTGGTAGCGGTGCAGCTATTGCAAACTCAATCCGGGAAAAAATTAAATCCGAGCTGGGCATTACAATATCGGTGGGCGTATCTTTCAACAAGGTATTTTCAAAGCTGGGCAGCGATTATAAAAAGCCGGACGCCACAACAATTATCCCCTTTAACGATTTTCGTAAAATCGTATGGCCGCTGCCTGTGTCCTCACTTTTGTTTGTAGGTAGGGCGACGGCAAGCTTGCTCGAGCGCAAGTGTATTGACACAATCGGCAAGCTTGCTCAAACCGACCGCCGATACGTAAAGGATTGGCTTGGAAAATGTGGGGAAACCCTGTGGCTTTATGCTAACGGATACGATACGTCTCCTGTAGCGGCAATAGGTGAACAACCCGTAATAAAATCAATAGGCAACAGCACAACCATGCCACGCGACCTTATAAATTACGATGAAATGAAAATTACGCTGATGGTGCTAAGTGAAAGCGTAGCGGCACGTTTAAGGCAGCACAATCTGCAATGCGAAACCGTACAGATTAGCATTCGCGGCACCGATCTGTCTTGGATTGAACGCCAGGAAAAGCTTGCGGCGCCGTGCTGCGATTCTACGACTATTTATTTAAAAGCATACGAGCTTTTAAAAAAGCATCATCAAAACGGCAAGCCGGTGCGCAGCCTGGGCGTGCGTGCATGTAATTTGAGCCTGCGCAGATTTGATCAAATGTCATTTATACCGTCGGTGCAAAAATCGCGCAGCCACGAGGCTGTCGAAGAAGTGCTGGATAATCTGCGCTCGCGCTTTGGCAACAAAATAGTGCAGCGCGGAATTATGCTAACCGATGCGGCACTTTCGGCACTGGACCCCCAAACAAATTACCACAATCTTGTACTGTCGACGGTTCATTCGCAATGAAAGGTATGGTTTTATGGCAAAAAAATATATCGATGTCGCCGCACACTTTGACACAAATGGACAAATAATACCTATAATATTCTGGTGGGATAACGGGAAATGCTATCGAATAGATAGGGTAACAGAAATACGACGAGCGGCAAGCCTCAAGGCAGGCGGAACCGGCATCAGGTACACTTGCCGAATACTTGGCAAAAACCGCTATTTGTATTATGACGACTATGCCCGAAAATGGTTTGTCGAAATTAACGAAAATTTTTAATTAAGGTTTTCTGTTTGCCTAATCTCTATTTTTGTATTAGAATACATTTAAAACTAAAATGGGGTAAAGCTTTGAAAAAAACCAAAGTATTAAAGGCTATCAGCAGCTTACTGGTTCTTTGCTGCATGATAGCGACAGGCAGCGGCTGCCAACCTGAAGACACAGAATCCGATCATGGGACAGCCGAAATATTACACAACACAGTCACCGAAAGCACTGCCGCAACTACTACCAAATCTGATAAAGCTGTCACTACAGAGTATACGATACCCACAACAAGGCCTTCAAGGCTGGTAAGCGTACCTGCCGGCACTTATTATATAGATGTTGAAAATATATTACAACGACCGGAATTGCCAACCGGCTGTGAAGCAACATCTTTGACGATTATGCTAAATTTTTTAGGGTACAATGTGGATAAGCGCACCATTGTTGATGAGTATCTTCCCAAAACAACGAGAATGTACAGTTTGAACACACATTTTATCGGAAATCCGTATAGTAAAAGCGGATTAGGTTGTTACGCACCTGTAATTGTTGCAACAGCAAACAGATATTTCGACTCGGTTAACAGCAATGATCGGGCCGAAAACATTTCCGGCGCTTCTGCTAAGGAGCTGTATAATTATGTGGCAAACGGCAAGCCTGTCATTTGCTGGGTCACTATTGCTTTAACAGATACTTATATAAGTAATACATGGATTGCCAAAGATACCGGTGAAACGATAAATTTTTATATTAACGAGCATTGCACCGTTTTGGTTGGATATAACTCGCACAAGGGAACAGTCACGCTTAATGATCCTTGGAAAGGAATAGTCACTTACCCTATGTCGTTGTTTGAAAAAAGATATATGCAATTGGGAAGTCAGGCTATTCTAATAAGCCAATGAACAAAAAATAACCCCGGATTTAAATCTGGAGTTATCGAATTATAGTTAACATAAAATCTTAATACGGCGTGATGGGGGGCATCACGCTCTACATTTTGTAAGGTGGCTTGGTCAACAGAATTAGCGCGTGGAGTTATTCATTTATATCCATATTTTTATTTTCAACTTTTGCAGGCTGTCGCAAAAGCTGGCGTGCCTGCCGCACCTCGGCAAGACGCTGTGCAATCGCTTCTTCGGTACGCCGCAGCAAATCCTCCGAAAAATCGCTCGCGCCCTTGCGCATTTCACGGGATTTAAGCTGGGTTTGCGTTAATATTTCATTTGCTTTTTGCTGCGCCTGCTTTACAATTTCCTCTTGCGCAACAAGTCGGCGGGCGCGTTCCTCGGCTGCTCGTATAATGCCTTCGGCCTCGAGTTTGGCCGTTTCTACTATGTCGCCACGGTCTGCAACAATAGCTCTTGCCTGGCGCACTTCATTGGGCATATATGCACGTATATCGTCAACAATGTTGCGCAGGCGCTCAGCATCAACAAGACACTTGCCGCCTGACATCGGCAAGCTCCACGCCTTGTCAAGCATGTCGTCAATCTGTTCGAGCAATTCTTCAACAGTCATTAAAATAACCCGCCTTTCATTAATTCAACTTTTCTTAAAATGTCGTCGATAATACAATCGGGAACAAAGCCCGAAATATCTCCTCCAAGCTGTGCCACCTGTTTGACAAGACTTGATGATAGATACATATATTCAGATGTCGTAGTTAAAAAAGTGGTTTCGGTTTCGGCGTTGAGCTTGCGGTTAGTAAGTGCCATCTGGAATTCATATTCGAAATCCGACATCGCGCGCAGTCCCTTTACAATAACCGTAGCTTTTTTTATTCGCGTATAATCGGCAAGCAGTCCGCAGTAGCTGTCAACCTCCACATTTTCGATGCCGGCAGTGGAGCGCAGGAGAAAATCCACCCGCTCTTCTTTTGAAAACATCGCAGCTTTGGCCAAATTGCTCATTACCACCACAATAACCTTATCGTATATTCCGGCGGCACGGCGAATAATATCCATGTGACCAAGCGTTACAGGGTCAAAGCTTCCCGGACAAACCGCAATATTCATTCACATTCCCTACTCTCATCGTAATAACGGTATAACCAGATATGCACTCGACCGTAATTGTAAACGCGATTTAGGAAAAACCTGCCGACTTTTTCGGGCAGCCGGGTATCGGCATCACTTTCACATACAATCACGCCGCCCTTGTTCATCAGCTTCTGTACCGCGTCCAGCGCAGGTTTCAAAAGATTTGAAGCATAAGGCGGATCAATAAATACTAAATCAAAGCTGTCTTCTGTGCTTTTAAGATATGACATCGCATCTGTATTAATCACATTTACATTTTTTATATGATCGGGAAGTCCTTTTAATAGCCTTGACAGATTGTTGCGCACAACCTTGGCAGCCTTAGCGCTGTTGTCGACAAAAACGCATCCGGCCGCCCCGCGGCTTAAAGCTTCGAGTCCCATTTGGCCTGACCCGGCAAACAAATCAAGGACTTGCCGACCGTCAATCTCAAACTGAATCGCGCTGAACACCGCCTCCTTAACCTTGGCAGCGGTGGGACGCGAGTCATTGCCGGTCAAGGTTTCAAGTCGTAAGCCCCGCACACTTCCCGCAATAATCCGCAATTTTTTCTCTCCTCTGCGGCATTATATTAATCCGTACGGTTAAAGCTTTTTATCTTTCTCAAAGCTGGCACGCACGGCTTCAAGCACTGCGTTTTCAAACCCGCAGCTTTGCAAGGCGCAAACGCCTTCTATTGTTGTACCCGAGGGTGAGCATACCGCATCTGATATCGCCCTTGGATGCTGCCCGGTCTTCTGTAAAAGGTGTGTTGTGCCAAGAACCGCCTGTGAGGCAATAGTAAGTGCCGTATCCTTCGGAATGCCGTATCTCACACCGGCGTTTGCAAGGGCATCTATATAAAGCAGAGTAAACGCAGGCGAGCTCCCCGCAACTGCGGTGAAAGCCGAAAAAAGCTCCTCTTTAAGCTCAACAACTTTACCTACCGACTCAAAAATCATGCGCACTGTTTTTTTGTGCGATTCGTCCGACACGTCGTTTAAGCAAAATGCCGACATGCCTTGGCCCACTTTTGCCGCAATATTGGGCATAACGCGTGCCAATGGAACATCCTTGCCTATAATGTTTTCAATCCATGATAAAGTTTTGCCGGCTGCAATCGAAATTATTAAGGGTCTGCACCGACGTAGCACCGGCGCCAAAGGTGTCAGCACCCCTGATAACATCTGAGGTTTGACCGCCAAAATCACCGTATCCGACTGCTCGACAATGTCCGCGGCAGACGAGGCAACAACAATTTTACAGTCTTCAGAAAGCTTCATCAGCTTTGTCGTATCCTTATCATACACCAGTATATCGGCGCCGCAGTGGCCGCCCGAAACCAGTCCGCGAACAATAGCACCGCCCATATTGCCGGCACCGATAAATCCGACTTTCATTATATTAACCCTGCCTTTCCGGGTTTAAATAGTTTACGCTTTGTGTATGCAAGATAGATGACACCATCAGTGGCAGAAAACAATCAACTCTTAATCACCCGGTTAATTGCATATAATTGTATAATACCTTTGTTTATTCTACTCGCATTTGTTAGCTATGTCAATAACGGGATTGTAAACCGGTGACGACGATCCCTACCTTTCTTCTCGACAGTGAAATATGTATTATTTTTTGCGTTTTCATAAATCGATTGCGTAATATACGGATTTGCGGGCGACCTGTGGCCGCCCGTGCATTTCGCAATCGGTTATTATACCGTTTAATCTCGGTACAGCGGTTTTTATTAAAATAAATTATCAATAAGACCATTTATTTTGTCTGTTGCTTTTTGAATTGCGTGTTGGCGCTCATTTTCTGTTGTACCGGTACCATCGACTAATAATTCCTCGAAAGTGTCAATCCCAATAAACTTTATAATATCACGCACATAATTAAGTCCTTTATTTAATGCCGGTCTTATAATCCATGGAATATTACCCCCGGAGGATTGAACATATATAAATACTCTATGCTTGTTACCTAACATCCCGTGAGGTTTATTATCGACAAATTCAATTGTTTTGCCGGACTGAATCACACAATCAATATATTCCTTTAACGGGGCAGGAAAAGACAAGCTCCACATAGGGGCTGCCAAAACATAAATATCTGCATCTCTAAATTGATCACATAATCTTATAATTGTGTCAACTTCTTTTTGCTCCTCAACACTTAGTCTGCTTTTGGCTTCAGCATTAACAATGGCACTTCTGCCTTCAAAATAACATCCCTTTAACTGAGGGATATGCTCTTTATATAAATCAATTTCTTCAAGCCCTACATCTGAGATTTTTTTCAAAATTGCATTGACCACTCTCCTACCGACTGTTTTACAAGATGACTGTTCTTCGTCTTTAGAATTTACAGTGATATAAAGTAATTTTTTCATCAGTAATCTCCTGTCAATTATTTATCAGTCGCTGATTACGAAATGCACCGGCTATAAGTTGCGATTTCACTAAAACGCGCTAAATATACTGTAGGGGCAAGCTGTGTTCGCCCGCAAATCCGTATATTGCGCCATCGACTAATAATTATTTATCAATACTATTTCCCGTGTGACGCAATTTATATCAAAATTACATATGATTTTACTTTTTGCTGCCTTCTCGGTATTGACATACAATGATATCCTAAGATATAATGAGTGCATTGGAAATTATTTGAACAGGATATAGTGAAAATGGGAAAAACAATCGGCCGCAAAGCCTGTCGGCACAACATTATGCAAACTAATTGTTTCAAAACACATAACGGCCGTTATTATTTTGCAATGCCAAGGCGGAGACTCTTTTAAAGAGAGTTTTCTGCCTTTTTATCTTAAATCAGGGGGCGATTTGATGGCGTCTGAACAAGTAGTTAAAGTATTAGAAGCCGAGGAAAATGCGCGTCAGGCAGAACAAAAGGCAAACCAAACGGCAAAATCACTGCGTGAACAGGCCGAACGCGAAGCAGAGGGCATTTTGTCCGGTGCAATATCGGACGCCGAAAAACAGGCCGCTGACATACTTTGCAGCGCAAACGAGCAGGCGCAGAAAATTGTTGACAGTGCAAAGGCACAAAGCAAGGAAGAATGCGATGCGCTGCGCACTGCCGCGACTGCCAAATTTGAGCAGGCCGTATCCTTGGTCGTGTCATCTATCATTGAATAGATAGGCTGCGCTTTATGTCCGGGGAGGGAGGTTAAGTAAATGGCCAAGGTGCACATGAAACGCATAGAAATCATAACACTTATAACCGACGCAAAGTCGGTTGTCGAACGATTGCAGCGCCGCGGTGTGGTTGACCTGATACAATATCAGCCAACAGATGGGGCGGACAAGTTTGAAAAAATTGATGCAACCCAAAGTATTAGCCTTTTTGAGCGGAACTCGTCTACTGTGCAACAAGCGCTTGATGTTCTAAATGAGTATGTTCCCGAAAAAAATTCGCTTTTATCATCGTTTTCACCAAGAATCGGCATTACAACCGCGGAATTTGCAAAAATGGCTGATAATACCGAGTCAAGTATGCGCAAAGCTTATGAAATTATATCGCTTGACCGCAAAATCGATGAGCACCGCGTTAACCTAAAATCACTTTACAACGCGATAGAGGCTCTCGAGTCATGGCGTCCGCTGGGGGTGCCCATGAGGTTTAAGGGTACTGCCCAAACAAAGGCTTTCATCGGTACTTTACCCGGGTTATGGGACAGACAAAAGCTGCTTTCAGCTATCAAATCAACACCGGACAAGCCTTTGGCGGCTGATGTACAGATTATATATTCATACCGTGAGCAAAGCGGCATCTTTTTGCTGTGTCATAAAGAGTATGAACAGGATTGCGAGCGCGTGCTTAGGGAAATAGGCTTTGCACTGCCCGCGCAGATGACCGATAAAATACCTGCCGAAGCTATTGCAGGTTATGAGGCAGAAATTAAGCGTATCAGGCATGAAATAGAAAGCTTGACCAACACCATTTGTAAAATGGCAGACGTTCGAAATCAACTTGTCTTTACGCTTGATTATCTGTCGATGCGAATAGACAAATACCGTGCTCTCGAGCAGTTTGCCGTAACTCGACGCACAATGATAATCGAGGGGTATGTCCCTGCCGACAAATCAGAGACTCTTGCCGCCGAGCTCATGCAAAAATACACAATTTGTGTTACGGTAAGCGAGCCGTCCGAGCAAGACCAGCCGCCTGTGGCATTTAAAAATGCTATGCCTGTCGCAGCTATAGAGGACATAACCGAATCGTACAGCATGCCCTCAAAAGACGATGTGGATCCAAACCCCGTTATGGCGGTATTTTATTATCTGTTTTTTGGGCTTATGCTTTCGGACGCGGGATACGGGCTGATTATGACGATTGCAACTGCACTGATTCTTCATTTTAAAAAGCCCGAGGGCAATATGCGGCGAAACATGCAAAAATTTATGCTGTGCGGGATGTCTACGGTGTTTTGGGGTGCATTGTTCGGAAGCTGGTTCGGAGATATTGTAAGCGTTGTTTCTCTCAACTTTTTTGGTAACGAAGTAATATTGGCACCGATTTGGTTTAACCCGGTAAATGACCCGATGAAGCTGTTGATGTTTAGTCTTGTGCTTGGGTTTATACAGGTAGTTGCCGGACTTGGCGTTAAGTTTTACATGCTGTGGCATAACGGCAATCGACTGGACGCCGTTCTTGACGTAGGGTTATGGTGGGTGGTTTTTGCCGGAATAGTTCTTATCATCATGCCTACAGCGATAAACACCGCACTGCCTCTTGACCAAATCGGTATTGCGGTTGCGTCTGCGGGTGCGATTGGGTTGGTTGCAACTCAGGGACGCAATTCAAAAGGAATATTCGGAAAAATCCTTGGCGGCATAGGCAGCCTTTACGATATAACCGGATATTTTAGCGATATATTATCTTACTGTCGCTTGATGGCACTTGGACTGGTAACCGGTATCATTGGTTCGGTTGTCAACAACATCGGCAGTTTAAAAGGCGGAGGTATCGGCGGGGCCGTAATGCTGACGCTTGTGTTTATTGCGGGACACTCAATAAATCTTGGCATCAATGCGCTGGGCGCATATGTTCACTGCAACCGCCTGCAGTATGTGGAGTTTTTCAGCAAGTTTTATGAGGGCGGAGGTAGGCTTTATTCGCCTTTAAGGGTAAATACAAAAATGTACAAATTCAAGGAGGAACACACAAATGTTTAGTCAGATGGGTATTGTTTTTGCCATCACCGGTGCGGTTATTGCCGCACTTATCTCAAGCATAGGCTCTGCAAAGGGCGTGGGAATGACAAGCGAGGCTGCAGCCGCGGTTGTCATTGAAGATCCGTCCAAATTTGCAAGACTGCTTATTTTGCAGCTTCTTCCCGGCACACAGGGACTTTACGGTTTCGTCGTTGCGATAATGATACTCAACGGCATCGGCGTACTGGGTACAATTCAGGACGTTACGCTTGTTCAGGGGCTTGCATATTTTGCAGCATCGCTGCCCGTTGCAATAGGCGGTTTGCTTTCGGCAATTGCACAGGGTCGCGTCGCTGTCTCGGGCGTTAGCATCGTGGCTAAAAACCCCGCCCAGTCGTCAAAAGCAATTATTTCGGCAACGCTTGTCGAATTTTACGCTTTGCTTTCATTTATCATCTCCTTCCTTATGGTAATGAATATAAACAAGCTGTAAACAGCTTAAGTCAATATACCATAGCCGATTGCGAAATGCACTGCTTTGCGGGTAACCGCAGTTCGCCCGTGCGTTTCGCAATTGACTAATCAATATACCACCTAAGGAGGGCAGTCATGGCGGGACTTGATGCGATTTTACAAAAAATTGCCGATAATTCAAAAAGGCAATGCGATATAATTATTTCTAATGCAAAGCGCGAAGCTGATGCTATGCTTAGTGAGGCACGTAAAAAAGGCGAGAAAGCTGCTGCTGCAATTATTGAAAAGGCGCATGCTCAGGCCGACGCCACCTTGCAGCGTGCGAATTCTGCCGCTCGTGCATACAAAAGCCGTGCATTGCTCGCAACAAAAGTTGCTATTATATCCGAGGTGCAAAGTCTGGCGATTGAGCATCTTAAATCACTGCCGGACACGGAATATGCCGATGTGATTAAAAAACTCGCGATTCGCTTTGCATCGCCCGGCGACGGCGAACTTTGCCTTTCAACCGCAGACGCCTCCCGCCTGCCTGAGGGTTTTGAGGCAGATTTAAACGCTATATTAAAACAAAAGGGCGCTTCGTTGCGGCTTAAAATCCGGAATCAAGCTTCGGGAGGCTTTATTCTGGTCTATGGTGATATCGAGCACAACTGCACTTTTGAAGCGTTGCTCGAAGATAAGCGCGAACAACTTAAGGACAGCATAAATCGCGAACTGTTTGCTTAATACACGGCAGTATGCAAAAACAAGGGGGGCAAGATAATGGCACACGAAGAGTATGCGTATGCTGTGGCAACGGTGCGCATTAAAGAGAACTTGCTGCTTGACACCAGTTTTTTGGAACAACTGTTATCCACTCAAAGTTATGAAACCGTGCGTAAGCAGCTTGTAGAGCGCGGCTGGCTTTCTGCCGACTTTGAAAACGATGATGAGGCATTGCAAAAGCACCTTGTCGACAGTTGGGATATGTTGATGGAAATTGCTCCGACACCTGAGTTGCTTGACGCATTAGTGCTAAAAAATGATTTTCATAATCTTAAGGCTGCCCTGAAATGCAGCTTTACGGGAAATAGCCCCAAACCTTATTTCATAAAGCCCTGCCTGTATAACACAGCTAATATTGAAGAAGCAGTTGCCGAAAGGCAGTTTGATTTGCTACCGGATTTGCTGATAGATGCTGCGCAAAACGCTCACAGAGTTTTTATAAACACACAGGATGGACAATACGCCGATGTGATTATAGATACAGCGGCTCTTAAGGCAATTCGCGATGCAGGTCGGCGTTCGCAAAGCGCAATGATTGACACGGTAACTGAGCTTACGTGCGCCGCCG
>JAQVFM010000061.1 GCA_028697255.1 Oscillospiraceae bacterium
TTGATTTGCGGTTTATTTAAGCTCTTGCGACTCCCCCGTTTTTGAGGGGCTCTCAAGAGCGCTTAGCTATAATAACATCACATCTTCAGTTTGTCAACACCCTTTTTATTTTTTTCTTGCCTTTTCTTGTTTTTAATTCGAAAACTATTAATTTAACTTCTGTGTATATATGATAAACTAATATTTATACTTAAATTATATATCCTAACTTTTACATAAGCGTTGACAAATGATATGCAATTTTGCTATAAATATTATTTAAAAAATAATATTGTACTTTTTAAAATTCCTTTGACATAATACATATGTTCGTCTTATAATAATATCAGTTTTGCATTTTTAGTTATTGTTAAATAAATCCTTTAGCATAATATTGACAATTTGCCCAAATATTAAGTTATCCAAATATTTACTGAATATAAAAATAAAGTGGCGTTATAATGTAATTAACGCATTGTTGAATTGAGGTTGGTGTGCATGATACCGCTTATTTAATTAAATGGTTGGGTTTTTAGCATTTGGCTAAGGGAGGCGAAAGAGTTGACATTCGGTGATCGATTACGAAAATTGCGCAAGCAACATCACATGACACAAGAGCAGGTTGCAAAAAGCTTAAACATAGTACGTTCAACCTATGCGTATTATGAAACGGGCAAAACTCGTCCGGATTTTAATACAGTTGTTCGCCTTGCACATTTATTTAATGTTACCACCGACTATTTACTGGATGCCAACACTAAAGCCTCACAAAACGATAACCCTACCGGTAACTTCACCGCTTCAACAAAAAAAACTTTGGGAAATCAATGGCGTCTTCGTGAATCCGAGCAAAAGCTTATTATAGCCTATCGATATCTTGATGAAAATATGCAAAAAGAGTTTTTAAAAAACATTGAAGAAGTTGCCGCTCAACTTTACGAAGATAGACATAAGCATGAACAGAAAAAAAAGGGTTAGAAGCATTATGAAGTTAATATATGACTATTCTTCCGGTTGTGTTACAAATCCCATTGTCTTTGCAAATGTGTGCACCTGATTTATAAAGTGAGTAAAAAGGTCGGTTCCCATTTTTGCAATTTTTTTATCGCCGGGACACCCGCAAAGGGTTGCAAAAGTCTCACCCACACATTTTTCAACTTCCTCGGCTTCGCGAACACACAGATAATAAAATGAAAACGCACCTGACTTTTGCAAATCATCATAGAAAGTTGAAGCGGTTGTTCGAAGAGTATCATAAAAAATGCTCTGAGCGGTTTCAGACAACAGCTTGTTAGGCAGCACAGTATTAAGTCCAATCTCAACAGCAAACGCAAGTAAAATGCGACGCTGGGTCATATGTGCTGTATCACACGCAGGATTTTCTCCCTCAATCGATGCCACGTCTTCAGCCATCACAGCTCCCAAGCGCCGTGCACGGGCGAGATTCCCGTTAGACTTTTCTCTTTTTAACAGATTTGCCATTTGCTCGGTATCATCGACTATCTGCTGAGTTTTTTTAAAATCATCGCTTGCTATTTTCATATCACTGTCGTCATACTGCATTTTATCCCACCCATCCTAATATTGGCCGATTGCGAAATATACTTTTCTGCGGGCGAACACAGCTTGCCCCTACAGCATGTTGAGCGAGTTTTTGTGAAGCAATAACTTGTAGGGGCGACCTGTGGTCGCCCGTTAATTTCGCAATTGACTAATCTTAAAAATAATACTCGGTTGAGATTAAGGAAATCAAAGTGATAATATTAATTGAGTTTAAAGATATTATTTGTTGCGCTGCTCTTTATACGACATAAGAGCGTCTACATACTCATCAGGCGTGGTTGTGCTGCCCAAAGGACGTGCTGTCGTACCGTACATCCCATGGAAGTCCGACCCACCTGTCATTAGCAGATTGTGGTGCTTGGCAAATTCAAATAACCTGTTTTGGTCCTCTTCGCTGTGGGAAGGATGCCAGACTTCAATTCCGTCCAACCCCAGCTCAACAAGTTCCTCCATAGAATCTTCACTATTATATATAGGTGGGTGGGCTAGTACAGCAATGCCACCCGAACTGTGTATAAGCTCAAGCACCTCATGAAAGTCGGGATATTCCGGTTCGACCAGTGCTGTACCTTGTCCGGGTGCAAACAATTTGTTATACAGCTCACCATAAATTGAATCGGCATAACCGGCATCCATCAACGCATGCATAATATGCTGTTTAAAAATATTTGTGCTTCCGGTAGCGCATTTTACAATCAGATCAGGGGTAATAGGGTAATAGCGCATCACTTTTCTGACCATTGCCATGGCTGCCTTTTTACGGCTATCGCCAACTTTTCGGCATAAGCCCTCAAGTCTGTCCGGAATATCACATTGATAGCACAAAAGGTGGACCTTGTTTCCCCGCTTTGTATCTACAGCCGACAATTCCACGCCGTGTATAACATTCACTTGTTGGCGTTTACCTATGATCACCGCGCGCGTTGAGCCTGCGGTTGCATCATGGTCGGTCACCGAAATGGTTGAAAGCCCGCGGCGCTTTGCCAAGGATATAACTTCTTCTATTCCAACTGAACCGTCGGATATCTTAGTATGACAATGTAAATCGCCCGGCACTTTCACACCTCCTATTGTGTAAGCCAATAAATATAAACTCTTAAAATTCCGCACATAAAATGTAGGGATTTGCCTTTCGTGCAGATAAAAAAGAGTAATATAAATCTCTTGTTAATTGGCACAGAAGGTTGTTCCCTACAATAAGTTTTCTTCATATGTATTTCCGGGAATTACTATTATTATACACCGAATATGCTGGAAAGACAAGCCTATTTTGCTTTGTTTATTAGACTATTTCGGTAAGAAGGGGTGTTGTTTATTTATAATAATAATACTATGAATAATCTTGAACACCGTACATATCATTCGATTTTATTCTTCGCATTGATTTTTAATCGTTGACCACAAATCAAAAATTGCCATTGATATAATTTTAAACGGAACAAGTAAGGCGCGATGAGGGGCATCGCGCCTTAGATAAATCCGGTTGCCGATTCATAATCCTAATCGGAACGCTGAGGACAGCATTCCCTACGGTCGTATTGCGTACTTTTGTGTGCGTGGTATTAATTAGGTAGAAGAAAAAATGGACAATATTATATGTTGAAAGATACTGTCGAAAACTTTTCTGACCTGCTAATTTTTGAGGCCTGCACCCAAGTATCTCTCAATTCTTTAACTGTGGGAAGCAAACTCTCCAGTAAATCAGGATCTTTGTGTATGTTTGCTTGGCTAAGCTGGTTCTTTATAAAGGAATAAAGGGATAGCAGATTGTTTGATATTGCATATGACATATCCAAGCTCATAATAAGCTCGTCAATAATGTCCTGCGCTTTTATAAGGCTGTTGTGCGCTTTGGAAATATCTTTCGATTTAATACTCACAACGGCTCTTCTTATATTTTTTATTTCCGCATTCAAGAGCAAAATCAACAATTCGTCCGGTGCAGCAGTTATCCCTGCCTGGTCGGTATAATGCATAACTGCATTCGCATTGTTCACACATCTCAGCCCCTATTAGTAAAATATATAATTATTCAAATGAATTATTAAGCCACGCTGCCTGTTGGTTCATCATTGCTAAATATTTTTCCATAGCTGTAAACTGGCTAAAATATCTGTTTTCTTCTCTTTTTAAAGAATCGAGAAGTCTGTCAAGCCTTTGCTCATAGCTTTTTATTCTTTTTGTAACGGTATTTTCAAATTCGGTTGAGCTGCCCGGGTAACCCGCTTTTTTAAGAAGAATACCGTTTCCTAAGGTTTTTCCTACATAATCATTTAATATATCTGATAACCTATGCATAAGACCGGATTCGTTATATCTTTCCTCTTTGTGCTCAACCGGGGCATCGGGCAAATAAATTTTGTCGGAAGCTTGAGTGAACAAATCAATTACTGACTGGGCGTCCTTTTCAATTGCCTGAATAAGTTTTTGTTCGTCAATTACAAGACCACCCTTTGTCTTGCCGCTGAAATAATTGTCGGTAGTAATTCCAACATCGGTAATATTTAACCCTAAGTTTTGCGTATTGTCGTCCAAATTTTTAACCGGCATGTAAAACGCACTTCGCAAGGATCGAACAAGTCTTTGCAAAATGTCATCGTTTCTCAAAAGTCCGCTTTTGGCTTTTTCTTCCCAAAGCTTAACTTCTGTTTCGCTCATTTCTTTTTTTTGTTCATCAGTTAACGGAGCAAATTCTCTATATCTTGCTTCGCTTAATTTAGTGTTTATCGCTTCTAAAACTTCGTTATAGTCTTTTACAAAATCTTTTATATTAGCAAGCACTTTTTCTGTGTCGCTTGTGATGTTCATATTTATTGTTTCGGCAGTCTCTGCTTTTAAGCTGTATGTTATGCCGTCAATAGTAAACGAGTTGGAAGAACGAGTAACCTTTGTACCGTTAATATAAACGCTGGCATCGGTTCCGGCCGTATAGTTTTCGTCAGTCAGCGGACCTATCACCGAAGATAAAAAATTTCCCGTTTCGTCCGAAATTGTGATAGAGCTTGCTGATCCGGTCGAAGTTGAAGTCAATGTAAATTTATCGGTAATGCTGGAATAGCTTAGCTTAACTCCCGCATCACTCGAGTTGATTTTGCTAATTACCGAAGCGATTGTGTCTTGTTTTTGAAACTCAAACTTTACTCCGTTTATGTAAAAAACAAAGTTATCCCCGGTGAGAGGTGTGGCGAAATTGATTTGCTCTATTGATTTTTGCATATCAATCCTTGATGTGTGGTCGTTTATAAGCCCTAAGCCCGGCACAACAAAAGCGTTGTCCGAAGTCAAACTTGCATCGACTCCGTCCGAATTAATGGTAATTTCATTTGCCAATACCGACACGGACAATCTGTCAGTCCCAAACGCATCGTTTAGCAGTGTTTGAATGTCTGCACCAAGCTGCTGCGAAGTGTGGTATACGCCCGAAAATTCTATAGTTTTTGTAACACCGTCAACCGTGACATTCATCGTTTTGCCTGTCAAATCAACCGGAGCAGAAGTTGAATCAAAATTGATTGCAATTTGCTTTGAAACAGCGTTTTGTGAAACAGCCTTTGAGCTTGTCGCTAACTTTATATTGCTTAGTTCAATTGAAGTCACGCTTGTATTTGTTGGCACTGAGATACTCACATATTTTGAATGCTCGGGGTTAAGCGCTGCGGCCGTTTTGTGAACAAAAAACTTACTTGCCAGCACGTTTGAACCTGACAATGTATTGAAATACTTGCCCTGAAAATCCATCAATTTACTAATAATTGATCTGTAATCCTCTTGCTGCCACAGCAAAAGCTGCTTTTGTTGATTCACTTTGTCAATTTTTGCGGTGCTCGCCGCTGTCATTTTTTTAACAATGCTTTCGGTATCAAACCCGGACACTAAACCGGAAATCCCTGTATAACCGCCACTGCCCCCGATAGATGACAACATTGCAATTCCCCTTTCTGCGCGTATTTACATAAAGCCGGCATTAAAATGCCGGCTTTATGTAAACCGTTTGCCCGGTTACCTGAGTAGCTGAAGAACACCCTGAGGCTGGCTGTTAGCCTGAGCAAGCATTGCCTGTGCTGCCTGAAGCAGGATGCTGTTTTTGGTGAATTCCATCATTTCCTCTGCCATGTCCACGTCACGAATACGTGACTCGGATGCTGTGAGGTTCTCGGCAGTGGTATTGAGATTGTTTACCGTGTGCTCGAGCTGGTTCTGCCATGCACCGTACTGAGCTCTGTCAGAGTTTACGGTTTCGATAGCTGTATCAATTTCTTCTGCTGTGGAAGCGTTGGTAAGACCACCGGCAAAATTGATTTTAGAAATTTGGATCACAGCCGCACCTGAAATATCGGCTATGTCAACGCCCGCAAAAGTCGAATCGAGCATGGCTATACCGTTAAATGTAGTGTCAGTTAAAATCTTGTCAATAGCTTCTCCCAAAGC
>JAQVFM010000062.1 GCA_028697255.1 Oscillospiraceae bacterium
TCGAACCTGTGTTCTTACTGTCGTTTAAGCTTTTTGATTTTCTTAAGTCATAAATAACAATAAAAACCAAAGAGGCAGCAAGCCCGCAAACCATACCGAAAAAGTCCAAAACAACATCCTGTACCATACCGGCTCGTCCGGGTGAAAATAGCTGTATGCATTCATCTGTAACGGCAGCCGCAAGACCGCAAAACAGCGGTATAAACACACTTTTAAGCACATTTTTTGTATATGTACGAAGAGTAAGCCCCAATAAAACGCCAAGTATGCCGTATTCGACAAAATGGGCAAGTTTGCGGATTACAAAAGATGATACGGTTATCTTAATTCCTAACAAATCAAACAAACCTTGCAAAATGCTCACAACGCGGCCACTATGCTCGGACGATATTTCACCCGATTGAGCAGAGTTGGCAAATATCACTGCTGTAAAAAGCAAGGTTAAAATTGTCATCAATATTCTTAGTCTATATTTAACAAAATATTTCATTATATTTCCTGTCTTATTTTTTTGAAAATTATATCATACTGCCATATATAAAACAATACCGACTCCATTTTATCGTGCAAATTAAAACAAAAAACATAAAGAAATAAACAATCAATTTTGGTGTTGACACCACATGAGCGTGATGATATAATACTCAATGCGCCGATTAAAACGGCAACAAATTTAATATGCGAGCATGCTGGAACTGGCAGACAGGCACGTTTGAGGGGCGTGTGTTGTATGACGTATGGGTTCAAGTCCCATTGCTCGCACCAAAAAGAAACGACAGTTTTCGTCAGAAAGTTGTCGTTTCTTTTTGTACTCTTTTCGTTCTTCTCTCTTCACTAAAAATTGTCGTTTCCATGGGCTACCCTAAATTATATATAAATCAACGTCGTTTTTTTAAATAAATGGGCGGGATGCGAGCATCCCGCCCTGATGTCCATCAATAAAGACTTTAATGTTTTATTGAAGTACCGGTTTACCATATAAAATTCTTATAGTGCTATGCTATTAGAATTCATAAATGGGAATAATTTACCAGCTAATCTGATCTTGATATTCTTTTGCGATGTTAATGTTGTTGCCACCATAATTATGGTGCGGTATTTGATTTTTGTCAAAATTATTGGCAGCCTGGACAGCATCCATAACAATATCAAAATTTAGTACCGAATTTTGCAGTGTGTCGGGAGCATTCCTGTCAAGGGTGATTTCTATGGTATATTTTGCACGAGTTCCGATTGTGCGCCAATAATCTTTTCCGTCATCTGCATGAAGGAAGCCTGCAACTGCTTTTTTGGCACCGGTTAAGCTGCCAAAGCTGACATTGTCACGAAATGGTTTTTTAATACCGCCATGTGTGTTACTGCCTGTGATTTTAATTTTATACCATTTATTCAAAAGATTATTTGCTTGAGTTTCTCCAGCCGATGACACTAAAGAGACATTTTTAAGATAAAATCTGAAATACTGGTCAAGAGTGCCGGTATTCTTGATTTCAATAACTCGTTTAACTGTATCGCCACACGCCAGATTCAACTCGTTATTTGCCATCAGTTCTTCCTGTGATTTGTAATTGTCTTCACGGAGAACAGTTGTGCCCTTTGCAGGGTCTTTACCAAATGCCAAAGGATAGTTATCAGTTTCAGGGTCTCGCACAGAAAAACTGACGGAGCCGTTAACGAGTGTGTTATCAGCAATAGTTGAAGTTGCGGTAAACAGAGCAAAACATACAGAAGTCAGCATGGCAACAGATAAAACAATACCGAGAGCGTTAAATAAAATTTTCCTTTTCATCAATACCCACCTTTTCTTTTTTTAAATATGGCAAGCCGGATGGCATAGCACACAAATTAATTGGGCAGAGCACTATTGCGCTGCCTTTTTGAGAAATAAGAGTTGACATTCTTAAACATTGAGATTATTTCAAATATACAAACACCTAATAAAGTAAAGCTGATTATAATTAATGCGTGTTTTGTCTTTAAAAAGTTTAGTACATGACCCAGAATCGGTAGTTTAAGGTGGACGCGCCCGATAATATTTCTGGACAATACAGGGGTTGGATCGGGTTGGCTGTTTGCATCTCCCTTTGTTGTAATCACTCTTTCCCCGTTTGCTTGTTCATAAATATCGTAAATACGGTGTGTTATCAATATAGAGTTAGATTTAAATGTAATAATATCGCCTTTTTTTAGACTGCTCGTGTCCACATTTTTTACTATAATTAAACTGCCGGTCGGCATTACTTTACCCATACTGCCGCTTGCAACAGTATATAAACGATAATTTCCAATATGCAGATTGCCGCTGTTTTTGCGGCTATTGATTACAATGACTAAAAATAATATTGATACAACAAATGTGATTATAGTGACGATATTAAACAGGACCTTTAAACTAACCTTTAGCTTTTTAATTATTTCAAAACTCAAGAAACTCACCTCTTTAAGAATTTTGAACCTGTTATCACAGACAAAAGCATTGAAATTCCTGCAATAGCCATTGAAGCAAATACTGACGGCATATCAACCGATGTCACAGGAGAAAAATCCGAATCTTTCTTCACATTAATGTTTATATAAAAATTTCCGCTCATAGTCTCGCCCTGCATATCATTGGAAGCATCAATAGGCAGGGTTGCGGTGAAATTTAGCTGAACCGGTGCAGATTTAATGTTGCTGTTGAGAAAAACGTAATGAATACCGTTTTTAACAAAATCATTAAAATAACCATCAAATAGAGTTTCGGAATCATTAGAAAAACTAATTGTAACTTTAAGCTTTAGCAGCTTAGAAGTGTGAAAAGCATTTTGAAAAAAATCATCGTCACATGTTATAGTAAGAATGGGGATGTTCTGGTGTTGAAGGTTTAAAGGAATATTATTTGAAACCGTGTCGCCGGGCGCCATATTTTTATTTACCAAACATTCAATCGTTTTATCAGACTTTGGTGCAGCGCCTTTTGCATGCTTTGCAACAGTATTAAATGTCAAAATAAAAGCAAAGATTGTAAAGACCATATATTTTAAAAAACGGGTAGTGTTTATATTTTTACTTTGCATAATGCAAACCGCCTTAAAAGATAACTTGTCTACACAATCCCTACATGTAATATTATGGTAATATTTTAGAAATATTATCCATTTCAATAAATTTTTTTATCGACAAAATAAATTTTAATTCTGTATAATTAGATATATATAAGCCATAAAAATAAGCCATAAAAAGTATTTTGATTGACTTTTACACATGATTCATTATGGAAAAACAATAAAAAAAACACCCCAAAATTGGGGTGTTAAGATGTTTATTCTAAAATTAGTATAAGTGCTTGATTTTAAAACAAATCTAATTTTGGCTGAAACGGGTTAAAAATGCCCTTGTACGTTCGCTTTGTGGATTTTCCAGCACCTGATGCGGGTCTCCCTGTTCAACAATGACGCCGCCGTCCATAAAAATAACGCGATCGGATACATCACGCGCAAAGGCCATTTCATGAGTTACAATAACCATCGTCATGTTTTCATCGGCAAGATTGCGTATAACTTTTAAAATTTCGCCTGTCAATTCCGGGTCAAGCGCTGAAGTCGGCTCGTCAAAGAAAAGTATTTCGGGCTGCATAGCCAGCGCCCTTGCAATAGCAACGCGCTGCTGCTGACCGCCCGAAAGCTCGCAAGGGTAAGCATGTTCCTTATCTCTCAAACCCACCTTATCTAAAAGTGTGCGTGCTTGACTTTCGGCTTGCTCACGGCTTTTGCCGGCAACACATACAGGAGCCTCGGTAATATTTCTCAAGACAGAGAAATGAGGAAACAGGTTAAAATTCTGAAATACCAAACCGAATCTTCGTCTTATCTGCTGAAGTGTCTGTGTGTCGCTGTATACCGCCTTGCCCTTTTCACCGGTTGGCTTAGTCATAACAAGGTCATCGTATGCGATATAGCCAAAATCTACCTTTTCAAGTAGTGTTACACAACGAAGCAATGTTGATTTACCCGACCCGGACGGTCCAATAACAGCCAAAACCTCGCCTTTTTTAATATCAAAGGAGATGTCGCGCAGCACAATATCTTTGCCAAAGGATTTTTTAATATTTTCAACCTGCAATACGCTCATGCTCATCTCCCCTTTCAGTTATAATACCCCAGCCGTTTTTCAGCCAACGAAAAACAGCTTGATACGACCGAATTCATGACAAGATAGAATACGCCTGCAATAATAACCGGCAGAATTGTCACATAATACGCCTGCATTTTATTGGCCAATGCCGAAATTTCCATAACGCCGATAATTTGTGCAAGAGAGGTGTCCTTTACTAATGTCATAAACTCGTTGCCCATAGGAGGCAATATTTTTTTAATAACCTGCGGCAGAATAATCCTAAAATATGTTTGGCTCTTTGAAAAACCAAGTACATTGGCGGCTTCGTGTTGTCCTATGGGAATACTTTCAATACCGCCGCGATAAATTTCGGCAAAATAAGCCGCATAGTTTAATGAAAATGCAATGATAGCAACCTGTAGACGCGAAAACGGCAAATCAATTCCATACATGAAAAAGATAAGCTGTAGCATAAGCGGTGTTCCGCGCATAACCAGCAAATACATTTTCATCAGCCATGAAACAGGGCGTATACGCGACATTCTTCCGAATGCCATTAACAAACCTAAAGGCAGAGAAAATATTAGCGTAGAAAAAAACAACAGCAGCGTTGTTTGTGATGTCTCAAGCATACGCAACATCATATTAAGGACATTATTCAATGTCATTTGCATCCTCGCCTATCCTTTAACACAACTCAACACCTGTCCTGCGATGGACAGGTGTTGAACCAATTTAAATTTTAGTCTTCGCTGACTTCTTGTTCCAACTCGTTTAGGTGGGACGTGTAATAGCGGGCAACAATTTCGTCCATAACAACTGCGTCACTGCTGCCTTTTCTAAGATCATACATTGCAATAACATTGTTATTAACCTCTACTGCCTTGCCGCCCTTTATTTTGCTCTTAATATCAGTGCGGCTGTCCAGTGCTTCAACTGCTGTTGAGCCCGCCTGAAGAACCACAGATTTTCCTTCAAGATCGTCAAGCTCTGCAATACCGGAGCCCTTTAATGTAACAACTACTTGCCGGTTGTTCATATACGGCTCGCTCAGATTCATTTTTTCTGCCCGTTCGTCATTAATAGTCATGCCGTTCCATATACAATCAATATTTCCGTCGTTAAGCTCAGTTACATTTTGAGCCCATACAATTGGCTGCAGCTTCAAATTCACGCCCATACGCTCGCAAACTTCTTTTGCAAGGTCAATATCATACCCGATTATTTCACCCTTGTCGTCCTCATATCCCATTGGTGGGAATGATGCGTCAAGACCAAGGATAAGCTCTCCTTTTTCCTTGATTTTTTCCAAGGAGTCATCAGATGTTTCTGTCGGTGTAAAGGTATCGGGTACTGTAGAAATGTCCTCATCAAACCATTTTTTTGTGATTTCGGCCAGTGTACCGTCATTTTTCATTTCAACAAGAATTTTTTGCACCTCGTCACGAAGTGCCTGGTCAGCTTTGCGAAATCCTATTCCGTACTTTTCATCTGCCAATGCCTCATCCAAAACTATGTACTCAGCATTTTTACTGCATCCGCTGATAAAAAGCAAAGTCATAATTGCCGCAATCGCCATTGCTATTACTTTTTTCATTATTACTGTCAACCCTTTCTTTGGGATCTAATCCCTTATCTGCAATCACTATTGTACACTATCATGCTAATAAAGTAAAGTGCTGTTTAATGAAATTGTTATGCAAAATCATATTCATTAAATTTGCATAATCTAATTTAAAATTAGATGTCCAAAAGAAAGCGGAACGCCGAGCTACACGATTTCGGCGGTGGTTTTTATGCCGCCCCGTCATGCCGTAGCAGGTTAAAATGATGCGGTTTATTGTCATTTTATCTTAT
>JAQVFM010000022.1 GCA_028697255.1 Oscillospiraceae bacterium
GATTGACGGACTTTCTGACATATTTCCTCAAACTCGCCGTGATGTTAACGGCACACCGATAAATCCCGTATCCCGAGTTTATCCGCAGAATTATATTGAGACGGGAATTTCATCAATTGATTGCCTTATGACATTGATACGCGGTCAAAAGCTGCCGATTTTTTCAGGATCCGGCATGCACCATAACGAGCTTGCCGCCCAAATTGTACGGCAGGCAAAAATACAGGATGACGAAACGGGTTTTGCTATTGTCTTTGCCGCAATGGGCGTTACGAATGATGTTGCCGATTTTTTTAGACGCAGCTTTGAAGAAAGCGGAGTGCTAAACCGTGTATCAATGTTTCTTAACCTGTCGAATGATCCAATAATCGAACGAATATTGACGCCACGATGTGCATTAACTGCGGCCGAATACCTTGCTTTTGATAAATCAATGCACATTCTTGTGATTATGACCGACATGACCTCGTATGCCGAGGCGCTACGCGAATTTTCATCTTCTAAAGGCGAAATACCAGGGCGAAAGGGTTATCCCGGATATCTTTATTCCGACCTTGCCTCTCTTTATGAAAGAGCGGGTATGATAAAGGGCAGCAACGGTTCTGTAACTCAAATTCCCATACTTACAATGCCCAACGATGACATCACGCACCCGGTTCCTGATTTAACGGGGTATATTACTGAAGGGCAAATTGTTTTAGACCGAATACTTGACAAAAGCGGTATTTATCCGCCTGTTTCGGCATTGCCGTCACTGTCCCGACTTATGAAAGACGGCATAGGCGAAGGATTTACACGGGCCGACCATGCTGCCGTAGCCAACCAGCTTTTTGCTTGCTATGCACGCGTCCAGGATGCGCGCTCTCTTGCATCGGTAATAGGCGAAGACGAGCTTTCGCCAAGTGACAAAAAGCTGATGGCTTTTGGTCGCTTGTTTGACAGCAAATTTATCAAGCAGGGTCATTTTGAAAACCGCACAATTGATCAGACACTTGACCTTGGATGGCAGCTTTTGTCGGCATTGCCGCGCGACATGCTTGATCGCATTGACGATATAATGCTTGACAAATTCTACAAGCCCGACATTTGGGGTGAACAAGATTAATGAAAGTAATTCCAACCAAAGGCAACCTTATAAGCACTAAAAAATCGCTTAATCTTGCTAAGGTAGGCTTTGAGCTGCTTGACCGCAAGCGTAATATATTAATACATGAAATGCTTGAATTGATGGACAGTGCTGCATCAATTCAAGAGCAGATTGACACCTGTTATGAGCAGGCTTATCTGGCATTGCAGCAAGCTAACATTGCACATGGTGTTGTTGAAGATATTGCCGAATCTGTGCCGGTTGAAAATGGGTTGTCGCTGTCCTCACGCAGTGTGATGGGAATCGAAATTCCTATTGTTGAATTAGATCCCCAGCCTGTTGAGCTTTCATACGGTTTTATGTTTTCAAGTTCACTTGTTGATGAAGCTTATATTAAATTTGATCGAGTTAAAAAGCTGACTGCTAAGCTTGCGCAAGTCGAAAACAGCGTTTACAGACTGGCAACTGCAATTAGCAAAACTCAAAAGCGTGCCAATGCGCTTAAAAATATTGTCATACCCCGTTTTATGTCAACGGCAAAAATAATATCCAACTCACTTGAGGAAAAGGAGCGCGAAGAATTTTCGCGCCTCAAAGTCATTAAGTCAAAAAACACATAGTATTTTAAACTAATGGCGGGTACGAATCCCGCTATTTTTTATGTTTTGAAGATTTTTTAATTGCTGAATCGTTATATATTATAGGCGGGAAAAAATTATGCGGCAGAAAGGCGGCGATATGTGTGTATGAATGAATCTGATTTTGCTAATTTGGTTGAACAGTACTCATCATTGATATTCACAGTCTGCTTTCGCCTTGTACGCGATTATCAGGAAGCTGAAAATTTAACTCAGGATACATTTCTGACCGCCTTTCTTTCTATCGACCGATTTACCGGAACAAACTATAAACCGTGGTTAATCAGAATTGCCGTAAATAAATCAAAGGATTATCTAAAAAGCGCGTACCACCGTACTACAAACGCTGTAGACAACCAAACACTTGACACAATTCAGAACGATAAAACAAATTATGGTTTAATAGAAGAAACCGAGCAATTAGAAACAATAAAAGCCGCCTGTCGTAAGTTGCCGCCGCCGTACTGCGAAATAGCACTTCTGCATTATGTTGAAGATAAAAGCTTTGAAGAAATTGCAAATATCCTTGATCGTCCGCTGAAAACAGTGCAAACACAAGCCTACCGCGCAAGAGACAAACTCAGAAAAAAATTGAAGGAGGATATGGTATGTTAGACCGCAGCTTTTTAACCGACGGACATTTGACTGATTATACAATCAATTTGTTAGCTGACGGACAGACTGACGGATACAGCGACGATAAATTGTCTGACAGTGATACATATATGCTCCTTTCGCATCTTGAAAGCTGCCGAGAATGTATGGACAGCTATATTAATGCTGTCTCCATGAGCAAGCTTGAAGCTTTGCCCGACGGCTTTAATGAGAAAATCATTAGTAAAATTAAAGAACAGCAGCCTCGCGATAAAGTTCAGATAGTTTTTATTAACATAATGAAATTAAGCGTAGGCGTGTGCCTTACCCTTTTGCTGTTTTTTAGCGGAGCCTTTCAGGTTATGAGTGACGCAACAAAAAATATAATTGAATATATCACTGTTAAAAGCGATGTGTCACCAAATCAATTATCTGAAAATTCATGGAATAAGCTTACTGACAACATTAATGCAAATTTTTCAGATTTCGCAAATCATTGGAACAATTTATTTAAAGGAGAAGATAAGCATGAACAATAATACTCCAAATTTTATTCCGCCGCAACCTCCTATACAACCGCCGGTTTATAAACCGGTAAATATCGGCGGGCGGACCAAAAGCAAATTTCTGACATTTATATTTTCACTTATTCCCGGGGCAGGGCAAATGTATCAGGGCTTAATGAAGCGTGGATTATCTATTATGATACTGTTTATCGGAATAATTGCAGTCTCTATATTCACATATATATCTGCTTTAATTATCGTTCTGCCCGCAGTATGGTTTTACTCTTTTTTTGATACGATTAATCGTATCAATCTAACCAGAGATGAACTTGCCCGACAAAAAGATGATTATTTAATTATTGACCAATTAAACTGTAAAAACGATGAGGCCGAAAAAACAATCAAACAATTATTCGGCAAGCGGCATCTGTTGCTGGGATGGGGAATAATCTTTTTTTCAGTTTGGCTGATGTTGAAAATGATTGTCAACCGATATTTTCTTTATCAGTTTATTCCCGATGCGGTTTATTCATTTTTGAGATCTTTTGTTGACTTTCTTCCGTCCATGATAATTCCGGCTATATGTATATATACGGGTATTAAGCTTATTAAAGGCAGCGATAAACAGAAAAAACGTTATGACGAATATACGATACCCCGAGACAATCATAAAGCAGGAGGGAACAAGTGATGGATAACAGCCATAATTCCGACATTCCTAATGCTTTTGTGGAAAGTCAGCCTGTGCCTCCTGCCCGCCGTGTCGGCACCTTTACCTTGGGAATGGCCTTGATTCTTCTTGGAATTCTGGTTCCTGCAGCCCTGTATTTAGGTAAGGGTGCATGGCAGCTTTTATTGTTGTCCCCCATAGTATTACTATGTCTTGGTGCTGAAATATTGTTTTATGCCATAAGGCATAAAGATATAATATACAAATATGACGGGCTTTCAGTCTTTCTCATGATATTAATAACCCTTGGTACCCTTTTTTGTTCCGGTATAGCAAAGGTTGCAACAAGTGCCGCAGCTTATTCACAGCAAATTGAGGAGTCCCGCACCATTGCCATAAATACAGCAGAAAAAGCTTTGGCAGATAATAATTGCACAGGTAATGTACACGGCACCAATTTTACCTCGTCGCGCGAAGTAATTCCTGCTATATTGAATGACAAAAAGAAGGTAATTTGGCCTGTAGGTGTTGATATCGAATTTGTCACCATAAACGGCAGCGAAGCGCCTGACGATGAGCAGATTATAAAGACTTTTGTCGATATTGCTACTGCCTGCGGCAATGATAATCTTGAAAAGCTGTCAATGAGATTTTTCCACGACGACACAACATATTCCGTTTCTCTATACGGCGGGGCTATCTCAAACACTAATATTACAGATATGCAAAGCCGCATAAATATTTATGGCGGCGAAGAATAATAAATTTTAAAAAACCGTCTGCAATCCTTTGTTTTGGCATTGTAGACGGCTTTTTTATACTGAGAATATTATTAAATGTTTTCTGGCAGGCTTGGCACAAACGGTCCGTTTAAGTTTTTTGCCGCCAACGCAAGCAGTATTGACACAACCACAATCGTTAAAAGCAAAATAAGTACGATGCGAAACAGCCCTAAATGGCGGTGCGGGGACTTTTGATTGACCGGATGACCGCAGATTGGACAAAAACGGCCGTCTGACTGTCCGCCGCATTTTGGACAATACATTTATCACACCGCCTTTCAACACACCTAAAGATTAAAGTCTGTCCTTAATCGAGTTTAATAAACCGCCTTTTTGAATAATATTCTGAATAAACGGCGGAAACGGCTCTGCCCGATATTCCTTGCCTGTGGTAAGATTGCTGATAAGTCCGGTGTCAAAATCCACCTTGATTTCGTCACCGGTCTTTATATCCCGTGCAGCCTCATCACATTCAAGAATAGCAAGCCCGATATTAATAGCGTTTCGGTAAAAAATGCGTGCAAAGGTTGAAGCGATTACACACGATATGCCGCTTGCCTTTATCGCAATCGGCGCGTGCTCGCGTGATGAACCGCACCCAAAATTTTTATTAGCAACAATAATGTCGCCTTTTTTCACCCTGTTAACAAAATCCTTGTCTATGTCCTCCATGCAGTGCGCCGCCAGCTCGTCGTGTTTTGAGGTGTTGAGATAGCGTGCCGGTATAATGACGTCAGTGTCGACGTTGTCGCCGTATTTATGAACTATGCCCTGTGCTATCATTAACTGTCATTCCTTTCAAAAGAATTTATAATGTCGCGGGGTCGGTAATTTTGCCGGTCACTGCCGATGCCGCAGCCACATAAGGGTTGGCAAGATATACTTCACTCTTGACATGACCCATGCGCCCAACAAAGTTACGGTTGGTGGTAGAAACGGCACGTTCGCCGGCTGCAAGAATGCCCATATGGCCGCCAAGACACGGGCCGCAGGTTGGCGTGGAAACCACTGCGCCTGCGTTAATAAAGATGTCAAACAGTCCCTCGTGCATACTGTCAAGCCAAATTTGCTGAGTTGCCGGAATGACTATGCACCGCACGCCTTTTGCGACCTTGCGCCCTTTAAGTATTTGTGCCGCCGCACGCATATCCTCAATGCGTCCGTTAGTGCACGAGCCTATAACAACCTGGTCAATATCAATTTTGTTATTTATTTCATCAATTGTTTTTGTGTTTTCGGGCAGATGCGGCAATGCAACTGTGGGACGCAATGTTGATAAATCAATTTTAATAACCTCGTCATATGTTGCGTCTTGGTCTGCCTCAAACACCTTAATCTCACGTTTAAATCTCCCCTCGACATAGGCAAGCGTCACATCGTCAACCGGGAAAATACCGTTTTTAGCGCCTGCCTCAATTGCCATGTTGGCAACACATAAGCGATCGTCCATTGATAGCTGAGCTACGCCCTCGCCGGTAAATTCAAGAGAACGGTAAAGCGCCCCGTCCACACCTATAAGCCCGATAAGATGCAAAATCAAATCCTTGCCGCCAACATACCGGTTTGGCTTGCCAGTAAGCTCGACTTTAATTGCCGACGGCACCTTGAACCATGCCGTACCGGTTGCCATTGCGGCCGCTAAATCGGTGGAGCCGACGCCTGTAGAAAAAGCACCAAGTGCTCCATAAGTGCAGGTGTGGCTATCGGCACCGATAATGCAATCGCCCGGACCCACAAGCCCTTGCTCCGGCAGAACAGCGTGTTCCACACCCATGCGACCGACGTCAAAAAAATTTTCAACATCATGCTTTGTCGCAAACTCGCGCACGCGTTTAACCTGCTCGGCCGCTTTTATATCCTTGTTAGGCGTAAAGTGGTCCATAACAAGTGCAACCCGAGATTTATCAAATACGCCGCACGCTTTGCAACGTTCAAATTCATCAATTGCGACTGGCGCGGTAATATCATTGCCAAGACAAAGGTCAAGCTTTGCTTCTATAAGCTGTCCGGCCTTCACTTCGGACAATCCCGCGTGCGCCGCCAGTATTTTTTGTGTCATTGTCATACCCATTAACTGTGCCTCCTGTTTGGTTAGTTTTTAATATTATCAAGCATTAGCTTATATTCCATGGACTCGCTTAATGCCATCCAGCTTGCTTCAATAACGTCGCTTGAAACGCCAACCGTAGTCCACTCGCGTTCGCCGTCGGTTGATGTTATAAGCACACGCACTTTTGCACCTGTCGCTTGTCTGGAATCCATGACGCGCACCTTGTAATCCACAAGATGCACTCCCGACAACGATGGATAAAATCCGCACAAAGCACTGCGCAGTGCTTTGTCAAGCGCATTAACCGGTCCGTTGCCCTCGCTTGCGGCAGTCTGTGCTTTTTCGCCGACACGAATTTTAAGCGTCGCAACTGCGCTGTGGTTTGGTTCGGACGGTTTTTCACCGGTTATGCGGTAATATCCCAATTCAAAAAATGAACTAAGCCTGCCCAATATTTTGAGTACAAGCAGCTCAAAGCTTGCATCGGCACCGTCATACTGGTATCCCTCAAGCTCCATTCGCTTTAACTGCTCTATTATATCATTTAATTGAGGAGATGTCCTGGTTATTTCGGGACAAAAATGTTGGATTTTTTTCAAAACTGCTGTTCGTCCGCTGATTTCACTCATCAGAAAACGGCGTTCATTGCCGACAGCTTCGGGAGGTATATGTTCAAAGGTCTCGGAATTTTTCAAAACCCCGTCGGCATGCATGCCTGCCTTGTGCGCAAACGCACTGCCACCTACATAGGGCGTACCTCTTTCAAGACGCACATTTGCAATCTCCGCCATGTTGCGAGCTGTTGAGGTCAGCAGCTTCATTTTGTCCGGGTCAATACAATGATACCCCCTCTTAAGCTGAAGATTTGCAATAATCGACGACAAATTAGCGTTTCCGCTGCGCTCTCCAAACCCCAAATATGTACCCTGAACATGAACGGCACCGGCCTCGACCGCCATAATCGAATTGGCAACCGCCATTCCGCCATCGTTATGGGCATGGATGCCTACGGCAGTTTTTGTTTTTTGCACTACCGTCTTTGTAATCTCATACACATCGTTTGGAAACGTGCCGCCGTTTGTATCGCAAAGAACCAACACATCAGCACCTGCATCTTCTGCAGCTTTAAGCGCTTTTAATGCAAACTGCGGGTTTGTCTTGTATCCGTCAAAAAAATGCTCGGCGTCAAAAATTACAAGCTTGCCCTCGCTTTTAAAGAAAGCAACCGTATCGGCAATCATATTAAGATTTTCGTCTTCGGTTGTTCGAAGAATATCACGCACATGCAGATCCCAGCATTTACCAAACAATGCCACTATCTTTGTGTTGGCAGTTAACAATGCCTTAACGTTGGCATCTTGTTCAACTGCAATGTTCTTGCGCCTTGTCGATCCAAATGCCACCAATTGGGTGTTTTTGAGCTTTAGTTTTGAAACACGACGAAAGAATTCAAGGTCCTTTGGGTTGGATCCGGGATTGCCTGCTTCTACAAAGGTTACACCCAGCTCATCCAGCAAGCGTGTTATTGCAAGTTTATCCTCAACCGAAAAAGAGATACCCTCTCCTTGCGCCCCGTCACGCAGAGTGGAATCAAAAATCTCGATAACTCGATTCATAAAACTCACTTCTTTCACGGTTATTTCTCATCATCGTGAATTGTCAAGTCGCCCTGCTGCAGTGCATTTATGCCCGTGCGTGCCATTTCTAAAATGCCATACCGCTCAAGCTGTTCGACAAAATCATCAATTTCACCTGTCTGACCGGTCATCTCTATTGTTATGGTTTGATCGCCAATATCAAGTATGCGTGCTCCATAGTTCTGCACCATTTTGACTATCGGCCCGCGCTTGTTTCCTGCAGCATGCACCTTGACAAGCAGCAACTCACTGTTTGAACAATTCTCGTGTTCAAGCACTTTTACCTTAATAATATCCTCAAGCTTTAGCAGCTGGCGCGTCAGTTGTGTGAACGTGGCATCATCGCCGGTCACTACAATGGTAAGGCGTGAAAATGCCGGCTTTTCAGTGCTGCATGCGACAATAGAATCAATATTGAACCCCCGTCTTGAAAAAAGCCCTGCAACACGGAGCAGTACGCCAGGATGATTTACCGCCAAAACAGAAAAAATAGCTTTGCTCTCCCCCACTTAAATCAGTCCGCCTTTCACATTTCCTCTATAATTTCGTCTACCGTACCGCCGGGAGGAATCATGGGCAGCACATTGGCATCGGGTGAAATGCAGCAATCCACTATTACAGGACCGCCTGCTGCAAATGCTGCTTTGACAACCGGCTCAACCTCGCGTACCTTACTGATTCGCATTCCGGTACATCCGAATGCCTCGGCAAGCTTAACTAAATCAGTGCGGCGTTTTGGGTCGGTTGCGGAAAAGCGATTGTCATAAAACACTTTTTGCCATTGACGTACCATTCCCAGCACCCTGTTGTTCATAACAAACACAACAATAGGTAAGTCATAGGATGCCAGCGTAGTCAACTCGTTTAAGTTCATATGAAAACTGCCGTCACCTGAAATCAAAACAACCTGTCGACCGGGATTTGCAAACTGTGCACCAATTGCCGCCCCAAGGCCATATCCCATCGTGCCAAGCCCGCCGGAAGTCAGCAGCGACCGGGCTTTGCGTATTTCAAAATGCTGCACCGTCCACATCTGGTGTTGACCGACATCTGTAGCGACAATCACATCGTCGGATGTTAGCTCCCTAATGGTTTTAAGTATATGCAGAGGATCGGGCACACCGTCACCGTTACGAGTATCAACATTCTTTACTCTTTTAAGCGACGTTATTTTGTCAACCCATTCGTCATGACGGGAGTTGCCGACTCTCTCACAGAGAATTTTCAAGACCTGTTTCAAATTGCCGGCGACGCGTACCGAAGCAGTGATATTCTTGTCAAATTCGGCGTGGTCGACATCGATGTGAATAACATCGGCACCCGGAGCAAACTCGCTGCGGTTGCCCGCTACGCGGTCAGAGAAACGCGCACCACATACAATCAGTAAATCGCATTCGCGGGCAGCCCTGTTTGCAGCCAGCGTTCCATGCATACCAATCATGCCAAGCCACAGCCGGTGGCTTGGCGGAAAACCGCCCAGCCCCATCATTGAAGAACATACCGGTATATTTTGCTTTTCTGCCAACATAAGCAGTTCTTGCCCGGCATCCGACGATATTATGCCGCCGCCAAAATATATCAATGGCCTTTGGCTGTGCTTCAACAGTTCAAGCGACATTTCAATGCGCTCTTGCTTAGGCGGCTGTGACGGACTTGCACCGGTGTATGACTGCGGCTCATACTCAACCATTGCAGAGGTTACATCCTTTGGCAGGTCAATAAGCACCGGACCGGGGCGTCCGCTCTTTGCAATGCGAAAAGCCTCATGCACCGTAGTGCTTAATTCCTTTACGTTTTTAACAATAAAATTGTGCTTTGTTATAGGCATTGTGATGCCGGTAATATCGACTTCCTGAAATGAATCACGACCTAATAATGATACAGCCACATTGCCTGTAATCGCCACTATGGGCACCGAATCCATATATGCGGTCGCAATGCCGGTCACAAGATTTGTTGCACCCGGCCCCGAGGTTGCAATGCACACGCCGACTTTGCCGGTCGAACGGGCATAGCCGTCGGCTGCATGGGCAGCTCCCTGCTCGTGAGCTGTCAAAACATGATTGATCCTATCACGGTAATTATATAGTGCGTCATATATGTTGAGCACGGCTCCTCCGGGGTACCCAAAAACCGTGTCAACTCCCTGTTCCAGCAGGCACTCCATCAGCACTTGAGAACCGTTAAGCATTCAATATACACATCCCTTTCAGTAATAAACAAAACTATGAATACAAAAAACCTCCGCCTCGATATAAGAGGCGAAGGCAAATCTCCGCGGTACCACTCTTTTTGCTTAAAAATTTAAGCCGCTCCGTAGTATCGGGCCGTGAATCGACCGAATACCGTCCCGTATAACGGTGGGAATCCGTTCGTACTTACTAAGGGGCAAAGCCTTTTCGGTAGAAAGCTCGGGAGGTGATATTCGCGTGTCAGCGCAACCGCCTCGCACCGACCGGCGGCTCTCTGAATTTTGCTAAACACGGTACTTGTCCCCGTCATCGCATTTATAATATTATGGGTATAATACACTATGCACACGGCTTTTGTCAAGAGTAAAAAATTCCTGCAATATTGGCGAAAGCAAAACAGACCGCAAACCCGACTATGGTTGGTACAATAAAAGATATCAATGTCCATTTAAGGCTTTGAGTTTCTTTTTTTATCGTAAGGCAAGTTGTCGAGCAAGGCCAATGCATAAGAGAAAAAAGCATTGTGCTGACCGCTGTAATCCATGTCCAACCGTTATCAACCAATAGCTGCTTTAAACTGTTTAGTGAATCCATTTCCATAATACTGCCTGATGCCATATAAGCCATGATAATAATCGGAACAACAATCTCATTTGCGGGCAACCCCAAAATAAAAGCTAAGAGTATAACTCCGTCCATGCCAAACAACCGCGCAAACGGGTCCAAAATGCCTGAACACCGCGCAAGAAGTGTCAAATCGCCAATTGAAACATTTGCCATAATCCAAATTACAACACCTGCGGGTGCTGCAACCGCAACTGCCCTACCCAAAACGAACAGCGTTCTGTCAAAAATTGAGCGCACGATAACCTTACCAATTTGCGGCTTTCGATAGGGCGGAAGCTCCAGCGTAAATGAAGACGCTACACCTTTGAGTATTGTTTTGGACAACAGCTTTGAAATGACAAAGGTCATAATTACACCGATTAAAATAACTCCCGTTAACAAAATTGCAGACAAAACCGACTCAAACGGACCGGCTGCAAACCCTATAAAAAACATTGTCAGTATTGCAATTAGTGTCGGAAATCTACCGTTGCACGGCACAAAATTGTTAGTAACAATCGCAATTAGGCGTTCTCTCGGCGAATCAATTATTCGACACCCGACAATGCCGGCCGCATTGCATCCAAACCCCATGCACATGGTTGGTTGATATTTGAACGCCATTATTTTGTATATGTTCCGGTAACCGGTGTTCCGCTGAATCTGAAAAAGATTTTTATCGACTGTTTTTTTATTTTTTGGCTATTGGTTTTTTGGTATGTACCTTGACCAATTTCAATATGATCAATTAAACGGTAAATCAGCTCTGATGACAATACTGTAGGATTGATAATTTTGTCTAACAGCTTTTTTAGCTTGCGCAAAGAATTTTCTTTTTCTCCCTGAACATTATCCTTTTGTAGCGCATTAAGCTGTTCGGCAATAGCTTTACTTTGTGCCTCATACTTATTTAACATCTTTTCCATTCGTTCGATATTCAAAAGTCCTTGCACATAATCTTCATAAAGCTTTTCGATCAAAGCGTCCAACTCACAGCTGCGTTTTTTGAGCGCGGCTATTTCCTTTTCTTTTTGTGCTTGTGCGCTATTATTTTGCACCCGCTTTTGGACCTGATGTAAAATCTCTGTTTTATCTTGTTCTGAAAGCTGAACGAGTTCTCTAATTGAGGACAAAACAATTTCATAAAGTGTGTCATAGTCAATAAAATGGTTGGAGCACTCGCCTGCGCCATACAGTTTATATTTACCACAGGTGAGATTAGCGGTTGCTCCCTTTTTGCGCGTTCCTACCGTAGACATATTCCGCCCACAGTCGGCACATTTTGCAATGCCTGAAAACAGGTTGTTAAACTGCCCCTTTTTCTCACAAGTACGTTGTTTGCTGCGCCTTGATGCCATATCAAATATTTCTTTGCTGACCAGCGGATCATGCGTATTTTCTACGATATACCAATCTTCCATCGGGTTAGAGACACTTATATTACTTTTGAAAGATACTTTTGTGGTCTTTCCCTGCGCCATGTGACCAAGATAGACAATATTTTGAAGCATCTTTGTAATGGTTGAGGATGTCCACCCCCGCCGTTTGGTGAAGTCCTCCGCATTCATTGTGGGATTCATAAGTCTTCGATATTGAATTGGTGTAGGTATATTTCGGTCATTTAATAATCTTGCAATCTGTACGGGCAGCATTCCGTTTGCGGCACACCTGAATATTTCCTGCACGATTTTTGCCGAGCCTTCATCAACAATCAACCTATGCTTGTCTTGCGGGTCGCGTTTATAACCGTACGGAGCAAATGCACCGACGAATGCCCCCTCCTGCATTAGTGTAATGAATGCAGAGCGAATTTTTTTGCTGGTATCGCGCGCATACATCTCGTTGATGACATTTTTGAACGGCACAATGTCGGTATACGGACTATCTGAATCATAGCCGTCGTTGATGGCAATATATCGTACTTTTTTTGACGGAAAATAAATTTCCGTATACTTCCCTGCGAGAATATAATCGCGCCCCAGACGGGAAAGGTCTTTTGTAATGACCATATTAATCTTTTTTTCTTCTATATCTTGTAACATTCTTTTAAAATCAGGGCGTTCAAAAGTCGTGCCGGAAATACCGTCATCCACATATTCATCATAAACCGGAAAATGATTTTTCTTTGCAAAGGCTCTTAGCATCTTTCGCTGAGCGGTAATACTTGCACTTTCACCAGCACCCTCATCGTCTTTTGAAAGACGCATATAAAGAGCAGCAGAGTAACGTGCATTTTCAGGCTGAGCTGTCATATGTCCTCCTTTCAAAAACCGGACATGGCCGATTGCGAAATGCCTTACTTTGCGGGCGAACACAGTTTGCCCCTACAGTATATTGAGCGAGTTTTTGATAAAACCACGTGTATTTCGCAATTGACTAAAAACCGTGCAGCTCGGGGTGCAGACTTTCAAGCCCATCGAAATCACAAGAGCAAAGCTTTTCTAATAGCAGTTCCAGTAAAAGTTCTTTCAGCGTTTGCTGATTGCTGAAACTTAGCTCCACCTGATAGACCTCGTTTATCTTATTCACGGCAGTTCACCTTATATATAAAAATTACCGAGCGGATACTCCCGCTCGGTACAAACATATGATATTCGGCTTGTACAGTATGATAGCCGTAATCAGTCTGAAACTTTTTTCAGCAAATAAAAAATTGTATTATGGCGTATTTTAAATTGCATAGGTTTTATCCAATTCTTTGAGCTCGCTAAATGTATCAATTTCAACAAGATCATTAAACGTGCATTCGCGCACGCTGATTGAATATTCGTCTTTATAATATTTTAGAGCGACCTGATCCCAGTAACGCTCTTTGCCGCCGGGAGATTGATATACGTCGTTAATATGATGCGCCAATTTTGCACCGTCTTGCTCGGTCCAGTATGATACTCCAAACAAACGATAACAATTCGTGCCCCCTACGGTCATTTTTACGATACGTCCGTTTTCGGTATATACACACCAGTCATTGGTTTTTTCTACCGGAACTCCGAGAAAATTGGATGAATATTGATATTTAGTAATAAGCTTGGGATTATAAATAAGTAAATCTGCTTCCAGCATATATGCGTTCTTTAACAAATGGCTTGCGCACACAGCTGACGAAATATTGTTCGTTTCGTTATAAATCGGATTTTCTATAAATTTTAACATAGGATATTTATGTAGCAGTTGATCGAATTGCTCGCCCAAATATCCCCTGACAATATATATATCGTCGATGCCGGCGCCTATAACAGCGTCAAGCAGAGAATAAATTATTTTTTGTCCTTTTACGCGGATAAGAGGCTTTGGAGTATTAAGGGTAATCGGAACAAGCCTTGAACCAAATCCGGCTGCTATAATAACCGCTCTTTTTACTCGATAGTTTTCCAATATGTCAACACCCTTGGCCGTAATGCAAGAATTGCTGACATATCCGAAACTTTTCAGCTCAGCCATAATTTTATTAACTGTACCCAGCGACATTTTAACGCCATCTGCAATTTCTCGCTGCGATTTTTCAGTCATATGCTCGGTTAAATAAACAAGGATATCAAATTGCTTTTTTGTTAACATTTTAATTACATTCCTTTTATATATTTGACCTGTTGTATAAAAAAGCTTTTTTTGCAAAGTAAACCAGCGCTTTAATAAGTAAATTTACTGTCAAAATAGCAAGAGAGACAATTGCGGCGCATTCAAGCTGCATTTGCGCTTCAAATTGATTTATCATCAAAGCTACAGGTTTATTTGACATTGTAGCCAGAAAGGATACAGCCGAAATTGTCATCATGCAGTTCACAAAAAAATAGGAGCTCATTTCAAAAATTGTAGTCATGCTTTGAGGAATGAAAATGTCCTTAATCATCCTCAGTCTACTAATACCAAGCATCTGACCTACCGATTCAAGGTTTTCGTTAATCTTATTAAGTGAATTATACATCATAAGATAGGGTGACGCAAAAAAATGAATTAAATTAACCATTACAAGTATGGCAATAGTGCCGTAAATAAAGCTTTGATTGAATACAATAACATATGATAAACCAAGCACTATGCCCGGAACAGCCGCGGATGTAATTGCGATAAGATGCAAAAACTTAGACATTTTCGACTTCATTCTTGCAGTAAGATATGCGGTGAAAAATGATAGGGACACCCCTATCAGCGAAACCAACAAGGCAATTGTTATGGAGTTTAGCAGATATTGATCTGCTTCCATATCCAATGATTTTATTATGTTTGAAAAAGTAAATGATAAATCACCGGGATAATTTTTTGTAAAGCCTAATATGACAAAAGCTATTATAGGAAGTATTGTACATAAAGAAACCAGCGCACAAATAGAGTAAGAAAGAAAGTTTACAAGCTTTTTTTTATTATACTCAAGCTTGTGGCTGACATAGGACATGTTTCCTTTGTCTTTGTTCAAAAAATCAAATATGAATGCGACAACGGCGGGAATAAGAAGTATTACACCGTAAATACAGCCTTTTCCGAACTCCAGTTGACCGATAACCTCCTGATACATGATAACCGGTATGGTTATATAGCTGCCTCCGACCATTAGCGGAACACCGTAATCGGTAATGATCATCGTAAATATCGCAAAAATAACAGAAATCATCGGCTTTCTTAAATAGGGCAGGGTGATAGATTGAAACTGGCGCCATCCCGAGATACCGAGCACCTTTGCTGCTTCATATGGCGTACAGTCTTCATATCTTAATACATCGCTAATCATCAAAAAGGCAACCGGAAAAGCATACATCACAGAACCGAAAACTATGCCATGCAAGCCGTAAATACTTGTCCTTAGACCTAAAAACCTTGTAATAACACCATTATTCCCCAACAATATAATCAAGCCCATGCCATGTGATATGGAGGGTATCAGCATAGGCAGAATTAGTATGATGTTTAAGATGCCTTTAAAACGTATTCCCGTCCTTTCAATACAAAAAGCGAGTAAATAGGCGATTAGCAGGGTTATCGCAGTTGCAATCACTGATACTTTTACTGAGTTTAAAACCGCGGTCGGGAACATCACATTTTTTAATACACGGTTAAAGCTGCTCGCGTCAATGTGCATAAGCATTCTCGCCAGCGGTATAATGACAAGAACAACAAAAATAAAGCCAATAATCAGTTTGGCTATATCACCTGAGTCTGTTATGTGTTTTAAATACGATATGTATGGTTTGGATCTTTTCGGAATTAGCTTTTTGACGGACGATTCCATTAACATCAACTCACAAATCTTGTCCGCTGTTTAATGGGAGAACAGTATAATTTGCAAGCGAGTCAATCTTTGCCTGCAAATTATCTATTACAAAGGTGCGGACATAGTTATTTTTTGGTGACCGTATAATATTATCCGGTGTATCAAGCTGAACAATTCTGGCTTCATCCATAACCATAATCCTGTCTGACAGTGCAAAGGCTTCTTCTTGGTCGTGAGTAATGTAAATCATGGTTGTTCCAAACTCGGCTTGAATGGCTTTCAGCTCTTTTCTCAGCATAAGCCTTGTCGAGACATCAAGGGCAGACATCGGTTCGTCAAAAAGAATAATATCAGGGTTAAGTACAAGTGTTCTGGCTATTGCCACCCTTTGCTGCTGACCGCCGGATAGCTCGTACGGCTTTTTTGAGATATGCTCTGTCAAGCCCAACTGGTCGACAATATCAGTTGCTTTTTGACGTGCATGTTTTCTGGTGGCTCTTTTTATTTTCAAGGCATATTCCACATTGCCAAGTACTGTCATGTTTTCGAACAGGGCATAGCTTTGAAAAACTATGCCCATCCCCCGACAAGACGGCGGCGCCTTGGTAATGTCTGTGCCGTCTTTAATAATCCGACCTGAATCAGGCGAAATCAAACCGGTTATTATGCGCAGCAGGGTGGTTTTTCCGCATCCTGACGGTCCTAATATTGATAAAAACTCTCCGTCGATAACATCAAAACTCACATTGTCCAGAGCGCACTTATCCTTATATGCTTTTTCAAGGTTGAGTATCTGCAGCTTTTTACGGTTTGTCATTTCTGCCGTCCTTGTTTTTAATATTTCCATTTTTCTAATAATCTTGTTTTCTCTTGGCTTGAGTTGTTGCTCATATCGCAGAATTTAATATTTTCTGGAAAATTTTTAACCGAAAAGTCTTTATCCTTATAGAATTTTTCGGGAAAAAACTTTGCACAATATTCGGCGTTTAATGTGCCAACCAAAAAATCAAAAACTTTTTTTACGCCTTCCTTTGTTTCTTTTCCGCTTATGATCGACTGACCATACATATTAAAAGGAGAACCCTCTTCAAAGAACTTTATCATAAGCTCGCCTCCCTTATTAATTTCGACTACTGCCTGTGCCGTCATACCAAGTCCTATTGCAACTTCGTTCTGAATAAGCGCATTAACCGGACCGGCACCAGAGGAAGTAAAGCTTAAAACATTCTTTGCCAAACCGTCAAAATACTCAAACGCCTCTTCTTCACCTCTTGAATTTACAAGAGCCTTTAAGAACATATAACCTGTTCCCGACGACTTGGGATCAGGCATAGATATAAGGTTTTTGTATTCGGGCTTTAGTAAATCGTCATAGCTGTTAGGCACTTTTAGCCCTTTATCATTAAGCACTTTCGGGTTAATGATAATTGCGCCGCCGGTTCTGACTTCCGGCAAAAAATATTTGCTCACTACAACGTCGTCGGTATATATGGAAGTATCGTAGCTTGATAAATCAGCCAAAATATTTGCTTTTTCAAGCTGTCCCAAATATCCATATTCCAGATCGTGCGTAATATCGCAGTTTGTTTTTTCCCCCTCGGCTAAAAGCTTTGCTGCATGATTTCCTGATGGAAAATATTCAATTTTAATATCATAGTCCGGAAATTCTTCATTCAATCGTTGCCTGATGAATTCAACCCCGTAATCCTCAGCACTGGTAAAAATAACAACACGCTCTTTTTTGCCGGATGATTTTCGTGAGCAGCCGGAAAACCCGAGGATTGTGGATGTAAACAACAGTACAGACAATATCAAAGGTAGGGCATGCTTTAAGCTTTTCATCATTTTCATATCCTTTCCTGTTCATATTGTTTAACTTAATCTATCTATGTGAACGCAAAAGTTTAAAATTGCGTTATTTTTGGACATAAATATAGCGTCTGTTCAGTTTGACGCTATATTTTTAGGTTTTTGAACACTTAAACAGCAGCAGCTTCCTTAGCGCCTGCAGTGCAGTTTTTCCGATTAGACAGCCTTTCAATTATATAATCGGCGGCAACCTCTCCGCTGTGGCCAAGATTATAAAAATAGCTGTTTTTTAGTTTTCTAATACTTTGCACATAGCTCTCGCGATTTTCAAGCAAGCTGTCAACAACGCAGGATATGTTAACGGTTTCTTCCTTGCTGATTGCTTTGCCTACGATGTCCCTTGCAAAAATATCAAAGGGCTTTAGCTTTATTTTGTCATAGTCCTTATTTACAATTTTCATTTGTGTATTGATAAACAGTGTTGGCTTGTCGGTTGTAAAGCTGAATTCATAGGCAATTGATGACCAGTCGGTTATCAGCATGTCGGCAGTATAAACTGTAACATTGGAAGAAAAATCGGTTTCGATTATAAAATCCTCGCTAAGCTTATCTTTGTATTTCTCTATTATGCTTTCCATTTGAACAGGAAAGCGCTTTATGTACTGGGGATGTGGCCTTACTATCACTTTATAGTTATTGCAGACAAGTTCTGTCAGAATATTATCAAGACAGCTATCCAATATATTGTCATATTGCCATGAGGGCGCAATTAAAATTACCGGCTTTTTATTCTCAATTTTATCCAGCCTGCTATAAGACGCAATCATATTGTCGATAAGTCCATAACCGCATTTTACAATCATTTTTCGTTTAGTGCCTCTTAGCTTTTCCATTTCTCGAATTTCAATGCCCTGGTTACGGCTTACCGCAAAAATTGTGTCAAAATGGTCTAAAGCACCCGAACGGTAGGTCAGGTTTAAGCTTGTGCAGCCATGGTCAACATATACATATTCGATGTTTTTTCTGACTTTTGATCGCTTTATATGATATTTTTCCAAATCAGGTGTCGTCATAACGACCATTTTACATTCCAGCTTCATCATTAAAGCTATTAAATGATTTCCGCTGATATAATATGACTTTATTCTCGGATTTTTAATATCAAAAATTTGATCCTTCGGATCACTTGTAACATAATAAATAGTTTCATCCGATTTTTTCAATAAAGCGTCGATGATATTTTCAAAGTATTTATAAAAACCGCTTTGCTCTGAATAGAACATCAGGTTCATATTCTGAAGATTGTTGTTTTTACATATTTCACGATAATATTTTTTTGAAAGCCTGTTATTTTCCTTTTTTATTTTATTGTTTTCCTTTGCCTTTAACTTTAATTTATTCAAAGCTTTATAGTCAATGTACTTGCGGGGATTATAGATAGCATTGACAAGTTGCATGACTGGAATTGAAAACAGGTTGCCGAATATCCAATAAAGACCAACTCCGGCAGGCACCAAAAAAGCAAAATAAGTGGAAAACGCAATCATAAATATTGTTTGTCCCCATTTGGCTAAGGCAGTTTGCTCAATTTGCAAAACGTTAATTTTGTTTTGCACAAAGCACATAATAAACGCGCTTAATCCGGCTAATACAGGTATCAAAAAAAGCAGGTTGAAGCTTAGCATTTCAGGTTTTGCGGCAAGGTCAAATCCAAAAAAATTCATATTCATGCTTTGCACGCTTTTTATCATGGCACCCACATCACTGCCCGACAGCGCGCCATTCTGCAATGACATAAACGCTTGGTAATTATTTTGATCATTTATGCACTGCATAACAATTAGTTCAGGAGAGGATGCAAGCTGAGTTGTCCCTAAAATCTCGGCGGTCTTTTGCGTAAAAGCATCAATTGCCGCTTGCGGCAATTGCAGGATATGCTTTAACGGCCTGTATACAACGTCGATCAATCCAAAAATAAGGGGAATTTGAAACAGCAAAGGAATTGTGCTCGCAAAAGGATTATATTTTTCTTTTTTATAAAGCTCGCTTTGTGCATCAAGCAGGGCGTCTTTGTCGTCAATATATTGATATTTTAATGCGTTGAGATAAGGCTGCATCCTGACCATTTTAATCGAATTCTTTTGAACCCATAAAGATATAGGAAACAAAATCACTTTTGTAAATACAGTGAAAATAATTATAGAAAACCCGTAGTCGTTAATTATGTCATAGCAAACCTTCATGATGTAGCCAAGGGGTGTGCCCAGTATTTCTCCAACAATGCCCATAAATTAATGTTCCTTTATGATTTCACTTTATTATCCGCGGTTTAGGAAAATATTTAAAAATCACTTTACCGGTAATTTCATTATTATTAACAAACGGGTTTGTCCATTTGCGAGAGTCATTTGATTCGCTTGTATTGTCCCCCATTACAAAATAACAGTTTTTAGGGACTGTTATAATACTCATGTTTTCATTCTCATCCATTTTTGCAAAATCGTTTTCAACTAAATTGCCATTTAAATAAAGCTTGCCGTTTTTTATTTCTATAGTATCAAGCGGAGTCCCGACAATTCTTTTTATAATCGTTTCATTTGTCAAATCCGGTTTCTTTAAAATTACGACATCTCCAAACGTGGGATCGCAGTTGAGAAAGGCCAGCCGATTGACAATTACCCAATCGTTTTCATTTAACAAAGGAGACATTGACTTTCCGATAATTCTTGTGTTAGAAACCACAAAGGTGTTTAAAAGCAATGCTGTCAGCAGAGCAAAAAAAATAATAAATAAAAATTTGCATTTGACTTTTATGCTTTTTAGTTTTTTATTTTTTCCCATACAAGCTGTTTATTTCTTCTTCAGTTAAATTGCTGCTGTCAAACTCATCGCTCTCGCTGAGTGACACGTTTATCTGTGTTTCGTAATCTTCTTGTTCCTCTTGCTTTTTCTTAAATCTCCTTTTGATCTTTTTAAAATAAAAGCCCAATGCCGCTCCGCTTGCAATAATAATTCCTACAACAATTTGAATAATATAGGTCATTGCCGAAGGGTCAATATATGCGCTGGCAGTTGATGAGAAAAGAAAGATGCCTAAAATAAAATACAGAATAAAAACTGAAATGTTGCGAATTTTTCTCATAAATTAACCACTCTCCTGTTTTGTTAAACTAATAAAAAGAATGTGATTCTTTAACTTTTTTCTCACTGATGATTTTCCAGTTGTTAAAATCGCCGGCATCACCGTTTATTTCATATTTATAAGCCTTAATTTCTGTTCCATAATCGTTTATAACGCCTTTATAAAAAAATCTTGTAACATTTTCGTTCTCTCCAACCTCATCAATTGCCTTTCCGTATTTTTTAGTATCCAGTCCTGAAGATTTCGCTATAGTTGCGGGAATGTTCTTTAATGAAACGGGAGCATGGGAAGTTTTAAGCGGTGTGTCGGCACTTCCTGCCGGCTTATAAAACAGCCCGATTCTGGTGGCTTTTTGCAAGGGATCTGTATCTGATACCGCACTGCCGTGATCGGCTGTAATAATAATTGCAGCATCTTTGTATATTCCAAGATCTTTCATTTTTCTAAATGCTGAGAACAGTATGTGAAAGGCTCCCTTGGTTTGTTCAAGCGAGCTTGTTCCTTTTTCATCTTTTGTACCGTCTTCATTTAAGACATAGGGAGGGTGTGAACCGTTGAAATGGTATAATTTGAAATACTTATTCTTTTCTAATTTAAAATCAGAAATTTTATCGGCGTACTGTAATTCGTCAACCTCATAAACAGTGCTGTCTTTAAATATGCCTTTATTAACAGTGTCGGTATAGCACCAGAAGAACGGTCTCATAGTAATAGGTGCATAACGGTATGCAGATAAGGACATCAGATTTTTTATAACTTGCTTTTTATTTAATTTATTGGTGTTGCATGAATAATTCGAAACATAATTTACTTCTGAGCCGATGTTGCCAAACATATTCTCAATCTCAGTATAAATATCAATTTTATAATCAGCAGAGTTTAAATCGGCCAGAAGATTCCTCTCATATGAATTCCAGGAATCGTCAAAAAATTCATCAGCCGGTTTTTCCCACAATCCATCTTCACAGCCGGTCAGAATAAAATTAAGTGCAGGCCTTGTTCTTGCGTGCTCTGAAATGGCGTTGGTGTAGCTCGTAAATCCGTCCATCTGATTGAAAAAATCCGGATCATCAGTCAGTACCTCGTCAATAAATTCATAATCTAACCTGTCCAACACAAAAACAAGCGTATTCTTTTTTGAAGAGTATGTAGTGAAATCGGCCGTTGAAAGGTAATCTTTGTTTGTATCCATGGATTTTACAGAAACCCCTGAAAAAATACTTATCAACGCGACCGACTGCATGACAACTAATGCGGGCGGAACGAATTTTATAATTTTTGTCCAAATATTTTTATTAGTCTTTAGCAAATAAAAGAATATGTAAAAAAGCATAAACCAAATAAAAAAATCTAAAAGCATCTCAGTTTTTTGAGTATGCCATTGAACCGGATTACCATCCAGTGCTCCCATTTTACTACTTAGTAGGTTTCCCTGAATATACCCGCAAATCAGAAATGAAAAAACACCCGTAATTATACGGTTGTAGATTGTATCTTTGAATATTGAAATGACAAAAGAGCTTACCAAAAACACGGCAAGCGCAAACACTGCCATAACCGGCGCAATATTGTAAACAGTAAAATGTAATGAATCCTGACTGAAAGCGGTTATTTCTACAGGCCCAAAAAACAAGAATGTAAAGCATGCACAAAAAGTGATTATCATAGACAAAAGCAGTCTTTTACCGTAGTTGCTATAAGCAATTGAAAATACTTTTGCAAGCTTTGAGGACTGCGTTTTTGATTTTAAATCTTGCAGCTGAGATTCAGGTGTTATCTCATTTGACCCGGCATTATCTATCCAATTTCCTGATTCGGATTTTGAATCTTGCTGACCGGTATCGGGCATTGCTTGAGGTAGTATACTGTCTGTTGTCTCCCCCATATGAGAATTGGGGGTTAATCCCGATTCCAACCTTATCATCTCCATATTAATCGCAATGCGAGCGGATCACAAAAATCATGATTTTTGCGGCTTTATGCTAACATCGTTCACAAACGATATTATTCAGTAAGCATTATTATCCAAATTATGTATGCATCGATTATACTTCTAAATATCTATAATATCAAGTAATTTAGCGTGATTATCTTATAATAATTAATAATATTGTACAATTGCAAGGAAATTTGATATAAAAACAAGCACGTTAATTCGCAAACGGTATTATTAAGTAATCATTATTTCGCATTCGAATATAAACCAACCACATGGTTAAGGCCTGCTTGCCGCAGGCATTGCATTTTTTAAAGAATTTGTCAAGGTTAAATGCGACTCTCGGTAAATAGCCCGAATCCTCAAGCAAAGTAAACAGCGGGAAAAAAATTGCCATGGGCGGAAGCATCACCGACACAACCCACGCCAGCACACGGTATAATCCGTCTACGAGCACACCGCGCAGCCAATCAGGCGCTTTAAGAAAAACAAACAAATCAGCAAGCTTTTGTCCAATCCAAAAAAGGCCGTCCGATAAAAGCTGTGAGGGATAGTTCGCCCCGGTAATGGTTAGCCAAAACACAAATGCAAGCAAACAAATCATTATCGGAATACCCGTAATTTTGCTTGTGACAACCCTATCAATTTTTGTATCACTGCTGTTATAATCCCTGTTTTTATATTCCACCGTTTTTGCACAGATGCTTTCGGCTGTTGAAACAAGTCCATATACAATTTTATCACGAAATGTGTCAGGTAAAATCCCGTTTTCATTTAATAATTGCATCGCCTTGTCGATCATTTCTTTAACCGCTATATCTTCATAAATATCATAGCCTAAATGCCGGGCAATTGACTCAGTAAGCTTTTCATCATTATCAATAAGCTTTATGGCAATCCATCTTGAATTGATTTCACCGTCATATTTGCCTTTAAGCTCAGATTCAACAATTGAAATTGCCTGCTCAATCACCTGCGAGTATTTTACCTTAACCGGCGCACTTTGCTTGTCGACATGCAAAAAGTCGTAAACCGTCCTCATCAGCCCATCAAGGCTTTTCTTTTTTCTTGCTGTCACACCAACGACAGGTACTCCAAGCAACATTGAAAGACCGTCAATGTCAATTGCAATGCCTCTTTTTTTTGCTTCATCCATCATATTAACGCAAACGACTACGTTTTTGCTGATTTCTATTATCTGCAAAACAAGGTTTAGGTTTCTTTCAAGACAAACCGCATCACATACGACGATGATTGCATCGGGGTTTGCAAAGCAAATAAAGTCACGCGCCACTTCCTCTTCGGCTGAATGCGCCATAAGAGAATATGTACCCGGAATATCGACCATTATAAAGTTTGTATCATTATAGCTGCAGTATCCCTGTGCGTTCGTAACTGTTTTGCCAGGCCAATTTCCGGTGTGCTGGTTCATTCCGGTCAAATTGTTAAACACCGTGCTTTTTCCCACATTTGGATTTCCTGCAAGTGCAATAACCTTGTCGTTTTTGGTCAGCTTTTTTATTTTAAGAACACCATCAACCGCTTTTCTCCCGGTTGATTTATATGTAAGCCCCAAAATTACCACCTCTATATAGGTAAAGGGATGAATGTTCATCCCTTTAATTGTCAATGAACAAATACTTTGGAGGAATCCTCTGACCTCAAAGCAATAACAGCGCCTCTAATTAAGTAAGCTATCGGATCCCCCGCAGGGCTCGTCAGCAAACGCTCAACCTGTGTGCCCTCGATAAGCCCTATGTCCTGCAGTCTTCTTCTCATGCTACCCGTGGTCAGCAGCGCCTTAACCCTTGCCGTCTGTCCCTGTTTTAAATCATATAATGAACATCCTTTACTCATAAAAGCAGCCACCTCGAAATAATATTAGGATAAGGAAACTTTATTTCCTGATGTCATTATATGCCTACCTAATAGGTTTGTTCCAACCGTGAAAGGATGAATATTTGTGGATATCCCGTCGAATTTTCACACTCTCAAAGGGTACCAGTTGATTGACAAGCCCAAACTGACCGCGTCTATGGAGGACTACTTAGAAATGATATACAGATTACTTAAAACGCAGCCGCATGTAAGAATAAAGGTGTTAGCTAAAAAACTTAATGTAAGGCCATCTTCGGCCTCGAAAATGGTGCATCAGTTAAAAGACATGGAGCTTGTTGATTTTGAAAAGTACGGAAATATAAAGCCTACACAAAAAGGGCTAATACTTGGAAACTATTTTCTTTATCGTCATGATGTTCTTATGGAATTTCTATGCCTTGTGAATAATACAAGCGACGAGCTTGAGCAAGTGGAAAAAATAGAACATTTTGTCGAAGAAAGAACTGTTTATAATCTGAATAAATGCATAAAGTTATTAAAATCCAGCAAAAATTAAAACCCGGTTCACCCGGGATTTTTAATCTTTATATATATTTTTTATAAAAAACCATTACGGCCGGCAACAATAATTTTATACCATGTCTTAGTGCTTTTTTGCCGCTTTCTTGCATTTAGTGTTAAGCAAGAGCTTATCAATCACTTTTTTATAATGAGCCAATGGCAATTCGCCGCCGATATTAGATAAAAGACGTCCGCCGCAAAGCACAAGCATACAGGGAACACCGCCAATGCCAAGCTGCCCGGAAAGCTCGGACTGGTCATCGACATCGACCACACCGAATATAATACTTCCAAGGTATTGAGTGGCAAGCGTTTCTACAGTTTGGGCCATACGCTTGCAGCTTTGATAGCTTTTTGATAAAAATATTAGCACAACCGGAATGCTTGACTTGATTACAATTTGCTCAAAGTTTTGCTTTGTTATGTTTAATATATCAACAGACATAACGCACCTCCCCGCACTTATATAATTTATATGATTTTTATGCGAAACAGGTGCGTTTTATGATATATTTTTGTAGCCGGCTACAGCACCAGACAGCATTTCCTGAGCTAAGATTATTTCAGTATATATAAATATTATTATAAAATAATATATTAATGGCTCTAAAAAATGTTTAATAATGAAATTATACGCAAATATAATTCTAAAATACTCAATGAGAATATACAAGATATATAATAGAACATTCAAATCGGTTAAATAATAGTTCAACTTTGCTAAATCCTTATGTAATGTTATGTGGTA
>JAQVFM010000023.1 GCA_028697255.1 Oscillospiraceae bacterium
TTGCTTTATCAAAACATGGCTGCGTCGCCGATGACAGAACAACTGTAGTGTTGCAGTAATAGGCCAAAAAATTGATTGCCATATTAAACATATCTGTAATGTTTCTTGGCAACGACTGAATTTCGTCAATAACAATTACGCTGTTGGTAAGAGAACACATTCGCCTTATTGCCGTCGTTTTATTAGAGAACAACATATTTAGCAGCTGAACAAGAGTTGAGATAATAATCGGAGTATCCCACGTATCAGAAAGCAATTCATATTTATCAAACTGTTCCGCGTTCTCGGTAGTTTTCACTACGTTAGAATGGTGTTCGGTAATTAAATCTTTATCCTTTATATAGCTGTTTATAACCTTGCTGTTTTGTTCAAGTACGCTAAGAAGTGGAATAATAAAGATTACGCGGCTTTTATTATGTTCCTTTGCATGTGACAGGGCATATCTCAATGTGGATAAGGTCTTTCCGCCCCCTGTCGGAACGGTAATTTTATATATACCGTTACCACGCATTGCAAAGTCCTTGCATTTGTCCGAAATATAGGCTCTTGAACAATTTATTGGAGTATCGGCTGCAAATTTTTTGATTTTATTCTCAAGATATTCAAGCTGCCTGTCCCACATTTCTTTTGTCGGCGTAATTTGGTCGTTTTTAATTCCGCTCATGAATTCCGCTGTGTCTCGGCTGTCTCCCTCAATAACCGAAGACAAAACCATTCGTGCTAACATTCCGACAAGAAAACTTACCTTTTGACTGCTGCTATTAAAATCCATGCGCATTTTGTGAAACAAGCTTGTAATTTCATCCTTTGCCAATCCAAAAAGTCTATCAATTTCTTTTTCATCAGCGCATTCAATAAGAAAATTTGTAACAGCTTCGTTATAACAAATTTCGATTTTATCTTTGTAAATCCGGTGTTCAAAACCACTTTTGCTATTGGTATCCACACAATCAAATTCACCATGATGTGACCCTGATGCAAAAGCAATGATTTCACAAGCCAATGTTTCAAATCCTTGTGGTTTGCAAATGTGAAACTTTTCAAATAAATATATTACTGCGGCAAATGTATGGTTTATTGAGCCTCTCACAACATCCTTACCGTTATACGCATCCTCAAGATATTGTCCAAATTTGCAGCTGAATTTTCCCATATCGTGTATTAGTCCTGCGAGATATGCAGTATAATACAGACCTGACGATTTCATCTTATCGCCCGCATATTTTGCAGTGTTCAGTGAATGTTGCCTTATTGTCTGTTCTGACCTTTTACCATTTATGGTTGTAATGTGTGCAAGGTGGTGATTTTTTGCCATAATATCACCCCAGTTTATAAAATTGTTTTAAATCTACATTGCAATACTTCTCTATAAGCTTTTTGCTGATAAATTTAGTATTTTATCTTCATATTTAATACATATCCACATATTAATTCACACTATAACATATTTTTCCCTTATTGTCCAAGAAATTCACAATATTGTAAGTGGTTGCATAATGTTCTTCAACAATAATATAATGCCATATTACATTGGACACTTTTAGCCCAGGTGTAACACGCGGTCCATTGTGCGGTGTAATGCCCCCATCGCGTCATTTTTAGGTTAGGTGGGGTAGGCACCTCAATGCACGGGAGACCACAGGCCGCCCCTACAAGTTGTACCATCAAAAACGTGCTCAAATAAAATTATTTGGAAATTTAAAAAACCGCGTGATGAAGCTGTTTAGGCTCTTCACGCGGTTTTATATAAATTATTACGCTCTGTCTGGGCTGCATACTCCGAGAACGCATAAATAGTGATTAGCTTCTCTTAGGACATGATCGGCAAGCAATGGGACAATAATTGATTTGATATTGCATTCCAACAGACCTTGTGTACCGGCAGCCTTAAAATCACGTAAACGCTTGGTTGCTGTAATACTGTCTCTTGTAACATTAGCTATATCATAGGTTTTTTCGGCAGCTTGTCTTGACTCTGCCGTTAATATATCAAATTCCTTACCAAACATTCTTGCGGTATTGATAAGCATCTCTTCTGTTGGGTCAAGCAAGCCTGCAATAAACTTGGCATGCTCTGCCATTTGACGGTTCCAAAACGCTTCCTGATCGATCAAATCAATAGGATCGATACAATCTCTTTTTTCATTTAAAGCATCCAGCATTTCCATGAAAAACCGTGCTTCCCTTAGTATATGCTTAATCAAAAGAGGATAATTTAAAGTAAATACTCTGCAAGAAAGTACATCATTTAGCAACCTGTCTTTAAATTTAGCTAATGCCGCGGTTAATCGATAAGACCTGCGATTAAGGGAATAAACTACTTGTTCACTTACCGGTGTATGTCTATCACAAGGTGTTAGCATTAATTCTCTTTTTGTAAGGTTTGTATTGAATGGTACTCCTGTATAGAAGTTTGTCAATCGTTCAGCATCAACTGTAAATTGGGTTACAAATTGCATTGACTCTACTGCTTGCCGGCTTACATTTCCGTTGGCTAAATTTGTAGCTTCAGAGAGAAGCTTTTCAAAGGAATTTCTAAAATTTCTTGCCTCTGCAGCCATCTGACTATTTACAGGCGTAAATGCGATTTCTAAGAAAAATGAATGCTCCTTCATAATTCTCAGGAAAAACAGATTTAAGTCCAGTGACATTGTAATAAAATCATTTTTCGATATCATACTACTCGCTCTCCTATTTTTTGTTTGTATATATTAAGGCACATACCTCAATATATATGTAATTTGGTCAAAGTAGTGCTCAATGCATTATATTCGAGATGTGTTTTATTGCTACACTATGGGGGTTTATCATAAAGTTTGTATACAATTCATCCTCTTTCCATTTTAAAGGGTTAATCTATGTATTTTCTGATTTCGTACAAACTTAATTGTTGTTTGCGTCTAAAATTAATTTATTGTGCATAATGACAAGCCGAGCGAGTTAACGCCCGGCTTTAATTTTTATATTGAAATAATTTCCATTATAGTATATAATCTCAAATGACAAAGGACGTGTGGGATTGTAGGTTATACCTCTTTTGCAGTGCAACGCCCTGATGTGGCGCGGGGCGTTTGTTCCGGGAAAAGAGGTGATTTGCGTGGAGTTGTTGTACGCAACCATGTTTTTGGTTGTTGCCGCATACATACTCGGCATCAAACAGCCAAAAAAATAACCGCCTCCCCAGTTCAAAGGACAGCGGTTAACGCGACTTTGGGCTGCCTGTTAGCGCAGGCACGCCCTTTGTTTTTATTTTAGCATGAGTTTTCAAAAATTGCAATAGTTATTTTTAATTGGTGGCGGCGTTGGTGGGCGCGATTGCCTGACTTGCATCTGACTTGCATGTTTGTCGGTTTTTATATGGTTTTATCGGTATGCGCAATGAAAATAAAAAGCCCGCAAACCCGCACGATCGCAAGGTTTACAGGCTATTACGCTGGAGCGGGAAACGGGATTCGAACCCGCGACATTCAGCTTGGGAAGCTGACGCTCTACCACTGAACTACTCCCGCATATCTGTGCTGCGGTTATTAAAACTATAACCGCAGCACAAAAATATTATCACATTCAATAGAAAAAATCAAGCAAAACTATTCGTCAAACAATACATTAATTTGTCTTTTCGTCAACCTCACGGCAGGCTTTTGCAATAAACTCATCCAAAGGCAAAACACCCATATTCCCGTCTTTGCGCGAGCGCACCGAAACTGTGCCGCTTTCGGCCTCTCTATCGCCGACAACAAGCATATAAGGCACCTTATGCATTTGTGCTTCACGTATTTTATAGCCTATTTTCTCGTTTCGCAAATCAACCTCGGTGCGCAGTCCGGCAGCGCGCAATTTTGACGCAACTTCTATAACAGCGTCGGCTTGGCGTTCAGAAATGGGCAGCACACGCACCTGCTCGGGCGAAATCCACAACGGCAGCGCACCTGCATACTTTTCAATCAACAGAGCAAGCGTACGCTCATAACAGCCAATCGACGTGCGGTGAATAACATAGGGATATTTTTTCTGCCCGTCGGCATCGACATATTCCATGCCAAACCGCTCGGCAAGCTGAAAGTCCAATTGAATTGTAATAATAGTATCCTCTTTGCCGTGGACATTGCGCATCTGAATATCCAGCTTGGGACCGTAAAACGCCGCCTCACCATCAGCCTCGGTATAATCCAAATCTAAGTCGTTAAGGATTTCGCGCATGCGGTTTTGGGCATCCTCCCACTGTTCAGGCGAACCGATATACTTATCAGTATCGTTTTTGTCCCATTTTGAAAAACGGTAGGTCACATCCTCATCAAGTCCAAGTGTTTTAAGCATATATTTTGCCAAGTCAACGCAATCGCGAAACTCGTCTTCAAGCTGGTCGGGACGACAGGCAATGTGCCCTTCAGAAATTGTAAACTGTCTTACTCGGATAAGACCGTGCATCTCGCCGCTTGACTCGTTGCGAAACAATGTTGATGTCTCATTAAGACGCATTGGCAGCTCTTTGTACGAACGCATACGTGATAAATAAACCTGAAACTGGAACGGGCATGTCATAGGACGCAGCGCAAATGCCTCTTCTCCCTTATCCTCATCACCCAAAACAAACATACCATCACGATAATGATCCCAATGCCCCGATATCTTATACAAATCGCTTTTAGCCAAAAAAGGAGTCTTTGTCAGTAAATATCCCCTTTTTTCCTCCTCGTCCTCAACAAAGCGCTGCAAAAGTTGAACAACCTTTGCCCCTTTGGGCATCAAAATAGGCAGTCCCTGCCCGATATAATCGACCGTGGTAAAAAATCCAAGCTCGCGACCTAATTTGTTGTGGTCGCGCTTTTTTGCCTCCTCCAGCCTTGCAAGATGCGTTTCAAGCTCGGACGCTTTTGGAAAAGCCGTACCGTAAATGCGCTGCAGCATCTTTTTTGATGAATCGCCCCGCCAGTATGCACCCGTCACGCTGAGCAGCTTTATCGCCTTTACGCGGCCGGTGTTGGGCAAATGCGGGCCGGCACACAAATCAATAAAATCTCCTTGCTTGTAAAACGATATCGGAGAATCATCGGGTAAATCCGAAATCAGCTCAAGCTTATACGGTTCGGACTGCATAAGCTCGTTTGCCTCGGATCGCGGCAACTCAAAGCGTTCAAGGGGCAACGCCTGCTTTACGATTTTCTTCATTTCGGATTCTATTGCCGAAAGGTCGTCAGCATCAAATGGCTTATCAGTATCAAAATCATAATAAAAGCCGTTATCAATCGCCGGACCAATCGCTAATTTTGTATCGGGATACAAACGTTTGACAGCCTGTGCCAAAATGTGAGAGGCAGTGTGCCAAAAAGCCTTTTTGCCGTCTTCGCTGTCAAAGGTTAAAATTTCAACCTGACAGTCGCTTTTAAGCTCAAAGCGCATATCAACCAAATCCCCGTCAACGCGCGCTGCACAGGCAGCACGGTACAGACCCATAGAAATATCACGGCAAAGTGCGTCTACGGTGGTGTTTTCCGCCACCTGACGCACATCCCCGCCTTTTAATGTAATTTTCAGCATTGTCCTCATTCCTTTCACTATCAAAAAAGCCCCGTCCCAAAAAGGGACGAGGCAACAGCCACGTGGTTCCACCCTTGCTTTATGACTGCACAAAAGGCAGTCACCTTTAAGGCAGATGATAACGGTGTCCAACCGGTGCACTTTGCTGCGTTAATATTGACCGCATTTTTCAGCGCACACTCGGGGGCGGTAGCCTGTTACACTCGTGCCCTTGCCGCTTTCAGCCAAAATGGCGGCACTCTCTGTCAGGGTGATGTGAAGGGCCTTCCCCGTCAACGCTTTATTAAAATTATGCTATCATCGCAAAGCAAAATTGTCAAGCATGAAATATTAAACTTTCGCTCATCCAAGCTCGGTCAAGCTCTGTTCAAGCAAACTAAGCTTTTCTTTAAGCCGGGTTGCGTTCTCTCGTGCATTCTCAACAACATTGGCAGGCGCTTTATTAACAAAAGCCTGATTATTAAGCCGTGCCATAACACCCTGAAGCTGCTTTTGAACACTCTCTTTTTCCTTTGTTAGGCGTGCACGCTCAGCCTGTTTATCCACCAGCTCATCCATCGGGATTTTTATTGTCGCATCGGCAGTAACAATGCTTACAGCCCCGTTGAGCTCAAAGTCATGCCCGACTTTTACCGACGATGCCCCTGCCAACCGCTCAAAAAACACCGCTCCGCGTTTAAATGTATCAATAAAAGATGTTTCGATATACACGGGCGCTTTTTTTGATGGAGGCACATTCATTTCGGCGCGGCGGTTGCGGATAGCGCGAATTGCCTCCATAATGCGCTCCATTTCCTTTTCTTCGTCGGAGAAACTCAAGTTTTCATCATAAACCGGCCAGGCACTTTTCATTAGTGTCTCGCCCTCATGCGGCAAATTCTGCCAAATTTCTTCTGTAATAAACGGCATAAACGGATGCAGCAGTGCCAGCATTCCTTTCATTACAAAAACAAGCACCCGCCTTGCACCATCAGCATTATCGCCCTGTAGCCTGGACTTGCACAGCTCAATATACCAATCACAGAAGCTATCCCAGATAAAGTCATAAAGCTTTTGAACTGCAATTCCAAGCTCAAACTTTTCAAGGTTTTCGGTCACCTCGGCCACAAGCGTATTGTACCTCGAAACAATCCACTTGTCTTCAAGCTCAAGCTTTTCGGGCAGGCTCTGTTCAACTTCATTATCACCAATATTCAGCAGTATAAACCGCGCTGCATTATAGATTTTATTTGCAAAATTTCGCGACGATTCAACCTTTTCATCTGTAAACCTCATATCGTTGCCCGGACTGTTACCGGTTGCAAGAGCAAATCTAAGCGCGTCGGCACCGTATTTTTCAATAATCTCAATCGGGTCGACCCCGTTACCAAGCGATTTAGACATTTTTCGCCCCTGCGCGTCCCTGACAAGACCATGTATAAACACTGTGTCAAACGGCACTTTTCCGGTATGCTCCAGACCGGAAAACATCATGCGCACAACCCAGAAAAAGATAATATCATAACCGGTCACCAATGTATTGGTCGGATAAAAATAATCAAGCTCGGGCGTTTTGTCGGGCCAGCCTAATGTTGAAAATGGCCACAAAGCCGACGAGAACCAAGTGTCCAGTGTATCCTCGTCTTGGCGCAGATCGCCTTTGCATTTTGGACATTCTTCAACATCTTCAAGGCTGACTACAATATCGCCGCAGCCCTCACAATACCATGCAGGAATACGGTGCCCCCACCACAATTGCCGCGATATGCACCAATCACGTATATTTTCCAACCAATGGAAGTACACTTTTTCAAACCGTTCGGGGACAAAACGCGTCTGTCCGTTCTTAACAGCCTCGATAGCAGGTGTGGCAAGCGGCTTCATTTTGACAAACCACTGCATTGATACACGAGGCTCAACCACTGTGCCACAGCGGTAACATGCCCCTACATTGTGCTTTAACGGTTCAATTTTAACAAGATAACCTTGCTGCTGAAGGTCATTGACTATTGCCTTGCGGCACTGCATTATTGTCATGCCACGATATTTTCCGGCATGCTCGTTCATAATGCCGTCCTCATCGGTTACGGTTAAAACCGGCAAATCGTGACGCAGGCCCACCTCAAAATCGTTGGGGTCGTGCGCCGGCGTAATTTTAACAACACCGGTACCAAAATCCATCTCGACATAAGCATCGGCGACAATCGGAATCTCCTTGCCCACAATCGGAAGTATAACGTTTTTGCCGACAAGATGAGCATATCTGCTGTCGTCGGGATGCACTGCCACTGCAGTATCTCCAAGCATGGTTTCGGGCCTTGTCGTTGCAAGCTCAAGATGACCGCTGCCGTCGGCTAAAGGATATCTTAAATGATAAAAAGCGGCATCCCTTTCATCATATTCCACCTCTGCATCGGAAATCGATGTATGACAGTTTATACACCAGTTTATTATGCGCTCACCGCGGTAAATAAGCCCTTTTTCATAAAGGCGGACAAACACCTCACGCACGGCACGCGAGCAACCCTCGTCCATTGTAAAGCGTTCCCGCTCCCAGTCACAAGAAGAGCCCAGCTTCTTTAGCTGTTCAATAATACGCCGTCCGTATTTTTCTTTCCATTCCCAAGCGCGCTTCAAAAAGCCTTCGCGCCCAATGTCCTGCTTAGTCAAGCCTTCTTTAGCCATTGCCTCGACTATCTTTGCCTCGGTCGCAATCGATGCGTGGTCGGTACCGGGCATCCACAACGCCTCATATCCCTGCATGCGGCGCCAGCGTATCAAAATATCCTGCAGTGTATTGTCCAGTGCATGACCCATATGAAGCTGACCGGTAATATTGGGTGGAGGAATTACAATCGTATAAGGCTTTATATCGCAGTTTTCGCCGTGAGCGACTGCGTGAAAATAACCGCCCTTTTGCCAAAAGCGGTATATTCTGTCCTCGACTTCACCGGGATTATAGGTTTTGGGTAAATTTTTTATAGTCTTGTCCGACATTGATAACTACCTCGCCTTTCAGGCTTTTTGTCTGTAAGAATATTGTAATTTTATCATATGCATTAATTTTGCGCAAGAGCAGCAGGTTTTTTGATGTAATACTTTTCTCTATATTTTGCTTATTATGTTGCAAATTAAACCGGAAAACGGCGCGATGAGGACATCGCGCCCTACGCTGTAGGGAGCGCCGTCCTCGGCGCTCCGATTGAAAATGTGCTAACTTGGTGAGCAATGCATTTTATTAAAGATAGCTTTCAATTTTTTTTATAATCTTGTTTTTAAGCTTATCGACTTCGGCAAAGTCCATTTGGGGAATATATTTTTTTTCAAGCTCATCATGTTTTTCCTTTGCCGCTTTAATTCTTGCATATGCCTCGTCAAGCAGCATTTCCATCATCTTTTTATTTTTTGTTATCAAACTATTTTTATTTTGCAGCTTTTCGGATATAATTGCATTGTCCAAATCAAAAACTTTGCACGCTTTATCTTTAACCTTGCTGTCCAATGTCAAAGCAAAGTTTAGCTTTTCGATAACAATTGTTTCTAATCGTTGAGGATTAAGAGGCTGATGATATATCTCTACATCATAACCTTTTAACAAAAGCTCATTAGCAACCATGCTTAATATATCGCTGGCACCTTTTATATGATTGCCCTTTAACAAATAACATTTTAAGTCATCTGTAATTATTGTATCAACATAATCTATCTTACCGTTGGGAGTCAGCGCACTGTGAAACAAGTGCCTGTCTTTGCCCGCCATACCGGTAAATGCAACATTATTAATCAGTTGTGCTTTGATACTCAATACCAAATCACTATATTTTGCTTTGTCAACCGTTTGCTCGGCAATTGTTTCTGTATCGTCCTGAATTTGTTTTGCACACATAAGGCAGCGGTAACAACTATCAAACATATTCTTTTTCTCTTTATTCAAGTCAATTAAGGTTTTTCGCTGTAATTCAAACCCTTTTTCGTTCCAATATTCTCCGAAATTTAATATCTCATCAACTGCACCCGGAATTTTGGGATCAACAATATGCGGCGCGGTTGCGTCCAAAATTGCCACCTTGGCCTGCTTGATAACCACGGCGTCCAAAGAATTATTGTCTGAAGAACAGTGATGCAGCTCCACATCACACCCTTTATCCAAAAAATGCGTTGCTACCGATTTTATAAAACTGCTTTTGCCGACACCCGGCCCACCCTTTATACAATATTTTCTGTTTGCCTCATCAAGCGAAATTATATAATCATAAAATGAATGAAACCCCTTGTAGGTGTTCCCACCAGGAAACATTTCTTTAATTCTGCCTTTACTCGTCATCTTAATCCCTCCATATAAAATATCGCCGTCCACATATCCATTATTATGAGCAAAGTAAGGTTAATTGTCCTCATATCTATAAAATCTCTTAAAATTTAATTAACTTATTGCTTATCGGTCTACTTTTGACCCGCACATTGTGGTATAATTTGGTTAAGAGGGCAAAGAAAATCTTAAAGCGATACTTTGTGATGCCAATCATATAAAATAACAGGGGGTTGGCGCATGTCAGATGATTATGGCTTTTATGGTAAAGGTTTTGAAGGGTACTCACACTATATGCAGGAATTTGACGGGTCAAATAAAGGCTCGTCAGGCGGTGGGCCAAGAAAAAATAAAAACGGCAACAATAACGCAGGCGGATGTATTGTCATAATTGTTCTGGCAGTGCTGATATATGCAATTGTAAAGGCCATTTTAGAGTCATAAAACGGACGGATATGGAATCCGTCCCTACATTACCGTTTCATGCAAAGCAAAAATCCTGCCGATGAATCGACAGGATTTTTGTTTTGGAGCTGGTGGACGGACTTGAACCCCCGACCTGCTGATTACAAATCAGCTGCTCTACCGGCTGAGCTACACCAGCATATATTACTTTTTCGCACTCATAATATTAAGCACGACCAATTATATTAATTATTTGAGAATTTGTCAACCATTTAATCAATACATTTTTTAGAAGTTCTTTTAGTATGGCAATTTTCGTGCCCCCATCATAAAGTCCAGTACCCTTGCTTTTTCGTTTTCGTTTTTAATAATATCCGGCTGCCAGTTATTTGTGTTACCGGTATAAACATAACACGGTATGATGTCGATAGATACCTTGATTTCATCAGAGACTTCAAAAGATGCTTTGAGAATTATCGTCCGGTTTTCGGGCTGACGGTTTCCGCCATACACAAAATTGCCAAGAGAGTAGACTATCGGTACGTCATTATAAAACTCTATCGGCTGCAATACATGCGGATGCGAACCAACCACCATATCCGCGTTAGCATCTATGATTTTACGAACGGCATTTTTCTTCCACTCTTCCGGCTGATGGATATTTTCCATTCCGCCATGGAAATATACAATTTGGAGATCGGTTTTATCTTCGATTGCCTTAATCTGATTTACAATTCTGCTATACTGATTGTAATGCCAGAGCTCCTCAAAAATAAACGCGACTCTAATTCCATTTTTCGTGACAATGACCGGCTCATTGCTGTATCCCACTTTTATGCCGGCGCTTTCAAGTGCGTTTACCGTATCCTTAAAGCCAACCTTGCCATAATCACCTGTGTGATTATTGGCGATTGAAACGATATCGACGCCGCCGCTTTTTAAAATCAAAGCATTTTTTGTGTTGCTTCTAAACCAAAAGGCCGGCCTCTGTTTTGATATAGGTGTAAATGCTTTATCGGTAAAAACATTTTCACAGTTGGCAACAGTGAAATCGTCACTTTTAAATATTTTGATAACCTTTTCAAAAAAATAAGAGGCCGGTTTATTGTCAGCCATCCAGTTTAATGAGCCGACTCGGTGGGTGGTGCCGTCAGAAGTTGCAATCAAACAATCTCCCACAAAAGACAGGGTGATTTTTCTTGAGTTTATTTCGGATACGGATGTTTCTTGCTTGACAGTGGCCGAGCTATTATCTGTATCCTCTTGTATGGCATTGATATCCTCTTGTTTAGCATCGGGTGATTTGGGTGCGGACACTGCCTTTACCAACGGTAAATTAATCCGGGAACCCGCCATGGTTAATAAGCAAATAACAATGAAAAATACACTTGCTATGCTTTTAATTTGTTTCATGGAAAAATCACCCCTTACTGAAATATATGATTATCACTCCTTAAATTTGATATAAATTTTATTAAATTAAATTCGCCGGTATGCATGATATGTTATTAAAATTGTTATTCTCCTGTTTTCATGTTGAAAATTATAAAAAACTTAAGTATAATAGATGATTGTAAATTAAAGACAAGATCATGAAGATCGTAAAAAAATAAGGGGAGTAAAAATTGGACATTATACGTCAATTTAGTTTTTTATATAACGGGGTGGCTTATTTTTTTACCGGTGACGGTTGGAAAAACCTTGTTATGTTTTTCATTGGAGTACTTTTGATTTACCTCGCTCTGGCCAAGGATTTTGAGCCTGCACTATTGATGCCGATGGGCTTTGGAGCAATACTTGTAAATCTCCCCTTTTCGGGCGCAATAAACCAGATGAATGAAGCTTTGGGATATGAAGTGCCGGGTATTATTGACTGGCTTTTTAAGGTTGGCATAGACGCAGCAGAGGCTATGCCGCTTCTTTTGTTTATCGGTATTGGCGCAATGATTGATTTTGGACCGTTGCTGTCCAATCCGAAAATGCTGCTTTTTGGCGGTGCAGCACAGTTTGGGATTTTTTTGACTGTTCTCGTGGCATCGTTTATATTTCCGGAATTTAAGGATGCAGCAGCAATCGGCATTATTGGCGCCGCAGACGGCCCCACCGCTATCCTTGTATCTCACATATTTAAATCCAACTATATGGGTGCAATTGCCGTGGCAGCCTACTCATACATGGCGCTGGTTCCTACAATTCAGCCTGTCGCAATCAAATTGGTGACAACACAAAAAGAGCGGCGTATTCGCATGCCTTACAATCCTCAATCGGTATCCCGCCGCACACGCATTTTCTTCCCAATTATTGTTATGATAATAGCGGGTCTTGTGGCGCCCATGTCTGTATCACTTGTCGGTATGCTGATGTTTGGCAACCTGTTGCGTGAATGCCTTAAGCTTGACAGCCTGTCACAAACAGCACAAACATCGCTTGCCAATCTTATAACAATATTGCTTGGTCTTACAATTTCAGCCAGCATGAAAGCCGAATATTTTGTCACTGTAGATACTCTTATAATAATGGCCCTTGGGTTGTTTGCTTTCGTTTTCGATACAATAGGCGGCGTATTGTTCGCTAAGTTTATGAACCTGTTTTTGGCCGAGGACAAAAAAATAAACCCAATGGTGGGCGGAGCCGGAATTTCGGCGTTTCCTATGTCTGCAAGAGTTATTCAAAAAATGGCGCTTAAAGAAGACAACCAAAATCATCTGTTAATGCATGCGGTGGGTGCCAACGTTGCCGGACAAATAGGCTCGGTTGTCGCAGGCGGTATTATTCTCACCGTGGTGCCGATGTTAATATGACGATATATTAAGAAAGGGTGTGTTTTTATGAATATAGATTTTCAAACAAAACATGTAGCCGAATCTTTTGCGTTAATGATTATGGGCATGGTCGGTATTTTTGTTGTGATGGCTATTATTCTCGGTGTTATTGTGTTGCTTAACAAAATAACGAGCAATGACAAAGATGATCCCTCTCAAAAAAAGAAATAATAAATTTTTTGCCAACGTAATCAAAGAAAATATTTAAGTTTTTCGAATATCAATATTACTCAATAAACGGGGACAATATCGTGCCGCCCCCAGTTTGTTTTTGAATGCCGAAAGGATGAACATATATGGCAGACAACAATAAAAAGATGGTTGAGGCCATCACTCCGATGGACGAAGATTTTGCTAAATGGTATACGGATATAGTTTTAAAAGCCGAATTGGCCTGTTATTCCGGGGTTCGGGGCTGCATGATTATACGCCCCTACGGAACTGCATTATGGGAAAACATACGCAATGATTTGGACTCGCGTTTTAAGGCTTTAGGGCATGAAAATATTATGCTGCCCATGTTTATACCTGAAAGCTTGTTGCAGCGTGAAAAGGATCATGTTGAGGGTTTTGCCCCTGAGGTTGCGTGGGTAACACACGGCGGTGAGGAAAAGCTTGCCGAACGCCTTTGTGTGCGTCCGACATCAGAAACGCTGTTTTGTGACCATTATGCCGAGATAATCCACTCTTACAGGGATTTGCCTAAGCTCTACAATCAATGGTGCTCGGTTGTAAGGTGGGAAAAAACCACTCGCCCATTTTTGCGAACCACCGAGTTTTTCTGGCAAGAAGGCCACACAATGCATGAAACAGCCGATGAGGCCATGGAAGAAACAGAGCGCATGCTCAATGTTTACGCTGATTTTTGCGAACAGTCGCTTGCAATTCCCGTGCTAAAAGGACGCAAAACAGAAAAAGAAAAATTTGCGGGTGCATTGGCAACATATACAATCGAAGCGATGATGCATGACGGCAAGGCATTGCAAAGCGGAACAAGCCATTATTTCGGAGATGGTTTTGCACGCGCGTTTGGCATACAATTTACCGGGCGTGACAATACGCTGCAATACCCGTTCCAAACATCGTGGGGCATGTCTACACGCATAATCGGCGCAATTATTATGACGCACGGCGATGATAACGGACTGGTTATGCCACCTGCAGTAGCTCCGGTACAGCTTGTGATTGTGCCGATTGCCACGCATAAACCGGGTGTGCTCGAGGCGGCATCTGCTCTTTGCGACGATTTGAAATCTGTTGTCCGTGTACGAATAGACGATTCGGACAATTCGCCCGGATGGAAGTTTGCCGAACATGAAATGAAGGGCGTTCCCCTGCGACTTGAAATCGGACCCCGCGACATTCAAAACAACCAGTGTGTAATTGTTCGGCGCGATAACCGCGAAAAAATCATCGTATCACTTAACGAGATTAAGGAAAAGCTGCCGCTGTTGCTAAAAGCCGTTCACGATGGACTATACCAAAAGGCATTGGCTCGGCGTAATTCAATGACTTACACGGCCGAATCCATGTCCGAGCTTATAGAATTGGCCGACAACAAGCCGGGCTTTATTAAGGCCATGTGGTGCGGTGACGAGACCTGCGAAACCGAACTCAAGGAAAAAGCCGGTATTACAAGCCGTTGCATACCGTTCGAGCAACATGAAGTGTCCAAAAACTGCGTTTGCTGCGGCAAGCCTGCAAAAGAGCTTGTAGTATGGGGAAAAGCATATTAATACAAAATGAAACGAAAGGGTAATATGATTATGAAATTTAAAATTAACCGTTTGTTATACGCTGCCACGGCAGTTATGCTTGCTATCCCGCTTACGGCATGTTCAAAAAAAACAATCTCCTCCGTGTATACCGATAAAAAGGTGGGATTCCAGCTTGAAAAGCCGGCCGATGGAGAAGAAATTGCAATTATGCACACAAGCGAGGGTGATATAAAAATTAGGTTTTTCCCCGAAGCCGCGCCCAAGGCGGTCGAAAACTTTAAAACTCATTCAAAAAACGGTTATTACGACGGGCTTACTTTTCACCGTGTAATCAACGATTTTATGATACAGGGCGGCGATCCTAACGGAAACGGAACGGGCGGTGAGAGTATTTGGAACAAGCCTTTTGAGGACGAGTTTGACTCCAAGCTTGTCAATATTCGCGGGTCGCTGGCAATGGCAAACTCGGGTGCCAACACCAACGGCAGTCAGTTTTTTATCAACCAAGCTCCGGCTTCAAAATTTCCGGGCAAAAGTCAATTTGATGAAGCTAAAATCAAAAAAGAATATAAGGAATATTTTGAAAAAAACCGTCTTGCAATCGCACAAAATTACGGGTATACGAACTGGGAGGATTTTTATAAGGCAAGTCACGTTCTTGCGCCTGATCCAAAGCTTGTACCCAACGAAGTCTGGAAGCTATACGAGAAATACGGTGGAAATATAAGTCTTGACGGAGCCTGGCGTGCCAGTGGAGGTCATACCGTATTTGGACAGGTGTTTGAGGGAATGGATGTCGTTGACGCAATTGCCGAGGTTGAAACAGACAATAACGATAAACCGATAAACGATGTGACAATTGAATCAATAGAAATCGTAGAATATAAAAAATAAAAACCATCGGCGGGATGGGGGCATCCCGCCCCACCGTATATTATTAGATTTACAGATTTAAAACAACAACCAAATCATGTAGGGAGCGCCGTCCCCGGCGCTCGGTTTTTACAGGTTTTATTGCATATAAAAACAGGCTGTTCTTAATACAAAAAGATACAGCCTGTTTTTAAAATCTTAATATTCTAAATCATTATTGTTGCAAGATGAATATATCCATCCATCGAATAGGCCGATATACGATCGTTGCTGCATACATAAAATACGTTCCCGATATACAATCCGCGTTGGTTATAACCGGAATCGTTGTATATTTCCCCAACCTTAATAAATCCCACGTCATCAGAATATTCAAAAATAAGGTATCTGCTGTCACATGGAAAGGCAATCAAACCTCTTGTGGGAGATACAACAATTGCTTTGTGATTATAACTTGCCTCTGACCAATATGCATCACTGATAATAAGTTTGTGTTTTTCACTTACATCGGTCGGATCCGATACATCAAACATAGAAAGCTTAAGCCCGTTGATACCGCCCTGCTCGTTTGCGTTGTGCCCAAATCCAAATAGCAGCCCATCAGAATAAGGGTGCAGATAGTCCGAAAATCCGGGTATCTTCAAGGCACTTAAAATTTTGGGCTTTGCGGGGTCGGACAAGTCCACGGCAAACAACGGGTCGACCTGGCGAAATGTCACAAAATACCCGATATCGCCAGTGAAACGGACTGAATAAACACGCTCATCTTTTGCAACGTTTTCAATACGACCGATAATTTCCAGCCTCTGGTTAAGCGTATACAGCGCATTGGTTGTGCCGCCGCCCGGTAGCATGGTTACTGTACCATTAGCTCCATTGCCCTTTCGTGTTTCGGAATACGAATTGACTGTTGTAACAATACGGAACACATCCATATATTCATCCATCGAAAACTGGTTAAGCAAATTGCCCGGAACGCTGCCTGATGCCGCAAACTCTATTTGACCGTCGTTTAAAGAAAATCTCATCAGGTTTGTAACGCTTGTATAAGTGACGGTTTGAGTACTATCAGATATCCGGGTCGTTTCACTGCTTGAATAATCGGGCGCATTGGTCGGCTTTGCGATTTTGCTTTGGCCACCAACATTATCCTCACTTACAGTACCGGCTGTAGTTTTGTTCACTGTTGTGCCGTCGGTCTTTATTGATTTTTGCGCACTGCTTGCAATCAGCATGTTTTCGGTGTTGGCATACAATGTCGAGCCGCAACCAAAGACAGTTTTAGAAGAAATGCGCTCATTCGGCTCATCAACATTGATTGCCGTTACCACAACATATTGTCGTTGTTGCGGCTGAATGCTAATTATAATATCATCGGTGTCTATTGTCCGGGCTTTGCCGTTGTCAAAAAGCCGCGGTATATAGGTTTCGGGATCATTCTTTTTTGCTTTTTCATAAATTGTATAATTGGTTATCAGATAAAGCGTCTTGCCAACCATTCGTGATGATAAATAGCTGCCGCTTTGCCCCGGATCCCCCAAAAGCTTTGGGTTAGAACGGTCACTAATATCATACACTGCCGTACTCGTAACACCGGTCCGATACATTGTATCATAGACATACATTTCACTTTTTGCAATGCCATTATTAGAATCAGCATTGTCAAAAACATTTTTAACTATAACCAGCCGATCGCCAATTACATACATTTCAGCCGGATAGCTTTCATTATCAGTGTCAGCAAATTTTGTACAATCAACGCTTGCCACTTTAAGCATTTGTGATCCCTGCACGCGGATAATTGCAAGATTTCCCTTGGTTAAAGTGTATATATACTTGCCGTCGGTTTTAACAATATCGGCTTCGTCAACGCCTTTAACTTGTGTGTTCGTTTTGGAGTGGTCGCCCTGATTGCTTTTCAAATCAGCCGAACCATTTTTTGCAGAACCGGGAGCTATCTCTGCATTATTTGCAGTTGCCTTTTCATTTTCATTGATAAAACCTCCAAATATATCACGCAAATCCTTTTTGGGTTCCATGGACTTGATAAGCTCGTAAAGGTCAGAATAAGTGACGCCGGTTTTAACCTCGGTTATTTTATCAGTAATCGAAGGCTTATCCCTACTGGTATTAAAATTCAAATACAACCCGCCCACACTAATCAGCAAAGCAAAACACGCCGCCATAGCAAAGACCGGCCGCAACCACCGCCGACTATGGGGCTTTTCAGATGGAATAGCAGCACCTGCTTCAGTTTGCGCCATACGAACCGATAAATATTTGATTAGCGCCCTATCGGGTACAATTTTTTCGTTGTCTAAGCGATACTTATCCCTAAACATCGATAATTTCTCCTTTCAGCTTAACCCGCAGCATATTGCGGGCACGATGCAGCTGCGATTTCACAGTAGAAGGTTTGCTTTTAAGCAAATCAGCTATATCCGCAACTGCATAATCCTCGTAATAATACAGATGGATGACAGTGCGATACTTAACCGGTAATGAAAGCACGGCATAGTAGACTTCACTGTGCTCTTTCATCTCAAAGTACAGCGTGTCGTTGAGTGACGTGGTTTTACGAAACCATGCAGAATTCAGCAGTGTTTTACTGCAATTTATAGTGGTGCGTATCAGCCATGCCTTGCGGTGCTCCTCATCACAACAGCAGGGTTTGTTGCGTATATACCGCATAAACACCTCCTGAAGTATGTCATCGGCGTCAAATCGGTTTTTTGTGCGGGCAAACGCCAGACGATACACCATCGTCGAATACCGATCAAGGATTTCGTCCACCGAATCGACCGTACGCAGCGATTCTGTGTTCACCGTCATTCCTCCCTCTATATATAACACTGATTAACAAGCTAAAAGGTTGCATTTATTTTATTTTTTAAGGTAAATTAAACAAGCGCCATATATTGCTGCCCTATCTCCTTTATATCCACACTTCCGGCACTAAGCTCTGTAATTTTTGACCTGATGAATCCCATCACCCCGCAAGGTGCAAAAAATTCAATTTCTACATTGTTTGTATAGCGTGTGTCGTGGACAACACCTCCGCTATTTGTTATTGCAGCATCAATCGAACCATACAGCGTATACCCGCACTCAACGACAGCGCGTGTGCACAGTGTCATTGTCACTACTCCGCCCGCTTCAATGGCAAGCTTTGCGGTGCGGGAATACGCGCGCACAAGTCCACCCGTTCCGAGCAATACTCCCCCAAAATACCGCGTCACAACAATAATACAGTTGGTTAATTCTTCGTGTATTAATACGTCAAGTATAGGATATCCGGCTGTGCCCTGCGGTTCACCGTCGTCTGAATATCGTTGCGCTTGCCCTTCGCGCAATACATAGGCATAAACATTATGAGCGGCATTCCAGTGCTTTTTTCGACGTTCGTCAATAAATCTCTGCGCATCTTGCTGGCTGCTAATTGGACACACAGCACCCAAAAAACGTGAACGACGCTCGACAAATTCACATTCGCTTTGCCGCCTTATTGTTTTATAGCTGCTTTGTTCCATAATATACTGTCCTCCAAGTAATAGAAAAGGCAGCGCCGTTTGCGCTGCCTGGTAAAGCATTTCAGCTTACTGAGCTTCTTCTATGCCGAAACGCCTTTTAAAACGATCTACACGCCCGCCCGTATCGACCAATTTCTGCTTACCCGTAAAAAACGGGTGGCATTTTGAACAAATTTCGACACGGATATCTTTCTTTGTGGATCTGGTCTTTATTACCTCACCGCATGCACATGTAATTGTCGTTTCTTCATAATTCGGGTGAAGTTTTTGTTTCATATATAGTCCCCTCTTTCAACAAGCCAAAGCATCAGTAAAAAAAATGATATCATAACACAGCATAAAATGCAAGGATAAAAATTATTTCTTCCAATATAATTTAAAAAATAGAGCTGACACTCAATTTTTGTTGCGTGTCAGCCCAAGTGCTTAAATTAAATATTAGTGGCAAATTGCTTGTTCGGTATCTTTATCGAAAATATGGATTTTATTGTTATCAATAACAACATCAATATTATCGCCGGGGCGTGCAACCGAAGTCGGCTCGACACGGGCGGTAAAGCTAATGCCCTCTGTGTTAAAGTATAAAAAGGTTTCCGAACCCATTTTTTCAGTAACTTCTATGTCGGCCTTAATCATGCAATCAGGCATCTCTTTAAGATAGCGAGGCTCGTCATGCACATCTTCGGGACGAATTCCCATGATGACTTCTTTGTCAATATACTCGTCAAGCTGACCCTTAGCGTTTTTAGATGCCGGCAGCTTAATCTGATATTTGTGCCCGCGTGTTGATTTGGTATCTTCTGAACCGAATTCCACAAACAAATCATCGCCATTTTTAATAAGCATACAATCCACAAAGTTCATCTGTGGGCTGCCAATAAAGCCTGCAACAAACATATTGACAGGATAATCATAAAGCGATTGCGGCGAATCAACCTGCTGAATTAAGCCGTCCTTCATAACAACAATACGGTCGGCCATCGTCATAGCCTCTGTCTGGTCATGCGTTACATAAATAAAGGTGGTGCCCAATTTCTGGTGCAGCTTGGAAAGCTCGGTCCTCATCTGGGCGCGCAGCTTTGCGTCAAGGTTGGAAAGAGGCTCGTCAAGAAGGAAAACCTTGGGTTCGCGAACAATCGCGCGTCCCAGTGCAACACGCTGACGCTGTCCGCCTGACAAAGCCTTAGGTTTTCTGTCAAGTAGGTGAGATATGTCCAGAATGCGTGCAGCCTCTTCAACACGGCGCTTGATCTCATCTTTCGGAGTCTTGCGAAGTTTAAGACCAAATGCCATATTCTCAAACACAGTCATATGAGGATACAATGCATAGTTCTGGAACACCATAGCAATATCGCGATCCTTCGGAGCAACATCATTGACCAGCTTATCGCCAATATAAAGTTCCCCGTCTGTAATTTCTTCCAGTCCTGCAACCATACGTAAGGTGGTGGATTTACCGCAACCCGATGGGCCGACAAGAATAATAAACTCCTTGTCCTTGATTTCAAGATTAAAGTCTTGAACCGCATGTACCCCTCCGGGATACTTTTTGTTGATATTCCTGAGTGATAAACTAGCCATAAGATAACCTCCCAAATATTTCGCGTAAGTTATGTCTAAATATGTTTATTATTTTACATCAGACTAACGCTACTAATAATATAACAGATTTTCAACGATATCGCCATACTTTTAATTAACAAAGATATTGAAGTCAGTTTATCTAATATATCCAATGTCAAAATCCACAAAAGATTATACTTATAATGCGTTTTTATCGACTGCCATTTTTATGATGTCGAAAATGCAGCACCAAGCTTGTACCCTTGGCAATTAAAATAACCTCTATTTTAATGCCTGCTGAATAATTAATAAATGCTGCTACAATTAAATATATAAGTATTTTTATTAATTATTCAGGTGCAAGGTTTTTTTATAACAAACCGGTAAAAGCTTGCACCTGAAGATTAGGTCATCCCCCCGACCGATTCATAAATACTCTTAACCTGCTGATTTGGTCGATGATGTTGTCGTTGCCATTGTCCCGGTCGTTGTCATAGCTGCCTTATTATAATTGTATTTTACCAGCCCGTGCATAAAGCCGTCTAATGCCGTTGACGATATGTCGCCGCCAATTATTTTGCCTTTGTAGACAAACAAATTGGCCAAAACCTCGCCCTGCTCGGGTATATTGAGCACACGATATGACCAGCATTTAACACGCTTGCCTCGATACGGCTTTAAATCCATGTCAGCTTGCTGCTGAACCTTGTTATAGTTCTCAAAGACCTCATCAAATTCATCGGGTATTAAAATCTCCCTAACCGTTGGTGCAGAAGTGTCAATTTCGTACCCCAAACCGGTTAAAAAAGCAATCCGGTTGTTTTCGTTGTCCCCCTTTACGGGCTGGTATGTTTGTGCCGATGCGTTCCCCGTCGAACAAAATATCGCCACAACCAAAACAGCAATCAGCATCACAGCGCATAGTATCATGGATACGATTTGCTTTTTGGAGGCTTTGAATGAATAAACAAACATTGCTCCAACTCTCCCTTAACATTGATACTAATTTATATGTTGCGTGCAATGCCAATATGAAAATGATAAAAAATTATCCCTGCGGCTAAGCATGATACGCAGGGATAAATTATTGTGAAACCACAAGGTTCCCGGGACCAGCTCGCAATCTTTGATTGCATTAACCGGTGGGGTTCTTATTGTGAAACAACAAGGTTCCCGGGGACCCGCTCGCAATCTTTGATTGCGTTAACCGGTGGGGTTCTTATTGTGAAACAACAAGGTTCCCGGGGACCCGCTCGCAATCTTTGATTGCGTTAGCGGGTGGGGTTCTTATTGTTCCTCTAATGCCCTTTCAAGCCATATTGACCCGATATCCATTGCATTATAAAGACCGCGTTTTTCCGATTTTTTTGAAATGCGGTCCTTCATGCGCAAATCCGGATCAGTGGACATTAACTGTACCTGAACCTTATCGGCAATGGTCATATCTTTAACCTGCTTTGTAGTTAATATCTGAAGCATAACCACATATTTCTCATGCATATTACCGTAATACAGTTCATTGCCGCAGCGCACCAGCGGGCGGCCTTTATATAAAAGAAAATCAGATTTCTTTTTTCCTGTCTTTTTTTTGGCCTGATTTTTACTATCACTGCTCTTTTCTGCCATTGCAATCCTCCTAATAGTGGCTTGATTATCGATTTTACCACATAAAATCCTTAATGTAAAGCATAAGAACATGCCTCTTATTCGACCAATCAAAATATCCCCACATCTGTGGGGATAAAAATCAACTGTCTAAATAGGCCTTAACCAACACCCTAAGCAATTCATCACGGTCTATGCGGCGAATTAAACTTCGTGCGTTATTGTGGGTGGTAATGTATGTCGGATCCTCAGACAATAAATATCCTACAAGCTGGTTTATGGGATTATAGCCTTTTTCACGAAGGGCATCATAAACCGCTGTAAGCACCTGTTTCATTTCCTGTTCCTTATCACTGCCTAAAGAAAAGGTCATGGTTCTGTCCAGCATATCATCACCTCAGCTTTCAAAAAAGCACGCCGCCATATACTATAATTTTCCTTAAAATTTATTATAGTACATAAATACTCATATTTCAAGTGATTTATGACCTTAAAATACAACCTTTATCTTTTAATTTTATTATTATTTTATTAAGAGCAGCGTCAACATCCTCATCCTTGAGGGTGGATTGCGCACTTCGGAAGGTTAAACGATAGGCAACGCTTTTTTTACCCTTTTCAATCTGCTCACCTTGATAAACATCAAAAAGCGCAATACTCTCAAGATTATGCCATGCAAAATTTTTTATAGTGCTTTCAATTTCGGCAACTGCAAGATTTCTGTCGCACACAAGTGCTAAGTCCCGCTCGATAGCCGGAAAACGCGGCAGCGGCCTATACAAAACAAGCGGCTGCTTGATGCCGGCAAGAGCTTCAACAGAAATTTGCGCAACATAAACACGCGTATTTATGCCAAACCGTTCGGCTGTGTCAGGGTGAACCTCGCCCATTACAGCGAATATTTCATCATTATATAAAGCCTGTGCTTGTCTTCCCGGATGCAAAAAAGGTTCTTTTGAAGCTTTAAAACCGGGTACAACACCGAATAATGAAAGAACATCTTCAACTATGCCTTTAAGTGTAAAGAAATCCTCTTCCTCTCCGTATAATCCGATTGAAAGCTTCAAAACTTCATCGGGCAGATCGTCGGCATTATCAGATTTCGGTAAAAACACCTTGTTAAGCTCGAATAGTCTTGCGCCCGGGATTTTTCGGTTAAGGTTCAGTGAAATTACATTTAGCATACTGCTGATAAGCTGGGTACGCATAACCGAATACTCTTCGCCAAGCGGATTGAGTAAAGAAACAGTCTGTCTTCGGCTGTCATCTTCGGGAAGATCAAGCATATCAAACGCTTTTTTGCTGATAAACGAATAATTCATAGTTTCATAAAGCCCATGGGCAATAAGCCTACTTTTAATGCGATCGGCGCACAAGCGTTTGTGTGACTTTCGACCGCGCACCACCGCTCCATACATGGGTCTGGCCACAATATGATCATATCCATATATGCGTATCACTTCTTCGGCTATATCGGCACTCCCTTCTATATCGTCGCGAAACGAGGGAACGGCACAGGTTAGCTTGTCGCCCAAAAGTGTCGTTGTAATCGAAAGCCTGTTTAAAATATCTGCCATGGTTTCAGCCGGAATTTCTATACCCAACAGAGAATTCACGTCAGAGGCCAAAACAGTTATAATCCGTTTATCGGGCAAGCCCTGGTTGCAGTCGATGATGCCATCAACAATATCACCCGCATCAAGCTCGTATATCAGTTGAAGTGCCCGCTCCATTGCGTATTCGACATTTAAAATATCCACGCCTTTCTCAAATCGCGCGCTGGATTCGGTGCGCAGCCCCAACGTGCGTGCAGTACGTCTTACACTGTCACGGCGAAACTTTGCCGATTCAAAAAATATCGTTGTAGTATCATCCTTTATCCCACTGTCAAGAGATCCCATAATACCGGCAAGACATGACGGTTTCTCGGCATCGGCAATTGCAAGCATGTCTTTTGAAAGCTTGTGTTCATTACCATCGAGGGTAGTCATAGTTTCACCATCATGAGCCCGGCGCACAACAATTTTGCCTCCACTCACATCGCGCAAATCAAAAGCATGCATAGGCTGTCCTGTTTCCAGCATTACAAAGTTTGTGATATCAACAATATTATTAATAGGACGCATGCCTGCGGCCTTAAGGAATTTTTTCATCCAGTCGGGGGACTGGGCAATGCGCACATTAGTTACCACTCTACCATAATAGCGCGGGCAAAGGTCGTTATCTTCAACTGAAACCTCAATATACTCATGCACATTACCGCCAATTGTCTTATATTGTGGCTGCGGCAGCTTTAACTCAGTATTAAATGCCACTGCTACTTCTCGTGCAATGCCAAGCATGCTTTGACAATCGGGGCGGTTTGCCGTAACCGAAAAATCAATAATAATATCATCAAGCCCTATAACTGTGCGCATATCTGTGCCGGCAGGATATTCATCTTTCAAAATTAGTATACCATTCACTTCGGCGCCGGGATAATCCCACTCTTTAAGGCAAAGCTCCTCGCCCGAACAAAGCATTCCATAAGAGTCAACACCCCTGAGTTTGCCTTTTTTTATATGCATGCCGTTTGGCAAATGCGAATTGTGCAAAGCAACGGGCACCAGAGCACCTTCAAATAGATTGTCAGCACCGGTTACTATCTGTAATTGCTGCTGTCCGACATCAAGCTGACATATTAGCAGCCTGTCGGCATCGGGGTGCTTCTCTATTGTCAAAACACGCCCCACAACCACATTGCTCATGCTTTTGGACAAATCCTCTATACCGTCAACTTCAAAACCTGACTGCACCATTTTATTGCAAAGCTGCTCGATTGAAACATCAATATCAACATATCTTCGCAGCCAGTTATATGAAACCTTCATTGTGTGTTCCGTTCCTTTCTTTTATTAAATGCCCGCCTTTACCTGTCCGATACAGCATTGAGGCAGTACGCAACGCGTTCACAGCGGACAAGCAATTTTTATCCAAACTGTTTAAGGAATCGCAAATCGTTTTCAAACAGCAGCCGGATATCGTTGATTTTATGCCTTGTCATCGTCAGGCGGTCCAAGCCTACTCCGAATGCAAAGCCGGTATACTCATCGGGATTTATGCCGCATGTGGACAACACTTTAGGATGCACCATTCCC
>JAQVFM010000024.1:0-8297 GCA_028697255.1 Oscillospiraceae bacterium
ATATAGAGAGAAAAGCCGAGTCAGTTGTACGGAGAGTACATTTTAGACATAAAAGGTATGGCTGGAAAACGTACTCTGTACTATTTGAGTTTTTAAATGGTACGGAGTACATAAAAAGACTAACTGAGGATTTATATATGAAGGGATTTTTGTCTAACCTCTATCTGCGACCAAGTTGTTATCGATGTTCTTTTAAGGGCAATAATTATAGTGATATAACACTTGCTGATTTTTGGGGTATCGAAAATGTTGTTGCCGAGATGAATGATGATAAAGGTGTTTCTCTTGTTATTGTAAATACTCTACTCGGAGAGTCAGTGATTAATTCTCTGACAAATCGAATGAAGGTTAAAGCAGTTGATTTTAATAAAGCATTACAAAACAATCCCTCATATTTTAAGAGTGTGCCAAGAAATGCGTTAAGAAAACACGCATTAAAAGATTTCACAAATATGCCTTTTGATAAGGTTATTGATAAATATTGCGGAAGATCTTTTGTTTCTAAATGCAGACGAAAACTTTTTAAAATAATTGGAGGCTAATATTATTATTAAATAAATAACTGTTTGTATCGATTAATACTACAACTTTATTTTTAAATACTGTAATAGATTACTCATAGGGGGCTTGCCACTTGACCGACACATTTCATGATATGCTATATTTGTTTGCATGCGGTGCAACGGGTAAAGCGCCTGTATTAAATCGGCGTGTGGATATCGCGCAGATCAAAAAACTATCAATGAAACAGGGGATATGGCCGACAGTAATACTCGCGCTGAAAGCTGCTAAGCAATGTTCGTTTTTTAATGTTTCGGAATCTGAAATGAATGCTTTGAATGATGAAATGATTGCAGCCGCTGCAAAGAATATCCAAAGATTAAGCATAAGCCGTGAAGTGTTTTCAGAATTTAATAAAGCAGGGATATCGTATTGTCTGCTAAAAGGTGAAAGTCTTGCGGCATTATATAATGAGCCATCATGCCGAATTTCGGGTGATACGGATATATTGATTCCAATAGAAAAGGAGACCGAATGTGTTGCAATAATGGAAAAGCTCGGATACTCCGTGCCGGAAAAGTCGCCAACTTCGCACCATATATGCTGCCACCACCCGATAGGCGGCTTGGTTGAGCTGCATTTACGCCTTTATGATGAATTGTTTGAAGATGTATGGTTTAATAATAAAATGTTTAATCAAGAACCATATCGTAAAATTAATTTGGATGAAAATATTCGTGTTCCTGTTTTAGGGATAACAGATGGATATATCTTTACTGCATTACATTTCATAAAACATTTTTTAAGTCGGGGCGCCGGCGTTCGTCAAATGATGGATACGCTGCTTTATGCCATTAACTATAAAAACGAAATTGATTGGAACCGAGTTAATCAGTTAATGAGATACTTAAAATATGATAGGTTTATGGATTGCGTGTATCAAATCGGTGCCGAATATTGCAAGCTGCCGGTTTGTGTTCCCGATTTTCAGCCGGTTGAAGACGGCCTGCACCTTAGGGTGCTGGAAGATATGGAAACCGGGGGTGTTTTTGGGCAATCCCAAAAAGGCAGGGAGAACTTTTTTTATCGTTATACACAGGCAAGGTTTGAGACATTTAAAAAGAATGAAAATTATCAAAAATATATGAACGACTGGAAACGCCAGCCCTTGGTAAAACGCCTTTTTCCAAGCCGAAAAGCAATTTTTATGAAATATCCTTATGTGCAGAAAAGTGTGTTGCTGTTGCCTGCGGCGTGGGTTCACCGGATAATAGATTTGTTAATACGCGTTTTAACAAAGAAAAGGAAAATGTCTGAACTATACCGTGTGCCAAGCCCTGATAATGATATTGTTGAAAAACGCATGGATTTGATAAAGGATTTAAATATGATATAAGTCCTTAAATATGCCCCCCATAAACAAAAAAATATTGCTGCATTTTATTGTCAATACTTAAAGCATGGGGGGTGGCGCAATGAAAATTGCTGTTGCCGGGACAGGCTATGTCGGTCTGGCAAATGCGGTGCTGCTGGCGCAGTATAACGATGTGACCGCGCTTGATATTGACAAAGAAAAAGTACGTATGATAAACGAAGGTAGGTCGCCTGTTGTTGATGCAGAGATTAGTGAATATCTTGCAAATAAAAATTTGAAGCTAACGGCGACGACCGATAATGTTAAGGCATACAAGGATGCGCAATTTGTTATTATATCCACACCGACAAATTATGATGCTGAAAAAAATCATTTTAACACAGAGTCTGTCGAATCTGTCATTTTGGATGTGTTAAATATAAATCCGGATGCAGTGATGGTTATAAAATCCACTGTGCCGGTAGGTTACACCAAAAAAGTGCGCGATATGTTTTCGTCAGACAATATTATTTTTTCGCCCGAGTTTTTGCGCGAGGGCAGGGCACTTTATGACAACCTTTATCCGTCTCGTATTATTGTCGGCGAAAAGTCGCAAAGGGCCGAAACATTTGCGGGGCTGCTGCTTGACGGTGCGATTAAAAAGGATATCAAAGTGCTTTATACCAATTCGACCGAGGCCGAAGCGATAAAGCTGTTTGCCAACACATATCTTGCAATGAGAGTGGCATTTTTTAATGAGCTTGACATATATGCCGAGCTGCAGGGACTTGACACAAAACAAATTATCGAGGGCGTTTGCCTTGACCCGAGAATTGGCAGTCATTATAACAACCCGTCGTTTGGGTATGGGGGATATTGTCTGCCAAAGGATACAAAGCAGCTTTTGGCTAATTTTTATGATGTGCCCAATAAAATTATGACAGCAATTGTCGAAGCGAACAGGATAAGAAAGGATCATGTTGCGCGCATGGTATTAAAAAACAACCCCAAAATGGTGGGTGTATACAGGTTGACGATGAAGGCCGATTCGGATAATTTTAGGCATTCATCGGTTCAGGGTGTGATGAAGCGTATAAAGTCAAGCGGTGCTGAGGTTGTGGTTTATGAGCCGGCATTAAATCAGGACAGTTTTTATGGTTCAAAAGTGATTAAGGATATTTGCGAATTTAAGAGGATTTGTGACATTATTGTTGCAAACAGGATGTCGGATGAGATCATGGATGTGTGCGACAAGGTTTATACAAGGGATTTGTATCAAAGGGATTGAACGGTGCAATACTTATATTATTAATTTAATTTCTTGTAGTTAGTAAGTGGCGGGATGGGGCATTTTGCTATACGGTGTGGAAGTGCGAAGTGTGGTGCGAGTGGAAAATAATATATATTTTTTGGTGATGGAATGAACAAAGTTTTTTTATATAATCATGGCGGTGCAAAAAATCATGGGTGCGAGGCGCTTGTTAGGACAACGATAAAGGTTTTGGGCGGGGCAGACACATTATATTCGCAAAGGCCGCATGAGGACGCTGCTTATGGGCTGGACAAGCTGATTAATGTAAAGCTTGAGGGGCGGGTTTATAAAAAATATCGGTTCAACCATTTCAGACTGAAATTGCAGTCGATGATTGCCGGCAATATAAATGGCTATGGGCGGTTTATGTATCGCAATATATTAAACGATGCGGCCTGCGGTGATGTTTACCTGTCGATTGGCGGAGACAATTATTGCTGCGGGTCTTTTTATAAAAACCTCGCTTTTTTGAACGAGGCTTTGAGCCGGAATAATAAAACTGTGCTGTGGGGCTGCTCGATTGAGCCGGAGCTTTTGAAAAACCCCGAAATTTGTGGCGACCTAAAACGCTATGCACTGATTACTGCCCGCGAGTCGATAACTTATAATGCGCTTATTGATGCCGGTATTGACAAAAACACGCACCTGATACCCGACACCGCATTCACGCTTGATGCCGAAAACAGTAAACTACCTGTAGAATTTGTCGAAAATAATACGATTGGGATAAATTTGAGCCCGCTTATTATTGGTTGCGAAAGCCGTGCGGGCGTTACAATGGATAATTTTAAAGGTCTGATACGGCACATACTTGACACCACTGATATGCACATTGCGCTGATACCGCATGTTGTGTGGGACTTTAACGATGACAGGCAGCCGCTTGGAGAGCTTTACAGGGAGTTTGAAAGCACCGGCCGTGTTGCATTAATCGGTGATTGCAGCTGCATGGAGCTTAAAGGGGTTATCGGGCGGTGCCGCATGTTTATCGGTGCGCGCACGCATTCGACGATTGCGGCATATTCGTCGTGTGTGCCGACTTTGGTTGTGGGGTATTCGGTCAAATCCCGCGGCATTGCAAAGGATATATTCGGCACGCACGAAAACTATGTTGTTCCGGTGCAAACGCTGCAAAGCAGCGACGATTTGATTAGGGCATTTGAATGGATGAGGCAGCATGAGCAGGACATGCGCGGGCATTTGCAGGGGTTTATGCCCGAATATTGCCAAAGGGCGTTTGATGCAGCGGGGCAGATAAAAAAATTGATGGGTGAATGATGATGAGCCAACAATCAAGGACATCACTTGCCGCAAAGAATATATTTTGGGGATATGTCGGCAATGTTTCGACAATGCTTATATCCTTTGCGACAAGAACCGTCTTTATATATACAATTGGTATAACATATCTCGGCATAAACGGACTGTTTACGAATGTTCTTGGCGTTTTATCCTTTACCGAGCTTGGAATCGGCACGGCGATGAACTTTAGTCTGTATAAGCCGGTGGCCGACAACGACAGGGAAAAAATCAAGGCGCTGATGCAATTGTACCGCAATGCGTACAGGGTTGTCGCGCTTGTGGTTGCTGTGCTGGGGATTGTGTTGCTGCCCTTTTTGCCGTATATAATCAAGGGTGCGAACGAGATTGATAATTTGCAGCTTTATTATCTATTGTTTTTGTTCAATACGGTATCGTCATATTTTGTCACCTATAAATACGGTCTTATAAATGCCGAGCAAAGGGGATATATTTTAACCAACATAAATTCAGCGTTTCACATTGCAATTTTGCTGGCGCAAATTGCGGTGCTTTTGATGTTTAAAAATTTTCTTGGCTATCTTTTGACTCAATCCGCTGTGCAGCTGATTCAAAAAATAGTTACTGCTTTTTATATCGACAAAAAATATCCGTTTTTAAAAGACAAAAATGTTAGAAAGCTTGACAGCGAAGAAACAAAAAAAATTAAGAAAAATGTAAATGCGCTTATTGTCCACAAAATCGGGGATATAAGCGTGCACCAAACCGATAATATTATCATTTCGGCTCTAATTAATGTCACTGTGGTCGGGCTTGTGTCAAACTATAATCTTTTGGTTGTGACAATATCTACTTTTTTAAATATCATTTTCAACAGCTTTACTGCCGGGTTTGGAAATCTTATTGCTACCGAGTCAAAAGAAAAACAGCTTGAAATGTTCACTGTTTATCACTTTTTGGGGTTTTGGATTTTTGGGTTTACGACAATAAGCTTTATTGTGTTGATACAGCCGTTTATTACTTTGTGGATTGGACCCGACAAATTAATTGACAACTTTTCAATGCTGCTGATTATGGCAAACCATTATCTTATGGGGCAAAGAATAACGGTGAACAATTTTAAAATTGCGGGCGGCGTTTTTAATGAGGACAAGTTTATTTCGATATTGCAGTCGGTTGTCAATCTGATTGTCAGCGTGACACTTGTTCGTTTTATCGGGCTGCCCGGCATTTATATCGGCACTGTTTTGCAGGGGCTTATTTCAAATTTGCTGCGCCCGGCTATTGTGTATCGGGTTCTGCTTGCCAGCAGTGCGGTCGGGTATTACAAGGATTTTGTCAAACATCTTGCTGTCACGACATTGACCGCAATTTTGATGCTGTATATTTCAAGTAAAGTGTTAAAGACTGTTAATCTTAAAAGCTTTGTTGTTATGGTGGCTTTGACGGCTGTTATTCCAAACATGGTGTTCACCGCACTGTTTTGGCGAAACAGTTCGTTTAAAATAATTTTGCAAAGAATCAAATCATTGGTGAAAGGTAGGGCGCGCAATGCATGATAATCCTTTGGTTAGCATTATTACTCCGTGCTATAATTCGCAGCGGTGGGTTTCGAGATATCTCGACAGCATAATTGGCCAAACATATAATCACATCGAGCTGATTGTGATAAACGACGGGTCGCAGGACAACACCGAGGATATTGTGCTTTCTCGTCAAGATGAACTGGAGAAAAGCGGTGTGCGGCTTATATATCACAAGCAAGAAAATCAGGGGCTGGGCGGTGCGATAAACGCGGGGTTAAAGCTTGTCAGCGGCGAATATTTCACTTGGTGCGATTCGGACAATTTTTATACAAATGATTATATAAAAACCAAGGTTGATTTTTTTAGCCTTCATCCCGAATTTGATATTGTCAGGTGTGACGGATATATTATAAATGATGGTGAGCTGGACAAGCCGCTAAGACTTATGTCGGCGGGGGAAAAGAATAAATTTAACCAAAAGCTTTTTTTAAACGCGCTTGAAACCAAAGATTTTCATTTTGGGTGTGCAATGCTAAAAACAAAGGCGTTTGACAAAATCAATCCAAAACGAGAAATATATCCGTCAAGAGAGGGGCAAAACTGGCAGCTTTTGCTGCCGATGTTTTATCACTATAGGTCGGGGTATATTGACAAGCCGATGTTTTATTTTGTATACCGCAAGGACAGCATATCAAATGCGGCTTTTCAAAAGGATTTGGGTGACAGAATAGCTCAGATTGACGAATATCAAAAAATCATTAAAACAACGCTTGACTCGATGGATATTGACAATGCCGAGCGGCAAAAGTATATGGATATTGTGACACAAAAATATGCAAAGAAAAAAATGCGGCTGGCAAAAAAATATGGGGACAGCAAATTGCTTAAAGATCAATATTTTTTGTTGTTGGAAAACGGACGGGCGTCGCTGTCTGACAAAATGCTGTATTTGTCGGACAACAGTATGTATGTAGGGTTTGCATACAAGGCGGCAAAGCTTTTTGCCGGACTTTTAAAAAAGGTTGGCGCAAGATGATTGTTGCATCAAAGCAATGCAGTGGCTGCTATGCCTGTGTAAGTGCATGCCCCCAAAGCTGCATAAAGATGAAAATTGACAATGAGGGGTTTTGGTATCCCGAGGTTTTGAGTGATAGCTGCATTGACTGCGGCGTGTGCGAGCGGGTGTGCCCGACAAAGCATAAGCAGGCACAAATTAGTGAACCGGCGGCGTTTGCCGTTTTAAACAAAGATGAAAATGTACGAAGCCGCAGCTCGTCGGGCGGTGTGTTCACTGTGCTGGCCGAGCATATAATTGAGAGCGGGGGCGTGGTGTTTGGCGCGGGGTTTGACGAGGGATTTAATGTGGTGCACAGTTTTGCCGAGCAAAAAAGTGATATTAGGCAGTTCAGGGGATCAAAATATGTGCAAAGCAGGATAGGGCAGTCGTATATAAAAGCGCGGCAGTTTTTAAAAAGCGGCAGGCCGGTTTTGTTCAGCGGGACGCCGTGTCAGATTGCCGGGCTAAAATCATATCTTGGCCATGAATATGACAATCTTTTTACGGTGGATTTAATCTGCCACGGTGTGCCGTCACCAAAGGCATGGAATAAATATTTAAAGCATAATGAGCAGCGGGCAGGGGCGCCTGTTGCCGATGTTAATTTCAGGTCAAAACAGCAAGGTTGGAAAAAGTTTGAAATGGCACTTTCGTTTGGCAATAAAATGGTATATAATAAAACCCTGGACAAGGACGAGTATTTAAGGGCATTTTTGCAAAACGTCACTTTGCGGCCGTCTTGTTATGAATGCAATTTTAAGACACTTGGCAGGGCAAGCGATTTGACCTTGGCGGATTTTTGGGGCGTTGATACTGTTATGCCCGAACTGGCAGACGACAAAGGCGTTTCGCTTGTGCTTGTGCACAGCGATAAAGGCAAAAATTTGCTTGATAGCATAAGTGATAAAATCGTGTGGCAGCAGGCAGATTTAAAAAAGGCGATTGCTTTTAATTCGGCAGCCGTAAAGCCGGTTGAAAAGCACTCTGCCCGAGATTTGTTTTTTAAAGATTTGGACAATATGCCTTTTGACGCGTTAGTTAATAAATATTGCCGCATCAGGTTTAAAACAAGGGTGCGCCGTGTATATCGCTCGGTGGGTTCAAAGGCAAAGCGGCTGATTGCAAAAATTTGAAATAGCCGATTGTGAATATAAAAGTTTAGGAGAAAAATTATGTTTAAGGACAAGACACTGCTCATCACCGGTGGCACAGGCAGCTTTGGCAATGCAGTGCTTAACAGATTTCTTAAAACCGATATTGGTGAAATACGCATATTTTCGCGCGATG
>JAQVFM010000024.1:8397-25195 GCA_028697255.1 Oscillospiraceae bacterium
AGGAGAAAAATTATGTTTAAGGACAAGACACTGCTCATCACCGGTGGCACAGGCAGCTTTGGCAATGCAGTGCTTAACAGATTTCTTAAAACCGATATTGGTGAAATACGCATATTTTCGCGCGATGAAAAGAAGCAGGACGATATGCGCCATAAATATAATAACGAAAAAATCAAGTTTTATATCGGAGATGTGCGGGATTTGGCCAGTGTCAAAAACGCGATGCATGGAGTTGACTTTATATTCCATGCAGCAGCGCTTAAACAAGTGCCGTCTTGCGAATTTTTCCCGCTCGAAGCGGTGAAAACCAATGTTTTCGGCACTGACAATGTGTTGACCGCAGCGATAGAGGCCGGGGTTAAAAAGGTGATATGCCTGTCCACCGACAAAGCGGCTTATCCCGTCAACGCTATGGGTACATCCAAGGCAATGATGGAAAAGGTGGTTGTCGCAAAATCGCGCACGGTATCGCGTGAAAAAACAATGATATGCTGCACTCGTTATGGCAATGTGATGTGCTCGCGCGGGTCGGTTATTCCGTTGTTTATCGAGCAAATCAAACAGGGCAAGCCGCTAACCGTTACCGATCCCGACATGACGCGGTTTATCATGAGCTTGGACGAGGCTGTTGATTTGGTGCTGTTTGCATTTAGGAATGCTCAAAGCGGTGATATACTTGTGCAAAAGGCGCCCGCTTGCACTATAGGCAATTTAGCAAGGGCGGTTAAAGAGCTTTTAAATGCCGACAACCCGATTAAAATAATAGGTATACGCCATGGCGAAAAAATGTATGAAACGCTGCTGACAAACGAAGAATGCGCGCACGCTTTGGATTTGGGCGATTTTTACCGCGTGCCTGCCGACAAAAGAGATTTGAATTATGATAAATATTTTAGTCAGGGTATGCAGCGCACCGAGCTTAAGGAGTTTAACTCCAGTAACACACAGATGTTGGATGTTGAGCAGATAAAGCAAAAGCTGCTTCCTCTGTCATATATACAAAATGTTCTTAACAGCTAAGTAGGGGGGAGTTCGGCCTGAAAATATTAGTTACAGGCGCTGCAGGGTTTGTCGGCAAAAATCTTATTGCAAACCTTAAAAGCGAAAACAAGCATGAAATATATGAATATGACATTGACACAGACCCGTCACTGCTTGACACCTTTGCCCGTGATTGCGATTTTGTGTTTCATCTTGCCGGAGTTAACCGACCCCAAAATGATGATGAATTTATTGAGGGCAATTTCGGTTTTACCTCACATATATTAAATACACTTAAAAAGCACAATAACCGTTGTCCGGTAATGCTTTCGTCATCAACACAGGCGGCGCTTGACAACCCCTATGGCAAAAGCAAAAGAATGGGAGAGCAGCTTTTATTTGACTATGGCAAGCAGACAGGCGCGCTTACTTTTGTGTACCGATTTCCTAATGTGTTCGGGAAATGGAGCAGACCGAATTATAACAGTGTTGTGGCGACCTTTTGCCATAATATTGCGCGTGATTTGCCGATTAAGATTAATGATCCCGACACACAGCTAAAGTTAGTGTATATTGATGATGTGGTAGAGGAATTGGTAAGGGCGCTTGCGGGGGGTCCCACAAAAGACGGGGATTATTGCACCGTGCCTGTGGTGTATTCTGCCACGCTGGGGCGCATAGCCGAGCTGCTTTATTCTTTTCGCCACAGCCGAAAAACGCTTGCCGTGCCCGATATGTCGGATATGTTTGAAAAAAAGCTTTACAGTACATATCTCAGCTTCCTGCCGCCCGATGGGTTTTCGTATCCGCTTAAAGCAAATTGTGACGAGCGCGGTTCGTTTACCGAGATTTTAAAAACGCCCGAGCGGGGGCAGTTTTCGGTTAATATTACAAAGCCGGGCGTAACAAAGGGCAATCACTGGCACAATACCAAAAACGAGAAATTTCTTGTGGTGAGCGGGCAGGGTGTTATCAAATTTAGGCGTATCGGCAGCGATGAAGTTTTTAGTATTAATGTGAGCAAAGACGATATGCGCGTTGTGGATATTCCGCCGGGGTTTACACACAGCATCACAAACACCGGCGACAGCGATTTGGTGACTTTTATGTGGGCAAACGAGATTTTTGACAGTGATAACCCTGACACATATTATGAAGAAGTGATAGCTTGAAGGAGGTTACAAACTATGTTGTTGAAAGAAATGCTATTAAGCTTAACAGTTGATCAAATCAAGTTGGTTGCCAGTAATTGGGGCATTCGCGGATGTTCTCGCTTGAAAAAGAAAGGCTTGGTAGACAAATTAAGCAACTTTATGCTTGACGATAACAATCTTAGGGAAATGCTGCTTCGCCTAAAGCCTGATGAACTCAAAGCTGTTTTGAACAGCGAAGAAGTATGTGCGAAATACGAAGAATTTTTAAGCTCGCCAATAAGGTTTGCTGTTTCTGTCGGTCTAATTTTCATGATAAATGGGCAATATGTTGTGCCCGATGACATATTAGATAAGCATAGCATGCTCGAAACGCAGGAATTTAAAAAGGAGAATGAACGGTTTAACCGTATCTCGGATTATATAGCTGCTTTTGTTGAGTTTTATGGGATTATTCCTGCTGAAAAAGCAGTTGAGATATACCAAATGCACACTGGCGATGAGCTTACCGTGCAGGAGATACTTGATATAGCCGATGATTGTTATAGACCGCCGTTGTTTGCACAAACATATAAAGAATGTCTTGCACATGAGTCTTTATTTGATTACTATAGTGATGGCAGAAATTTTGATGAACTTTATCAAAAACAAAAGGACAAGCCTTTTTATATACCGCAAAGGGATGAGTTGTTTGAATATGGGAATGCATATTATCCCAAGCTTGTTCCAGCAGGCGTGGCATTGGCAGAATATTTTGTGCGGCACTTCAGGATAAATGCAGAAACGGCGGTTGAAATTGCATCGGAGATTCAGTTAGTTATAAATTTAGATTATGAATTAATGTTGATTTTGCAATTAATGATCCGCATGGGCGTAGTTATTAGAACTTTAAAAGAGATGAAAGATTTTGCAACATATCTTAAAAGCCTTGCGCGGACGGTACGACTTTGGGCGTTGCGTGGACATAATGCAGAGGAGTTGGATGTTAAAGTTCCGTTAGAGCTTGAGCTTGAAAATTATACATTTTCTGATAATGCAAAGGTGGGAAGGAATGATCCCTGTCCTTGCGGCAGTGGTAAAAAATATAAAAAGTGTTGCAATAATAAATAAGGAGCTGAGAAAATGAAGAAGAACCAATCTTATGTATTCAGTGTATCTTTAGCACCGGGCTGTTATCGTCACATTAAAATATCTGCCAATGCTTGGCTTATTAATCTCCACAGTGCGATACTTGACGCGTTCGAGTTTGACGATGACCATGCACATGCGTTTTTTATGAATAACCGTGTGTGGGACGATGATGATGCATATTATGCCGAAATGATTGACGATGAAGAAAATCATACCACTGACTATAGGCTGTGCGATTTTGATTTAAAACCCGGGGACAAGTTTTGTTATGTTTTTGATTTTGGAGAAGAGTGGCGATTTAGAATAAAGCTGCTGCGGACTGTTGACGGCGACACCGATGTGCCGGTTGTTGTTCGTGAAAAAGGCGAAGCTCCGTCACAATATGACTATGGATTTGAGGAAGATGCGTGGTGAAAAAGCTAAAGGTTATGACCATCCTTGGCACACGCCCCGAAATTATCAGGCTGTCGGCATGCATTAAGGCGTGCGACAAGTATTTTTTGCATGTTTTGGTGCACACGGGTCAAAATTGGGATTATACTCTTAACCAAGTGTTTTTTGAGGATTTGAATATTCGCGAGCCTGATTATTATCTTGATTGTGCGGGCAAGCATTTGGGCGAGACCATGGGCAATATTTTGTCAAAGTCATATGAGTTGTTAAAACAAGAAAAGCCGGACGCACTGCTTGTGCTTGGCGATACAAATTCGGCATTGTCCGCAATATCTGCAAAGCGGCTTAAAATACCGATATTTCATATGGAGGCGGGCAACCGGTGCTGGGATTGGAATGTGCCCGAAATGATAAATCGCAAAATCGTTGACCACATTTCGGACATCAACCTTGCCTATACCGAGCATGCAAGGCGGTATCTGTTGGCCGAGGGGATTGACGGCAAGACAATTTTTGTCACCGGGTCGCCCATGAAAGAGGTGCTGAGAGAACACCACGAAAAAATTGAAAAAAGCGATGTTTTGATGCGCCTCGGACTTGAAAAAGGCAAATATTTTTTGGTGTCGGCTCACCGTGAGGAAAACATTGACGACGAGGACAATTTTATCAGTTTAATGAATGCATTAAACAATATTGCCCAGCGATATAACATGCCCGTTATTTATTCCACTCATCCGCGCTCACAAAAGGTTATCGAGTCGCGAAATTTTAAATTTCACCCATTGGTCAAAAATCTTAAACCTTTCGGGTTTTCGGATTATAACAGGCTTCAGCAGGACAGCTATTGTGTGCTGTCAGACAGTGGCACATTGTCCGAAGAATCGGCTATGCTTGGGTTTGCTGGCGTGCTGATACGCACATCCACCGAGCGCCCCGAGGTGCTGGACAAGGGCACTGTTGTTATTGGCGGCATTAACAGCGATGATGTTGAGCAGGCTGTCAGGCTTGCGGCCGCAATGCGCGAGAACAACGTACAAACAGCGATGCCGCCCGATTATATCGACGAAAATGTTTCGGTCAAGGTTGTAAAACTGATACAAAGCTATCAAAAAATCGTGATGAAAACGGTTTGGGGTAAATAGCGGGATTGATAATGTGCAGGCAATGCAGATGATGCGGAACGCCGAGGACGGTGCTCCCTACAAGATTTGTTTATATATGGCGGGATGAACCACAAAAACGGCGCGATGAAGGGCATCGCGCCCTATGTTTTTTGGGTAATATCATCTTTTGATTTAGTGTCCTCAGCCGTCCGCGTCGGTCAAAGGGTTTACAACAAAAAGCATAAAAGGTATACTAATACTAATATGTGAACATAAATTTTTTGGAGTTGAGTATGATGGTGAAAAGGAGTATGAACGGTGAACCGGTGTCAATTTTAGGGTTTGGCTGCATGAGGCTGCCGACGAAAGACGGTAAAATTGATGAAACTCAATCCGAAAAGCTGTTAGACACGGCTTATCAAAACGGAGTGAATTATTTTGATACCGCATATTATTATTTGTCCGGCGAAAGTGAATCTTTTGTGGGAAAGGCTTTATCCAAATATGACAGACACAGTTATTATATTGCGACCAAGCTGCCGTGCTGGGGTGTAAAAAGCATTGAGGATGCAGAAAGATTGTTTAATGACCAGCTCACAAGGCTGGGTACCGATTACATAGATTTTTATCTTTTGCACTCGCTTAATAAAAATTTGTGGGACAGAATGTGCCAACTTAAAGTTTTAGAATTTTGCGACAAGCTAAAACAGCAGGGTAAGATACGGCAGTTTGGTTTTTCGTTTCATGATGAATATGAGGTTTTTGAAAGCATTATAAAGAGCCGAAAGTGGGATTTTTGCCAGCTTCAGCTCAATTATATGGACACCGAGGAACAGGCGGGCATTAAAGGACATGATCTGGCGCTAAGTCTTGGGGTGCCGGTCGTGGTTATGGAGCCTGTAAAAGGTGGATTGCTTGCCGATTTGCCTGACGACATTTCGCGGCTGCTTAAAGCACAAGATGAAAATTCGTCAATTGCGTCGTGGGCTGTTAGGTGGGCAGGCAGTTTGCCGGGTGTTAAGGTTGTGCTAAGCGGAATGTCCACTGCAACACAGGTGACGGATAATCTTAATACATTCAAAAATTTTGAGCCGCTAAGCGATAAGCAGCTTAAGGTCATTGACCGGGTTTCGAAATTGATGAACAGCAGAGTTAACAATGCTTGTACGGGGTGCGGCTATTGCATGCCGTGTCCAAAAGGAGTGGATATACCGCATAATTTTCGTATATGGAACAACTTTGGCATTTATGAAAATAAGGGCACAACACTCTGGCAATGGAACAACGATATAGTGGATGAGAAAAAAGCAAAAAACTGCGTATCGTGCGGATTGTGTGAAAAAGCATGCCCTCAGAAAATCGAAATAAGAAAAGATTTGTCAAGGCTGCAAAAGCAGCTGGACAGTTTAAAATAACAAATATTATACAATATTCGGTGTAGGGGCGGATTCCATATCCGCCCGAAGGAGATCTATATGAACATAAGAAAAATTACGGTAGGCGGGCTTTTGATTGCATTGTCGGTGTTGTTACCGCAGGCGTTCCACCTTATCGGTTCAACCCAGGCGGGAAAAATGTTTTTGCCGATGCATATCCCTGTTCTTTTGGGCGGGATGATTTTGGGGCCGATGTTTGGAATGTTAATCGGAACCACTGCCCCTTTAATCAGCGCATTACTCACAGGCATGCCGCTTATGGTGCGTCTGCCATTTATGATAATCGAGCTTGCGGGATACGGCTTTGCAAGCGGGTCGATATACAAAACGATTGGGTTTTGCAACAGAAAATATGGAACCGTTATGTCTTTAGTTATTGCAATGCTGTTTGGCAGAATACTATACGCCCTTACACTTTTTGTCGCAGCCGACATATTGGACATTACGGCACTCGGAGCGTTTGAGGCAGTTAAAGCGACAATTGCCGGAGTCTATGGCATTATATTGCAGCTTTTGATTATACCCGCGTTGGTCTATACATTAAGAAAGGTCGGGTTTTATGACTTGTTTAATGAAAAAGGCAAAGCAGGTGCTTCATGAGGGCGGGCATACGTTTGTGCTTGTTAACGGTGAAAAGCAATATACATCAACGCTGACAGGCATTACGCCGGTGCTTTGTTTAATAAAGGATTCGCCCGAATTCTTAATTGGCGCAACGGTTGCGGATAAGGTTGTGGGTAAGTCGGCGGCGCTACTTTTTGTTTTTGCGGGAGTAAGCGAGGTATACGCCGACGTTATCAGCTCGCTGGCGCTGCCGGTATTGCATGATGCAGGCTTAAAGATAAAATATTCAAAAAAGGTGCCTTTTATAAAGAACAGAGCGGGTACGGGTATGTGCACTATGGAAAAAAGTGTAGTTGAAATAAGCGAGCCCGCCGAGGGCTTTCGGATACTAAAAGAAAAAACGGGCATCGGATAAATTTTCCGATGCCCGTTTTTTAAAGTTGATTACCGCTTTGCGGTGTTTGTGGTGGAAATGGCGGGGCTTTACGCCTGCTTTTTTTAGTTGCTATGCGGATAATAATGATTATTACAACAACTATCACTGCAATGATTGCGAAGTATGGCGAATTGCCGACAAACCATACAAAAAAGCTACGGCCTGCTTTTGATATGTTATAAATGTTATCGGACAGTTTGTTGCCGATTTCCTGCCATATGTTCTCCGGATTGGACTGTATAACCCTTTCCACCTCTATTATCTCCATGGTTACAGCGCTGTAAGCAATCAAATCGTCATAAGTGCGCATCTTGGCCTCGTATGATTCGAGTTCAGAGCGAACATTTGCAAGGTGATCTTGAATAGTTAAAATATCTTTCAAATTGTCCGCTTTTTCAAGAAGCTCTAACAGGCTTTGCTGCTCGACCTTCAAAGCCTTTATTCGGCTTTCAACGTCGACATAATCCATTGTTACGTCCTCAACGTTTTCAGATTTCTCCTTTACGTTCCCCAACGATGATACCTTGCCTGTAAAGTCATCTAACTTTTCGGCGGGAATACGTACAACAATTGTCGCACGGCGATATGTATTAAAATCGTCAAACCCCTTGCCTGTGATATCGGACTTTTGTATAAAGCCGCCCCGACTGTCAATTTCGGTTTCAAGGCTTTCGATAAACTCATCGAATGATTTTGTTTGGATAATCATTGTAACGTTTTTGATAAGCTTGCGTTTGTCAAGATCACTTTTAATATTTTTTTTAACTCCTTTTTCAGAAGTCGCGATTATGTCTGTGGTAGCGCCGTTATTCTCTTCAAAGATTTCTTCTCTGACTATTCCATCAGATTTGCCGGCCATTTTGCTGCTGCAACCCGCTAATGATATGCCTATTGATATCAGGCACAAAAACAGGATCAGCTTTTTCATGTTTGCTTCCCCTTTCGATTTCAATAATTTTTGGTAGATTGCCAAACCAACGGATTTGCAGGTGAACAAAGTTTGCCCCTGCAATGTGTTTAAGCTTAAGTTTTTGGTGAAAGCCTAACTTGTAGGGGCGACCTGTGGTCGCCGTGCATTATACAATTAATGCTCACTAAATAATACTGCTTGCAAAGTATTATACTTTGAGCAGTTTTTTTGTGGCATTGGTGAGCCGCCGAGCCATCTCCGATGCTTCTTGTGCATTTGGTCCCGTAGCCGTAATATATGCCTTGATTTTCGGTTCGGTTCCCGACGGGCGAACAACGACACTTGCTCCGCCCTCAAGCACAAAAGCCAAAACATTAGATTTGGGCAAGGTTATCGGAGTTTTTGTATTGTTGACAAAGTCAACAGTCAGTGACCGGAGATAGTCTGAAAAGCTTGTTATGCTTAGCCCTGCTATTTCGGTCGGCTTGTTTTCTCGCAGATTTTCCATAAGATTATTCATTGTCTGCATACCCTGTGCGCCCTCAAACACTGCATTTATAAGTTCGTGGGTGTAAAAGCCGTGTTCTAAATATAGTTCGTCAAGCACATCAAACAGCGTTTTTCCCTGTGCTTTATAATATGCAGCCATTTCGCAAATTAGCATTGATGCAACGACGGCGTCCTTGTCGCGAACATGTGTGCCCGAAAGGTAGCCATAGCTTTCTTCAAACCCGAAAACAAAGCTATCTTCAGTGCCTTTATTTTCAAGCAGCGTGATTTGCTCGCCGATATATTTAAATCCCGTTAGCACATCTATAACTGTGCAGCCGTATTTTTGGGCAATGAGTGTTGCCAGTTGTGAAGATACAATAGTTGTGACAACAACAGGGTTTTCGGGCAGCTTTCCGGCTGCTTTTTTGCAAGAGAGTATATATTCAAGCAAGAGACAGCCGACTTCATTGCCTGACACCAGCCTGTAATCGTCGCCGTCTGCTATTGCAATGCCGACGCGGTCGCAGTCCGGGTCGGTAGCAAGCAGCAAATCGGCATCTTGGGTTTGTGCAAGCTTTATTGCGCACTCAAACGCCTGCCTAATTTCGGGATTGGGGTAGGGGGCGGTTGGAAAGTTGCCGTCGGGGAGCTCCTGCTCGGGCACGACGGTGACGCGGTTGACACCGATACGGCGCAGTATCTCGCGAACCGGTTTATTGCCAGTGCCGTTTAACGGTGTGTATATAACGCTTAGTGGTGATTTGTTGCATATTCCGGGATTTGTTTGTTGACTTAAAACGGCATTATAAAAGCTTTCAGTTAAGCTATCGGGAATGTATGTGATAAGTTCCGATTTTAAACTATCGTCAAAGTCTGCAATCTTAACATCCTTAAACATATCCACTTTGCGAATAAATGTGGTGACCTGACCGGCATCGGTATTTGTCATTTGACAGCCGTCTGCGCCATAGCATTTATAGCCGTTGTATTTAGACGGATTGTGGCTTGCCGTTACCATAATTCCCGATTCGCAGCCAAGCTGCCGGACGGCATACGACAGCACCGGAGTGGGCTGCAGACTTGAAAAAATGTGTACTTTAATGCCGTTGCCCGCAAGCACGCGTGCCGCTTCTCTTGCAAATACATCCGACTTGATGCGCGAATCAAACGAAATAGCAACGGCGGCGGATTTATAACGGGATTTCAAATAGTCGGCAAGTCCTTGCGTTGCCTTTCGCACGGTGTATATATTCATACGGTTGTCGCCGGCGCCGATTATACCCCGCAGGCCGCCGGTGCCGAATTCAAGCTCACGGTAGAACCTTTCGTAAATCTCGGCTTCGTTATCCTCAATACTTTTAAGCTCTTTAGTCAAGTCGGTGTCTTCTGTAGCTTTATCCAGCCAAGTTGTGTATTTATTCAGTATCTTTTCGTCCAAAAAGAAACCACCTTTCAAAGTTTGATTTATTTATTTAAAATAATCAATACTAAAAGCGTTAAGAGTATTATATCATTTAGTATTTGCCTATTGCAAGGCGTAAATTTAGTTTGCCGGGCTTCAAGTCGGATATTAGTATTGGCATAGTCTGACATTAAAAAGTGTTCAATAATTGGAAAAAATATGATATACTAATTCGTATTCAGTAGTTTAAGGAGTTAAAATATGTGCGGAATTTGCGGTTTTACAGGTCAAGTGACAGAATGTAAACAAGTGATTCGGGAAATGGGGACACGTATCACTCATCGCGGTCCCGACTCTGAAGGATATTATATTGAAAACGGCATCTCTATGGGGTTCAGACGCCTGAGCATTATTGACTTAGAGGGAGGCAACCAGCCGATATACAATGAGGATAAGACGCTGGTGCTGACGCTTAATGGGGAAATATATAATTATAAGCAGCTTCGCGAACAGCTTATTAAGCAAAACCATGTATTTAAGACCGAAACCGACAGTGAGGTTTTGGTGCACGGGTTTGAGGAGTGGGGCGAACAGCTTTTGCCGCGCCTGAGGGGCATGTTTGCATTTGCCATTTGGAACACGGTGGACAAAACCCTTTTTATTGCGCGCGATTACTTTGGAATAAAACCTTTGTACTATACTTGTCTGCCCGACGGGCGCATGATTTATGCATCAGAAATTAAATGCTTGACGGCACATCCTGATTTCACCGCGGAATTTAACGAAAATGTTCTGGACAGCTATTTGTCGTTTCAATATGTTCTGCCGCCCGAAACTTTTTTCAAGGGTGTTTACTGTTTATCGCCTGCACATTATATGTGGGTAAAAGACGGCAAGGTTAGTGAGCACCGGTATTGGCAGTCTATGTTTAATCCGGACGACAATATGACTATGACCATTAATGAAGCTGTTGATGAAATCGAGCGCGTGTTTGAAGACTCGGTGCAAGCACACCGTATAAGCGATGTCGAGGTTGGATGTTTTTTGTCAAGCGGTGTTGATTCAAGCTATGTTGCAAGCTATTTTGCGGGCCATAAGGCTTTTACTGTGGGGTTTGATGACGGCTCTCATTATAACGAAATCGAATATGCCTCAAATTTTGCAAGTCAAACCGGCTTACAGCACTTCACGCATATAATCAGCGGTGAGGAATATTGGAATGCTTTGCCCGATGTGCTATATTATCTTGATCAGCCATTGGCCGACCCTTCCTGTGTTGCGTTATATTTTGTGTCAAAACTGGCATCTCAGCATGTGAAGGTAGTGCTTTCGGGCGAGGGTGCGGATGAGCTGTTCGGCGGATATCGGATTTATCACGAACCGTTTTCACTTGCGGCATACCAAAAGCTGCCGCGATGGCTAAGACGTCTATTGGGATCAATTGTTTCGGTCTTGCCCCACTTTAAGGGAAAGTCGTTTATAATACGCGGCTCCAAGACGCTTGAGCAGCGCTTTATAGGCAATGCTTATATGTTTACGCAGCGTGAAAAGGCACGGCTTCTAAAAAATGTTGAAGCAACTGACCCCGCCATGCATGTAGCAAAGCTTTACGAGCAAACAAAAGGGCAGCATGATGTAACACGAATGCAGTATATTGACATTAATAGCTGGATGGTGGGGGATATACTTTATAAGGCTGACAGAATGAGCATGGCTCATTCTTTAGAGCTGCGCGTTCCGTTTCTTGACAAAGAGGTGTTTTCGGTTGCGTCGCGAATCCCGGTCAAGTATCGTATTGCAAAAGGTACCACAAAGTACGCATTGCGCCTTGCTGCAAAAAGACGCATTAATAATGAAGCGGCGGACAAGCCCAAACTTGGATTTCCGGTGCCGATACGTGTCTGGCTTAGGCAAAAAGAATATTATGACCGTGTCTGTGCGGCCTTTGAATCTGATATTGCTCGCCGCTTTTTTTATACGGATGAAATTAAGCGCCTGCTTGACGAGCATTACAAAGGCAAAAAAGACAACAGCCGCAAAATCTGGACGGTTTATGTATTTATTGTTTGGTATAATATTTATTTTTAAAATTTTAATAGTACGATGCCCTCGTCGCGCCATCTTTCAAAATATATGTTATGTATTGATACATCGGCGCGCGATGAGGGCATCGCGCTACAAATACGGGTGGATATAAAATTCCCTCACAAATTTTATTATTAAGTGCAATATACGGATATGCGGGCAAACTCAGTTCGCCCCTGCTACAAAAATAAAAATACCGGCTGCATTCTGAATTACTCCCCGTCAAGAGAACACTGAAATAAAATAAAAGTTTTATGGCACTTCTGTGCCGTGGACCCGCTGATTTTATACGTTTGCTAACACATGCATACGGAATCAGCGGGTCCTGTTTTGCTGTTAAATAATAATAATGAACAGTGTTTTATTTCACTGTCTCTCATAAAGGGAGCATATCAAGAAGTGCTGGTGGTTTTTTTGGTATACTTCAGATTTAGCAAAATCGGACAAAAACACAAGTTTAAAAACGATTATATCTATTAAAGTTGTTTTTATAAGTTTAATATAAACATAGACTTATTACAAGGAGTGATAGTATGAACGCTATTGATGTTATAAAAAAAGCTCAGGCAAACAAAACCATTGTTCCAGCATTTAATATACCATATTTGCCAATGGTAAAGCCGGTCATTGAGGCAATTTGCGATGAGGATTGTGTTGCAATGGTCCAGGTTGCAAGACTGGAGTGGGAGAAGTTTGAAAGCAAAAGCCTCGAGGCGGTTGCAGAGGAATATTTTAAATATTATGACCCGGATTTCACTCTGTTGCATCTGGATCACGTTCCGGCAATAGACGAGGATCTGCAGACAGTCGATGTTATTCCTATAATCGAGCGAGCCCTTGATGCAGGTTACCAATCGGTGATGGTAGATGGTTCCAGACTCTCCCTTAAGGATAATATCTCTTTGACACAGGAAGTCTCGGCACTATCTCATTCAAAGGGGGTTGCCGTAGAAGCAGAGCTGGGCGCTGTCGCTGGTCATGAGAAAGACGGAATTGGCATGAGTTACGAGGAACTGTTTAGAACCCGTAAAGGCTTTACAAAGCCGGAGGAAGCAAAGCAGTTTGCCAAGCAGTCAGGCTGTGACTGGCTTTCTGTGGCCGTAGGTAGTATTCATGGTTCGATTGCCGAAGGAATCAGAGATCAGAAAAAGCCGGAGGCAAGGCTGGATATCGAACATATTGCAAAACTGAAAGACGCAACAAATAATATGCCACTGGTACTTCATGGTGGAACAGGCATTAGTCAGTCTTACATATTGGATGCGGTGCAAAATGGTATTGCAAAGATAAACATTGCAACAGACATCCGCCAGCCATATGAAGCAGCCATGAAGGAATATGGAGACATAGAACTTGCCAGAGAACAGGTGTATTTAAAAACCCGTTGGGTCATACATGATTTTTTAAAGATTACCGGTAATAGGAATCTGATTGGTTAGACTGGTTTATTATAAATTCGTGAACAGTAACATATTAATTGAAAATTGTGTGAGCCATATAAACTTATACTGAAAATAAGGGGGAAATATTTTATGAAAAAGCAGATTTTTGCTCTATGCTTCGGAAATCGAGGGTTTATGCCCGGAGAGCTGATTTTAGATGCCAGAGAGGATATGGCCCGTGCGGTGACGGCTGCCGGATATGATTATATCATGATGGATGAAACCGCCACCCGTTACGGTGCTGTAGAAACCCGGGACGAAGGACGGCTATATGCGTCATGGCTTAAAGAGCATGAGGGTGAATATGATGGTGTTATTTTTTCTATGCCTATTTTTGTGGATGAAAACGGCGCCATAGAAGCTTTAAGAGATGCCGGAGTGCCCATTCTCATGCAGGCTTACCCCGACGAAATCGGAAAAATGGATTTTCAGAACAGAAGAGATGCATATTGCGGCAAATTCAGCGTTACCGATGTTTTTACCCAGTATAATGTACCCTTTACCGTCATGAAACCCCATGTGGTACACCCCTTAAGCGATGCTTTTGCCCAAAATCTAAAAGACTTTGCGGCAATATGCAGAGTGGTCAACGGAATGAAAAGATTTACTGTGGGATGTATCGGCGCAAGAACTACTGCCTTTAAAACTACACGGTTCGATGAAATTACACTACAGAAATACGGTATAACGGTGGAGTCCTTTGATTTGTCAGAGCTTATTTTCAAGGTGCAGAACATGGCCGATCATGCACCCGGGATTGCAGAGAAAATCGAACGACTAAACAGCTACACCAACTGCTCTAATGTACCGGCAAAAAATATGACCACCCTGGCTAAAATCAGCCTTGTTATCGACGAATATATTGCAGACTATCATCTGGACGCAATAACTCTGCGCTGCTGGAACGAAATGGAGACTATTCTTCGGGTATGTCCCTGTGTACTGCTCAGCGAGCTGAATGACAGAGGGATTGTGGCATCCTGTGAAATTGATCTTTGCAGCGCAATTACCATGAGAGCGATGAATTTGGCAAGCAGTCTGCCCACCGCTGTTCTGGATTGGAACAACAATTATGGCGACGAGGAGGACAAGGTTATTCTATTCCACTGTGGACCGGTTGCACAGACGCTTATGACCGCCAAAGGAACAGTAACGGAGCATAAAATGTTTGCAAAGGGCGATCCCGGTTCTGGCTGGGGAAGCAATGAAGGACGTATCAAGCCGATGCCTATTACCATATCGAACTGTCAGACCAAGGACGGTAAGCTAATTGTATACCTTAGCGAAGGACAGTTTACTGACGACCCCATTGAGGACGCTTTTTTCGGTTGCGGGGGTGTTGCTGAAATTCCCGATCTTCAAAACAAGCTGATTAAGCTTGCCCGAGGCGGATTTAAGCATCATACCTCCATTGGTGTGGGTCATATGAAAAAAGTGTTGGAGGAAGCCTTTCGGATTTATTTAAACTATGAACTTGTATCTATTGACAATTAGTCGAAAGGAGGATATATGTTGATTGCCGGACTGGATATTGGTACGACGGGCTGTAAAATATCTGTTTTTAAAGAAACAGGAGAATTTGTGGGAAAAGTATATCAGGAGTATATGGTTCTCCGCACCCAAAATGAGCACGAGGTTGATAGCCGTGCTATCTGGACAGCGGTCAGACAGATTATCCGCAAGGCATCAGACCAGTATGGTGTAATCAACGGAATCGGGATTACCAGCTTTGGTGAGTCTTTTGTCCTGCTGGATGAAAATGATGAGCCCCTTTTTCCTGCCATGCTATATACAGACCCCAGGGGACAGGAGGAATGTGCCGCCCTGACGGAGGAGCTTAGTGCAGAAAAAATAATACAGATTACTGGTCTTAACCCGCATTCTATGTACAGTCTGCCAAAGCTTATGTGGATCAAAAACCATAGGCCGGAGATTTTTGCCCGTGCCAGGCGAGTATGTCTTATGGAAGATTATATTGTATATCTCCTGTCCGGGAAAGCGCAGATAGATTATTCGCTGGCCAGCCGAACCATGGCCTTTGATATTCACAGCCTTGCCTGGAGTAAGGAAATTTTACAGGCGGCAAAAATCGATGCCGGAATATTTTCTGTTCCCGTACCCACCGGAACAAGCGCCGGAAAGATTCGCCGGGCACTGGCAACGGAGCTTGGCATATCTGAGGATGCCGAAATAGTTTCAGTCAGTCATGATCAGGTGGCTGCAGCCATCGGCAGCGGTGTGTTTGAAAAGTCCCTTGCGGTAGACGGCGCAGGTACTGTAGAGTGTATTACGCCGGTTTTCTCTGACCTAAAGCATATTAAGCAGCTGGCAGAGAATCATTACTCTATTGTACCCTACATCATCCCCGGAACATATGTCTGTTATGCCTTTTCCTTTACCGGTGGTGCCCTTGTTAAGTGGTTTGTGGATAATTTGGCAGGGTATGCTGCACAACAGGCAAAAACAAAAAAAATCAGTATTTACCGCGAACTTGAGGACAACTGGGGGAATGCCCCTACAGGGCTTTTGGTCCTGCCTCACTTTGCCGGCGCTGCAACTCCGTATATGGACGCAGGCTCCAAGGGTGCCATTGTAGGGCTGACTCTTGCAAACACACAGCATGACATACACCTGGCAATTATGGAGGGTGTCTGCTATGAGATGCTTCTCAATATCCGGCAACTTGAGAAAGCAGGGATAATGATAAATCAGCTTCACGCTACAGGCGGCGGAGCAAATAGCCGTGTCTGGATGCAGATGAAAGCCGACATCCTCAATCTGCCTGTTACAGCACTTCAATCTGTAGAGGCGGGTGCGACTGGGAGTGCTATGCTGGTGGGTGTGGCGACAGGTATATTTGCCAATTTGAACGACGCGGCAAAAATGATGGTTTGCCCTAAAGAGACTTATTATCCCCGTCGAGAGGTACATGAAGAATATATGAAATATTATGAAAAATATCAAATGCTCTATCAGGCAATACGCCCTCTTGTTTAAAGCTATTGCCGGCTGTTTTATATAAGTGCAAAGTTTCTGATTTCTTAAAAATTTTTTGTATCGGGCAAGACCGACGACGCAGGAGGGCTGGCGCCCGGCAAGGAGAAATGCAAATAATTAATTTTAATTATCTGCCAACTTGCGTATCAAATCAAAAGCGAATGTTAGCTCTTGGATTGAACAATGATTCTGAACAAAGTGTGTTGTACAGCATGCCCATCGTTTGCCTTTTAACAAAGAAAACACTCTTCGAATTTCACTATCCAGACGAGTTA
>JAQVFM010000063.1 GCA_028697255.1 Oscillospiraceae bacterium
AATTGTTTTGCAATGGTAGTATCTCTCTTTAGCTTTGCAAAGTTTTCATAAAATAAAACAATATGCGTAGCAAAGTCAAGGGATTTATCTAATAGTGGACTATTCAAATCGCTCACCTCATAAGGAATATAACATAATTTGGCTTATGATTCAATGTTTTGCGCAGCAAAACTACCGATTCTCTTATCTTTTCTCTTTTAACTTTTATCTGGAAACGACATTTTTTGTGAAGAGAGAAAAACGAAAAGAGAAAAGTGAATAGTACAAAAAGAAACGACAACTTTCTGACGAAAATTGTCGTTTCTTTTTGGTGCCGCTGACCGGACTCGAACCGGTACAGTGTCTCCACCGAGGGATTTTAAGTCCCTTGTGTCTGCCAGTTCCACCACAGCGGCATTTTAAAAATCCTTGAATATAATAATACACTTATATACTGTTGTCAAGCAATTAGTTTGTTATTTAGTTTGTTATTTTTTTTACTTTGATATTAAATACTGCTGTGCTTTTGCGTCACATTCCGCTTGCTGCTGCTCAATGTACTTCTGGGTATCAAGTGCCTGTTCATATATGCTTTTTGGAAACTTGCTTTTTATGGATGATGAATATTTTTCGCCATCCTCGGGTTGCCAATATTCATAAAGCGAATACTCATTGTTTTTATTTTCATAAAATGTAAGTGCTACAGGCATGTGCCCACCTGAAACCACCTTAAAGTCACCGTTATCATAACCGTAGTTTAAATAAAGAACCATTGCATAAACAGTGATAAGGTTGTCATTTTTTATTGTCCCCAACACTACATGTGATTCGGTGTTAAATTCACCTTCAATGTACTTGCTGTCATTTTGTTCCAAAATAGCTGTTGTAACCGATTCATCTAAAAAATGATTGATATTGATTGGCAATGCGTTTTGGCAAGAGCAAAACATAAAGCAAATTAAAGCTGATAATAAACCTTTTTTCATGTTCATAACCTCTTTTTTATATTATATCATATATTATATGATATGTAATCATAAATTTATATAATTTATTGTAGTATAACTGCAGAGCGGCATTCCTTTAAAATTATATTTCAGGTTGTTTTTTAATATAAGGAATGATATAATAAAAAACCAATGATTGGGGAAAACAAGTAATAATAAATAAGCGTAAAGCTTTTTATATGATAAATTTCTTTATAGGGGTGGGTTTAAATGGCAGAATTCGGAAGCTTTCGCGTTGCTTTCAAAGGTTTTAATAAAGCTGATGTGCTTGAATACATAGATGATTTAAAATCCCTCCATGCCGATGAAACACGCATGCTGCAACAACAAATAGAGAAGCTTCAGGAAACATTCACAGCAAATGAAAGTGAGAACAGTGAGCTTAAAAGCCAAAACGAGCAACTTGTTTCTGAATTAAACAAACTTAATAGTGAAGCTGAGCGCTTTAAGCAGTACGTGCAGGAAAAGCAAAAGTATGAGGAGGATTTGTCTCGGCTTAAGCGTGAAGTTGAAGTGCTGCGACAAGAAAAAAAGCAGCTTTTCGACCGCAATGCAGCCATGCAGGAAAAGGTGACGGCTGCCGATGAGCTCAAGCGTCAGATTGAAGCACTTAAAGAGGAAAACCGCCGCTTTAACAAATGCCGGCAGAGTGAAACGGCGCGCATAGATTATGCAACCAAGTCTATAAGCGTTCTTAAGGAGGAGAATAAAAAACTAAGGACAAAGCTTGAAGATGCCGGGGCATTAGCAGAGCAATTAAAAGAGCAGATAAGACAGCAGAAAAAAAGAATTAGTGAATTGCAAATTCATATTGATAACATGAGCGAGAGCAACAAGCGTTATGATGTGCTGGTTGGCGACGCAGGTGCGTTTATTATGGAAATGTATTCGATGGGACAGCATTTTCTTGAAATCGCATATAAGCGCAGCGACGGTTGTCTGGACGAAATGGAATCATCGCTTATTTCACTTTCACAGCAGGCTAATAATGCCCGTGAACAGGTAAAAAAAGCAAGGCAGGAGCTGCTTGATTACGGCGCGGTTGCAGGCTTGCGACTGGATGAGCTAATGCAGTCACTTGAGGATTCTGCAGGCGCTTTGTCAAGCAATGCCGGCAAATCGGCTGTGAATAAATAAATTTTTGGGAGTGGTAAACACGCAGGCAATAAATTTGCACACCTCAAACCTTCGAGAAAAGGCGACAACGCTTAGAGCCGGGGATAGAGTATTGCTATCAGGCATTGTATATACTTCGCGCGATGCGGCGCACAAGCGGATTTTCGATTTGCTTGATAACGGCAAAGCACTTCCGTATCCGCTTGACGATGCAGTTATCTATTATTCGGGGGCGACGCCCGCACCCACAGGTTTGCCGATCGGCTCATGTGGTCCGACTACATCGAGCCGAATGGATGTTTATGCACCCCGCCTTTATGATTTGGGCGTTGTAGTAACCATTGGCAAAGGGGAACGATCGCCCGAAGTAATTGATGCAATTCGTAAAAACAACGCCGTTTATCTTTGTGCAATAGGCGGTGCCGGGGCATTATCTGCAAAATCGGTTGTATCATGCGAGGTTATAGCATTTGAAGACTTGGGCTGCGAGGCAGTAAAGCGAATTGAAATAAAATCGTTTCCGCTTATTGTCGGTATCGATTGTAATGGCGGGAATGTGTTTAGGCGCAGCGAATAGCTTAAAAAAATTTAAGGTAAGAATAAATGCGTGTTTTATACGCATAGTGTTAAATAAATATCTAAGGAGTGCAGAAAATGGCCGAGCTTAAATATGAAATAGTAAAAAATCTGGGTGTTATTTCTCAATCGCCGTCGGGTTGGTCCAAGGAACTTAATCTTGTAAGCTGGAACAACCGGGAGCCTAAATACGATTTGAGGGATTGGTCGCCCGACCACACAAAGATGGGTAAAGGAGTCACTTTGACTGCCGATGAGGTTATTCTTCTTCGTGATATTCTTAATGAAATAGATTTATAATATATAAATATAACGCCCTGCATCTGTTTGGTGCAGGGCGTTATATTTGCGAATATTTAAGTTTTAACTAAATTTGTCATCGAATAAAGTCCCGGTTTCTTATTAATTAAAAATAGCGCGGCATTTATTGAGCCGACTGCAAAAATCTCTTTAGACATTGCAGTGTGCTTGATTGATATCATTTCGTCGTGCCCTGCAAAAATAACTTCATGCTCGCCCACAATCGTGCCTGCGCGAACGGAACAAATTCCGATTTCGGCATTGCTTCGCTTATTTCTCACCGAGCTGCGTTCGGTTACGTATTTGGGGTCATATTCAAGCGCATCGGCAAGCGCATCGGCAAGCATTAACGCCGTCCCTGATGGCGCATCAATTTTTTGGTTATGGTGTTTTTCGATAATTTCTATATCAAAATCACTACCAAGCACTGTTGCTGCTTTTTTAATAAGCTCGGTAATAAGGCTTATTCCGATAGACATGTTGCCACTGTAAAACAGTGGAATGGTCTTCGAAAGTTTTTGTATATCCTCAACCTGCTCTGACGTTAATCCCGTCGTTGCAACGACGGTCGGAAGACGGTGCTCAAATGCATATGTGAGCACGCCTTTAAGTGCGCTCGGATGTGAAAAATCAATAATCACATCAGCGTCAACCTGGCAGTTTGACGGGTTTGCGTATACCGGGTACCCGGCATGCCTTTCGGTATTGATATCAAAGCCGGCCACAATTTTGCAGTCGCAGCGTTCTGATACGCAATCAGAAATGACACGCCCCATTTTTCCGTTGCAGCCGCTGAGCAGGATTCTGGTCATTGATAACGTCCTTTCACAAACTTTATTTTAACAGGCCGTGGCGTCGCAGAACATCGGCGAGTGATTGCTTGCCGGCTTGGTCCATTTCATAAAGAGGCAGACGGCAGGGTCCGACATTCATGCCCATCATATTCATTGCCTGTTTTATCGGTATTGGGTTAACATCTGAGAATATTGCAGCAATAACATCCATTAACTCAAGCTGAAGTGCGCAGCTTGCCTTTATATCTCCCGAAATCCAACGCTTTACAATATCACTGGTTTTAAACGGCAGAATATTCGACAATACAGAAATTACTCCTTTGCCGCCCAGCGATAGTATCGGAACAATTTGATCATCGTTGCCCGAATATATATCAATATTATCCCCACAAAGTGCAGCTGTTCTTGCAATCGAGCTTATATCTCCGCCTGCCTCTTTGATAGCGACTATGTACGGGTTTAAGGACAGCGTAGCATAGGTTTGGGGCTTAATATTAACGCCGGTACGAGACGGAACATTATAAAGAATTAGCGGCATTTTAACTCTGTCGGCAACTGTATTGTAGTGCGCAATCAACCCGCGTTGGGATGTCTTGTTGTAATAAGGTGTTACAAGCAATAGGGCATCTGCACCCAGCTCTTTTGCCTTTAGAGACAGCTCAATGCAATAGTTGGTGTCATTTGAACCGGTGCCGGCAATTACCGGAACACGCCCCTTGACCTGTTCAACAGCAGCGCGTATTACCTCGATATGCTCCTCATCATTTAAAGTGGACGACTCGCCGGTTGTTCCGCAGGAAATAATAGCGTCGGTACCGTTTTGAATCTGCCATTCCACAAGCTCACGATACTTTTCATAATTTACTGTGCCGTCTTGGTGCATAGGCGTTACGATTGCAACGCCTGCTCCGGTAAAAATTGTTGTCTTACTCATAGTGCCGTCATCCTTTCATAATTTGTACCATTCACTCAGTTTAAAATTAACTTGCAGGGTTGGAATGTGCCCTTGCATTGGCTGACGGTGAATAGTATTAGGGTGAATGAAACGATTAATTTATATATCCTTCGGCGCAAAGCAGCTCGGCCAAAAGAACACCGCCACCGGCTGCACCGCGTATTGTGTTGTGCGACAATCCGACAAATTTATAGTCATATTGTGTATCCTCACGAAGACGGCCCAAAGACACTGCCATACCGTGCTCGATATCACGGCAAGGCTTTGCCTGGGGCATGCTGTCATCCTCGTAATAGTGCAAAAATTGCTTTGGCGCGCTTGGCAGGTTTAATTGCTGCGGGCGACCTTTAAAGTTTTTCCAGACTTCGATTATTTCACTTGTTGACGGCTTTTTGTCAAAGCTACAATATACAGCGGCAAAATGTCCGTCGGAAATTGGTACACGCAGGCATTGCGCGGTAAAGGCGGGCACACTGGCCGGCACAATCACACCGTTTTTGATTGTTCCCCAAATTTTTAAAGGCTCCTGTTCGGATTTTTGTTCTTCGCCCCCGATATAGGGAATAATATTGTCGACCATTTCCGGCCATGTTTCAAATGTTTTGCCCGCGCCCGAAATTGCCTGATAGGTGCAAACAAGCACCTTTTTGACTCCCCATTGCGACAACGGATAAAGTGCGGGCACATAGCTTTGCAAAGAGCAGTTGGATTTAACTGCAATAAATCCGCGCTTTGTATTAAGGCGGGCGCGCTGGCTTGGAATCACCTCGACATGTGAGGAGTTTAGCTCGGGAATTATCATCGGGACATCGGGTGTCGTGCGGTGCGCGCTGTTGTTGGATATGACCGGGCATTCGGCA
>JAQVFM010000064.1 GCA_028697255.1 Oscillospiraceae bacterium
GATTAATCGTATCAAAAAAAGAGTAAAACCATACTGCGGGCAGAACGATAATTAAAGCAGATATATATGTGAATATAGAGACTGCAAATCTTCAAAACATAAAAAATAGCGGGATTCGTACCCGCCATAGGTGCATATTAACAGTTTTCCATTCTTCTATATCAAGCCCTCATTAAGCTACTCAAAATAATATTAAGAATACAAAGTCTACGCCACTATATTAATTTTTAAGACTTTGCATAGGAGCAGGAATTCTGCCGCCGCGTGATATGAACCGTGCAGGCGAGTAATTAGACACCGGCATTACGGGACCGCCGCCGAGCAATCCGCCAAATGACAGCTCGTCGCCGACAGATTTACCTATTGCCGGAATTAAACGCACTGCAGTGGTTTTGGAATTGACCATGCCGATTGCGGCCTCGTCTGCTATTATCGCCGATATAACCTCGGCGGGTGTGTCGCCCGGAATGTTTATCATATCAAGTCCGACTGAGCATACAGAAGTCATAGCCTCAAGCTTTTCAATTGTAAGGCTGCCCCTGCGCGCAGCATTTATCATGCCGGCGTCCTCAGTAACCGGAATAAATGCGCCCGACAGCCCGCCCACGTGCGAGGACGCCATGACGCCGCCTTTTTTAACCGCATCATTCAAAAGCGCGAGTGCTGCCGTTGTGCCGTGGGCACCACAGCTTTCGAGACCCATTTCCTCAAGGATATAGGCAACAGAATCACCAACTGCAGGTGTCGGTGCAAGCGACAAGTCAACAATGCCGAATGGAACGCCGAGCCGCTTTGATGCCTCTAATGCAACAAGCTGTCCCATGCGGGTTATTTTAAAAGCAGTTCTTTTTATTATGTCTGCAACTGCGGTTAAATCACAGTCGCCGGCCTTTGCTAAAGCAGCACGCACCACGCCCGGACCGGAAACACCCACATTGACAACGCAGTCGGGCTCACCAACGCCGTGGAATGCCCCTGCCATAAAGGGGTTGTCCTCGGGCGCGTTGCAGAAGACAACAAGCTTTGCACAGCCAATGCATTCTTTGTCTGCGGTAAGTTCGGCCGTGCGTCGCACAATGCGGCCCATCAATGCAACGGCATCCATGTTAATGCCTGATTTGGTCGAGCCAATGTTTACCGACGAGCACACATGATCAGTAACCGACAGTGCCTCGGGTATACTGTTTATCAGCTCAATATCGCCGGGAGAAAAGCCTTTGTGAACCAGAGCTGAATAGCCGCCGATAAAATTAACGCCGCATTCATTTGCTGCCCTTTCAAGCGCACGGGCAAGCCGTACCGGCTCTTTTTTGTCGCACGATGCAGTAATCATTGCAATCGGCGTAACGGCAATGCGCTTGTTGATTATCGGAATGCCGTATTCTTTTTCGATTTCCTCACCGGTTTTGACAAGGTCATGTGCGCGACGCGTAATTTTGTCATATACCTTGTTGCAGGTTGTATCAATGTCACTGTTACAGCAGTCAAGCAGTGAGATGCCCATTGTAATTGTGCGGACATCAAGATGCTCGTCTTGAATCATCGTGATGGTTTCTAAAATATCTTTTGTGTTAATCACAATTCCATTCCTTTCGGACTTATCATATGCGGTGCATCGAATTAAAAATGTCCTCGTGCATAGCACGTATTGACAATCCCATTTCGTTTCCCAAAGCTGTCATTTTGTCAGAAAATTCTGTGAATGGGATAGTGCATTTTGAAATGTCAACAAGCATAATCATTACAAATAAATCCTGCAATACCGATTGGGTAACCTCAATAATGTTATTGTTGTATTCGGCGCATTCTGTGGATATTTTAGCCAATATCCCCACGTTATCCCTTCCGATAACAGTAATTACAGCTCGCAAGCTTTTAACCTCCCGAACAGGTGTAAACCCGTCTGTTTTTAAAAATAATCTGCTTCTTATTCTACCACAATTATTGCAAATTGCAATGACAAGCGGTGTGCTTTGGAAACTGTGTAAAAATTTGCAGACAAATAATATTATCTTCTGTAATTATTTTATATTTGTTTAAAATACGTTATAATAAAAACATTAATAAGATTATTAGTCGTGTTGTGAAATGCACGGGTGACCACAGGGTACCCGCAAAGCAGTACATTATCGGCTAATAAAAATATCCTTAACCGGTAAAGGGGGAATTATTGTGTCGGTATTAAAAATCACCAACTTAACTAAAAAATTCGGAAAATTCACCGCACTTAACCGAATCAATTTTGAAATGCAAAAAGGAGAAGTTTATGGCTTTATTGGACCAAACGGAGCGGGAAAAACCACAACAATTCGTGTTCTGTTAGGTATATTAAAGGCTACCGAGGGTGAGGCGTCTATTTTTGGTATGGATGCATGGCGCGATGCTGTTGAAATACATAAAAGGATTGCATATGTGCCCGGCGACGTAAACCTGTGGGGCAATCTTACAGGTGGCGAGGTTATAGACTTGCTTGTCAGGCTTCGTGGGTCAAACAACAAAAGCCGCCGAGAGCAGCTTATAGAGAAATTTGATTTAGACCCTTCCAAAAAATGCAGGACCTATTCTAAGGGCAACAGGCAAAAGGTTGCTTTAATTTCGGCACTTGCGTCAGATGCTGATGTTTACATACTTGACGAGCCGACATCAGGGCTTGACCCTTTAATGGAAAAGGTATTTCAGGAATGTGTTTTCGAACTTAAAAGCCGGGGTAAAAGCATTTTACTTTCCAGCCATATTCTGTCCGAGGTTGAAAAGCTTTGTGACAAGGTCAGCATAATCCGTCAGGGGAAAATAATCGAGTCCGGAACATTAAGTGAATTGCGCCATTTGACAAGGACAAATGTTATTGTGGAAACAAAAAAACCGATTGAGGCATTGGACACCGTTAAAGGAGTACATAGTCTAAACCGCTGCAACCAAGGGATTTCCATGCAGGTTGACACCGAGGAGCTTGGAAATGTCATAAAGTATATAAGTGAGTTTGATATTGTAAAGCTTGAGAGCTTTCCTCTTACACTCGAAGAACTGTTTATCCGTCATTACAAATAAGGGGGAGGAAAAAGTGATTGGTCAATTGAATAAAAATAGCAAAAAGCTTATACGCTTTATTTTGAGGCGAGACAGAGTTCGCATACCAATCTGGATTTTAGCTATTTCTTTAATTACGATTATTATCGCTCCTGCCTTTGCCGAGATGTTCCCTACACAACAGGAAAGAATGTTGATGGCGCAAACCATGAGCAACCCGGCAATGATTGCAATGGTAGGTCCGGGATACGGTCTTGATAATTATACCGTGGGCGCTATGATGGCGCACGAAATGCTGCTATTTACTGCTTTAGCTGTGGCTATAATGAGTATTTTTCTTGTTGTACGCCATACGCGGGGTGACGAGGAGCGCGGTCGCCTGGAGTTGATCCGTTCGTTGCCTGTCGGCAGACTGTCCAATTTAAGCGCAACGGTAACAGTGTCGGTTGTCGTCAACATAATTCTATCGTTGATTATAGGATTTGGTCTGTATGCTTTAGGTATAGAAAGCATGGGTCTTAACGGCTCACTTTTATATGGTGCGGCATTAGGGTCTGTCGGTATATTATTTACCGCCGTCACTGCTGTGTTTTCACAGCTTTCACAAAGTTCGCGCGGTGCTATAGGATATTCCTTTGCGTTTTTAGGTATTTGCTATCTTGTGAGGGCAGTTGGTGATGTGGGTAATGAGATATTGTCTTTAATTTCACCACTCGGGCTTGTTTTGCGTAGCGAGGTTTATGTGAATAACATATGGTGGCCGGTTTTTGTTGTACTCGGCGAGGCTGTTGCCATAATACTGGTGGCGTATTATCTAAATTTTAAACGCGATTTGCAGGCAGGCTTAATTCAACCAAGACCCGGAAGGAAGGATGCGTCACCTTTCTTAAGAAGTCCGTTTTCTTTAGCCCTTAGACTTATGCGCAGCGCAATCATCGCATGGTCTGTCGGCATGCTGGTTTTGGGAATGTCTTACGGATCGGTGCTCGGTGACTTAGAAGCATTTTTTGAATCAAACGAATTGATAAAAAGCATGCTGCCTTCTTCAGGGCAGGGTTTTACGTTGACAGAACAGTTTCTAACACTGTTGATGTCAATTATCTCAATTTTTGGCACAGTTCCTGCACTTCAAATACTGCTAAAGCTTAAAGGTGAAGAAAAAAGAGACCGCTGTGAACACCTTCTTGCAGGAGCTGTATCGCGCACTCGTCTGCTTGCAGGCTTTTTGGTAATATCCATTGCGGTATCGATTATTATGCAGTTTTTGACCGTGCTTGGTTTATGGGCAGCAGGTTCCATAGTGATGGAGCAACCAATTTCTTTTAGCCGAATGATTAGTGCTGCTTTTGTTTACATGCCCGCTATGTGGACAATGATAGGGCTAACGGTGCTGCTTATCGGCTTCTATCCGAAAGCTACCGGGTTCGTATGGCTATACTTGATTTTTGCCTTTTTTGTCGTATATCTCGGCAGGGCATTGCAATTGCCCGAATGGACAGCAGAATTAACGCCTTTTGGGCATATTCCGCAAATACCGGTTGATGATATGAACTTTGTCACGGTTTCGGTGCTCACCGTGATAGCGGCGGTGTTATCTGTTTTTGGCTTTGCAGGATATAATAGGCGTGATATTGGTTAATTACAAATTAATAACCTTTGAATATGTTTTTTGGAATGGGCTTTTCCGCTGACAATGTTTAGAAACGGAATAATAATCCAATAATAAGCATAGAATTTTATGAAAGGCGGGAATACCCATGGAGAGTGCAATTCGCAGCGCTATCCTCAAGCCGCAGCAATCCACAAATGAAGTATTGGCGGCCATACGGGAGGTTTGCTCGCAGCTTGAAAATGCCAATATGAGGTTTGAGATGGAAAGGGACAGCGATTTGATAGAAGCTTGCATCTATGAAATTGAGTCTTTGCGCGCGCGGTATCGGTATTTGCTTCGTCTGGCCAAAAAACAGGGTGTTAAAGCGGGGGTGTTTACTCCGCTTAAGACAGAAGGGGAGAATCAAAAATGAGCCTGTGGCTTAAGATATTGGTTTATTCCATAGGAGTAATAATAACTTTTGCGGTTCTAATAGCACTCAAGCGCACAAAACGGCCGATAAAATCATTTTTCGGCTCGGGCGTGCAGGGTGTTTGTGCGCTTGCTGCCGTTAATGTGGCGGGTGCGTTTACCGGAGTTTCGCTGGGGCTCAATTTTTTTACGGGGCTTTGTTGTGCCGTGCTCGGCATACCCGGCGTGATATCTCTGCTTATATTAAAATTGATAATAAATATATAATACTAATAATACAAAAGCGGTGTGCGCGAAATTGCGGACACCGCTTTTTATAGATTTATTAATTTTTAATTAACCACCAATGTTAATGTTACATTATTTCATCATATATGGTATACTCAATGATATTATGCTTTGGTTAAGGAGATGTGGCGATGAATAAAAAGCCATTCTGGCGTCGGGTTAACCGCGGTTTTGTGGTGTCTATGGTGCTGCTTGCCGTTGTTC
>JAQVFM010000025.1 GCA_028697255.1 Oscillospiraceae bacterium
GGACTGCGCTTGGTTCTTGTAAAGAGCATATGAGACAATTCATCGCGCACTCTGGTTTTCATCGTCATCCAATCAAATGAACGCTCTCGGCAGCAGCTTTCCAAAACCTCACGAGCAAGATTCTTGACATCGTCAATAAGCTTTTCAGATTCGCGTACATACACAAATCCACGGGACACAATATCCGGCCCTGAAACCATTTCGCCCGATGCCGAATCAATTGCAGCAACAACAACAATAAGTCCGTCTTCTGCAAGATGCTTGCGGTCGCGCAGCACAATGCTGCCGACATCGCCAACACCAAGCCCGTCCACCAGCATGCTTCCTGCCGGTACGCTTCCTACAATCTCCATCTTTTCTTCGGTAATCTCAATTACCTTGCCAATATCAGCAATAAGCGTGTTGCTTGCACTCATTCCCATCGAACGGGCAATTTGAACACTTTTTCTCATGTGCTTATGCTCGCCGTGTACCGGAATAAAATATTTTGGGCGCGTCAATGCCTGAATTATTTTAAGCTCTTGCTCGCAAGCGTGGCCTGAAACATGCACATCATACATTTTTTCAAAGACTACGTCACAGCCCCGCTTCATAAGCTCATTTATAACCTTTGTAACCGTTTTTTCGTTACCGGGAATGGGAGTTGCTGAAATTATGATATAGTCATCAGGCCCAACCTCAACTTTTCTGTGATCCGAAAAGGCCATTCTTGACAGAGCCGACATGGGCTCGCCCTGACTGCCGGTGGTAATTAAGATAACCTTGTCCTTAGGATAGCGGTTTATCGTATCGATATCGATTATGACTCCATCGGGAATATTAAGGTACGCAAGCTCGTTTGCTATACCCACGACATTTATCATGCTGCGACCCGAAATTGCAACCTTGCGTTTATCGGCAACAGCAGCATCAAAAATTTGCTGAATGCGATGAATGTTGGTTGAGAACGTTGCAATGATAATTCGCTTGTTTTCAGCCTTTCTGAACAGGTTGGAAAAGCTTTCGCCAACAACACGCTCGCTCGGAGTATACCCCGGTCGCTCGGAATTGGTAGAGTCTGCAAGCAGCGCGAGCACTCCTTCATTGCCAATCGTCGCAAAACGCGGGAGATCAATCGTTTCACCTATTATCGGCGTATAATCAATCTTAAAATCGCCTGTATGAACAACATAACCAATAGGTGTTTTTATGCCAAGTGCAACGGCGTCGGGTATCGAGTGGTTAACATTGATAAACTCGACGCTCACTTCCCCAAAAGTTATAACATCACCCGGTTTTACGACGTTAAGCTGCGCTTTATTTAAAATCCCGTGCTCTTTCAGCTTGGGTTCAACAAGCGCAAGCGTCAGCCGTGTTCCGTAAAGAGGTAAGTTAATTTGCTTTAATAAATAAGGCAGTCCCCCGATATGATCTTCATGCCCGTGTGTTAAAACAATTCCACGTATCCTGTCACGATTATTAAGGATATGCGTAAAGTCAGGCAGTACAATATCGACACCCAGCATTTCATCATCGGGAAATGCCATGCCGCAGTCGATTAAAAAAACATCGTCACCGTATTCGAACATTGTGAGATTTTTACCAATCTCGTTTAGTCCGCCAAGAACCGTCAGTCGCACCGGTTTTGCCGGGGCAGATTTCCTTTGTCGCCCGCGGTTACGCGTTTGGGGCTTGTGGACCTCGTTAGTAGCCACTTTAGTCGTTCTGCCATTGGTACCGCTTTCACCGTTTTCCGATCCTACCCGTGCCGTATCACTCTTTTCGGCGTCCAAAGAGCGTCGGTTCTGAGCAGCGGATTTGCTCACTCTGTTCGAAGTGGCGTTAGCGGAGCGTGTAGTACGGCCGGTATTTGCCCCGCTTATTCTTTTTTCTTGGGTTGTCACATATAAACCTCCATTCAATTTTCCGTGCTGATTCCCATTTTGCAGAAATCAAATAACACGAACAAACCCACATTGTTTGTACGTAAAATTTATCAACGCACAAAATCAGCCCCATGCTAATGGAGCCAATTTTTAAATTGCACAGTGCTATGTGAACATTATTTTACTAAACAAATCATAAGGTTCACATTAGTTTATGCTGCCCATCAGCAGCTATATCCATTACCATTATTAGATAATATTACTTTGTTTCACGTTCAATGTCAAGGAAAACAGAAGCAAGCTTTTTCTCAAGCTCTCCGCAAATTTCGGCAGCAATTTCGGTATCGGCAGCCTCTGCGGTAATAACAAGACTGCGTCCTCTTTTAGATGGCCTGACCAGCAAATTGCCGCTTTTGGTGCGAATTCGTGTTCCTTCCCCTCCCTCGCTTTGTCCTTGTTGTGAAATCTGACGCAGCACACGGCCGGGATTGACCGAACAAGTAACTGTTTTAGTTGCAATCGCAAACTCGGGTAGTTTTTTGAGCATGTCTTTAAGAGACATTTTACTTTGATGCATATAATATAAAATCCTAATTGCCATCATAAGTCCGTCTCTTGTCCAAAGCTGACCCGCAGCCAGGCTGCGGGCTTCGGCATCGCAGTTGTCGGCAGGGCAATTAAGGTAACGCATTACCCGGTGCCCGTATTGCTCGGCAAGACGTTCGATTGCCAATGGTGCGTCAAAGGGAAGTGCTATATCATTACCATTTTCCAGTTCGATCATGCAAGATAATGCAAGTGCTTGTTCAGGCCATACATATCCGGACTCGGGTTCAAACAGTGAAAGTCGTCTTCCCTTGCCCCCTAAGTGCAAACGCAATTCACCGTTTGGAGAACAACCCAATGTCGCAAGTACCGACGAAAGAAGTTTCGTCGGTTCATAATCGGAACCCCGAACAGTAACTGAAATACCCGAAAGTCCCATTGGGGCCATACTTACCAGCTCTTGACGGTAAAGCTGCCGCATACCGCTCATATCAGTTACTTCACGTATGCTGTCCCAACCGGCACGTATAAAATTGCCAGTCGAAAGCCGAGATTCGATATCGCGCTCAACGCCCCGTGTCGCAGGCAGCCCTCCAGCACTGGTTAGACGAATGCTCGCCTTGGGACCTCCTCCTACATACACCCCCACTTTAATACGACTGAAATTTACAAAAAAATCAAATTGCGGCTCTATACATGCACCGAAGTCCCAAACAACACTGCCGGTTGAAAGCACACCCGACGCAAGCGCCATTTTGAGAACGGCTGCCGCCGTATCATGGCTGCAGCCTATTGCAACCTTTTCACCCTTTGAAAGACTGCCGACCGCCGAGCCAACCCGTGCACAAAGCTCGGGTGTCAGTTCAACGCCTGTTTCGCCCGTCAAGCCCGCATCGTCAAACACCACCGATAAGCCACCGCCGTCTTTGAGATTATCTCGAAGAACACGGTTGTTCTCAACCTGTTTGTTTGGCCATACTAAAACGTCGGGGAATACTGTCGCATATTCTCCAACCATGCTGCCGGAACCAATCACTGACCCTTCAAACAACGATGCGCCGCGACGCACCGACGCTCCATGGCATAAAAGCGCTCCCGTAAGAGATACGCGGTCACCGGCGTATGCGCTTTCAAGAAGCACTGAACTGCGCACCTTGGCGCCGCTGCCAACACAGCTTCCATCATCCAAAACCGCAAACGGTCCTATTTGAGCACCCGCTCCAATGCTTACGTTTTTTCCTATATAAACCGGGGGCACTAAAGTATAACCGCCCTTTTGAAGCTGCTCCCGGCAAAGAATGCCGCCTTGAGGCGCGGGCAGAGTGCGCAGCTTTCCTTCAAGCAAATCCCGCTGGCAGGACAGAAAGGTTGCAATATTGCCGATATCGCACCAGTATCCATCCGCATGATATGCATACAGGGGAATGTTGCGCTCAAGCATCAGCGGAAACAAATCCTTTGCAAAATCGAACGCTGTGTTTTCGGGAATATATGAGAGCACCGACTCAGATAAGATATATATACCGGTATTCGCCGAATCGGTTATGGCTTGAGCCCAGCCCGGTTTTTCAACAAAACCAAGCACGCGGCCGCTGTTATCGGCACGAACAAGCCCGTATTCACGCGGGTCATCAACCTGAGTCACCACAAGAGTTGCCGCGGCACCGCTTTTTTTGTGGAACTCAATTGCCGATGTTAAATCAAAATCGGTAAGCGCGTCACCGCTGATTATCAGAATGTCGCTGTCTTTTTCTTTGTCCAATTGCTGTACCGCTCCCTTCACACTACCCGCGGTACCCATCGGCTGATCCTCAATCACATATTGTAAAGAAATGTTGCGGTATTTTTCCCCAAAGTGATCCGACACAACCGACGGAAGATATCTGAGCGTAACCGCTGCCTTATCAAACTTATGCAATTCGAGCAAATCAAGAATATATTCCATAATCGGACGCCCTAAAAGGCGCGCCATCGGTTTTGGAACATCACAAGTCAAAGGACGCAGTCGAGTTCCCTCACCGCCTGCCATAATCACCGCTCTCATTTTGAAACACACCCTTCAAAGTTTTCAATACCCGCTCAGCACCGTTAACCGGATTGTCTGCGTCGGAATAGTGTTTGTGTTTAGTATTGACATTCGAGCAATGATTTAGGCTTTATAAATTAAAAATCTAACATGTTAATTAATGCCTGCTGAATAAATTCAATGAGCATTAATTATTGTGAATTAAGTCGTAATCGTATATAATGCAAAAGTAACCCTACTTATATTATCAGCAAGGCGGTATTAATAGATGAAAAAAATTGAAATATTTACAGACGGAGCATGCTCCGGAAACCCCGGCCCGGGAGGCTGGGGTGCCATTTTGCGTTATAAGGGGCACGTCAAGGAGCTTTCGGGCGGCGCACCTCAAACCACGAATAACCGTATGGAGCTTACCGCCGTTATCGAAGCTTTAAAAGCGCTTAATGAACCATGCGAGGTTGTAATAACGAGTGATTCCCGCTATGTAACCGACGCCATTAAAAAAGGTTGGGCACGTTCGTGGCAAAAAAAAGGCTGGCGCAAATCAGACGGCAAACCCGCTCTTAATGCTGATTTGTGGGAATGCCTTTTAACACTGCTGGACAAACATAAAGTTAGTTTTATTTGGGTACGAGGACATGAGGGGCACCCCGAAAACGAACGCTGTGACGAAATTGCCGTTGCCGCCGCGCAAAAGTATAAACAAACATAAACCCAATGTTTGTTTATACTTTTGTTTATATGCTAAATATCACTAAAATATATGTATATTTTAGTTTAAACATCTGCAATTTACCTATTGTAATGTACACCAAATTGGTATATATTATTACTGGAAGGTGATCATATGGATCGTTTTATATATGCAGACAACGCAGCAACAACACGTTTAATACCCGAAGTTCTTGATAAAATGATGCCTTATCTGACACATCAGTACGGCAATCCATCATCTTTATATAGCTTTGGACAAGCAGCCAGGCAGGCTGTGGACAATGCACGCGACACAACAGCCAAGTTTTTAGGTTGCCGTTTTGACGAGGTTTTTTTTACATCGGGAGGCAGTGAGGCAGACAACTGGGCAATAAGAATGTCGGCCGCAGCCATGGAGAAAAAAGGCAAAAAGCATATAATTTCAAGTGCGTTTGAGCATCATGCAGTTTTGCATACACTGGATGCGCTCAAAAAACTGGGCTTTGAGATTACCCTGCTTCCTGTCTATGATAACGGATTGGTGCGTGTCGACGATGTGCGCAAGGCTATACGGCCGGACACGGCACTTGTCAGCATAATGTTTGCAAACAACGAAATTGGCACGATACAGCCAATACCCGAAATTGGTGCGCTATGCCGCGAAAAAGGTGTGCTTTTTCACACCGATGCGGTTCAGGCTGTTGGACATATCCCTGTTGATTTTTCCGGCATGAACATTGACATGATGTCGCTCTCGGCACACAAATTTCACGGGCCCAAAGGCGTTGGCGCACTGATTATGCGAAAAGGGTTGCGGTTTCCGAATTTGATTGAGGGTGGTGCACAGGAAAGAGGCAGACGAGCCGGGACCGAGAACATTGCCGGAATTGTCGGGCTTGCCGAGGCACTAAAGATATCATGCTCTAACATGGACAAAGTCACATCCGGCTTGATTGCCAAGCGTGACCGTTTGATTGATGGATTATTAAAAACCGTTGATCGCTGCCGATTAAACGGTGATCCGGTTAGACGGTTGCCGGGAAATGCCAATATAAGCTTTGAGGGTGTCGAGGGCGAAAGCCTTTTACTGCTATTGGATTTAAAAGGTATATGCGCGTCATCGGGCTCGGCCTGCACCTCGGGATCATTAGACCCAAGCCATGTGTTGCTTGCCATTGGTCTTGATCACGCAACTGCACACGGTTCATTGCGGCTCACGCTATCGGACGATAACACTGACGAAGATATAGATATTTTGTTGAGTGAGATTCCGAAAATTATTAAAAGACTACGCGATATGTCACCTCTTTGGGAAAAAATCGTTAAAGGCGAGCAATATTCATAATTACAGGAAGAAGGATGCTTAATGGCAAAGTATTACAGCGAAAAGGTTATGGATCATTTTACAAATCCCCGTAACGTTGGCGAAATGCCCGATGCCGACGGAATTGGCGAAATCGGCAACGCCAAATGCGGTGATATTATGAAAATGTACATTAAAGTTAGAAACGGCCGCATAGTTGATGTTAAATTTAAAACCTTCGGGTGCGGCTCGGCGATTGCGACAAGCTCTATTGCAACCGAAATGATAAAGGGAAAAACAATTGAACAAGCACTCAAACTATCAAATAAAGCGGTCGTGGAGGCGCTTGACGGTCTGCCCCCGAATAAAATTCACTGTTCGGTGCTTGCAGAGCAGTCGATAAAAGCTGCTATCTCGGACTATTATCGTCGACAGGGTATAGACCCGACACCGTTAACCGGCGAGCCGATTGATCCCGAAAAGCCAATATGCGAATTATAAGTTATCACAAACACCCACTATACTTATCAAGCCTAATCATCTGCGCCCGGCAGTAGTTAGGCTTGTTTTTTAATGCTAATGTATAATGCCAAACTCATCGTAGACACATTAACTAAGCCGTAGTAATATATAACCACAAAAAACTATTTATATAATTTTTTATTAAAGGCGAATAAAAACACAATTTCCTTTGTTTATTTAATGAAGGGATTTCGAGCAGATGAAAAATCATGAATTACATAGGCTGCTGACGCAAATCAAAACCGGCGACATAAACGCATTTCGGCAATTATACGAAGGTTTGTATAAAGCGGTATGCTCTGTCAGCTATGCAACTTTACATGATTTCTATTTGGCAGAAGATGCAGCTCAAGAAACCTTTCTTACCATATTCAAAAAATGTAATCAATACCGGGATAAACGAAATGCAGCCTCGTGGATATTTACAATTGCACATCATACTTCTCTCAATATGGTGGGCAAAACCTCAAGAGAAGATGTGGGACTGCAGGAAACCGTCACAGCATTGGATAGTTTCGAAGATATGGTGTGTGACCGTATGATGCTCAAAACATTATTTTCGAATTTGGATCAAAATGAACGACAAATTGTTGTTATGCATTTAATTGCCGGATTAAAGCATCGTGAGACTGCAGCCATTCTAAACATGCCGCTTGGTACAGTTTTGCGAAAGTACCGGGAGAGCCTGCAGAAACTCAATCTGCAGGCTAAAGAGGGAAGAAATCTATGAATTGGCGCGAAAAGAAAATCAAACAACAACTGGAAAATGAACTGTATCCACACTTCAATGAAAACTATGAAGTGTTGCAAGCTCAGCTTGCGGTTAATGAAAAAGAACCACATATAAAACCCCGGCACAGGCTATTACCTATAGCCGTTTCAGGCATGGTTGCTTTAGCAGCTGTTATGCTGGCTTGGGGTGTCTATCGCGGGGGCTTAAAACAAATGCCAATCGAGTCGTCTTATTCGTCTGCGATTTCCACTCAAACCAATACTGTTACTACAACTGGCACGAAACCATCACAGACGAAAACTTCTGACGATACCAAGGGAACTGCCAGCGGGTCCGGAATTCGCTATGAAAAGTCATCTATACAAAATGCCGAAAGCAAAATGCAAATGTTGCTGCCCGATTTATCATCGTTTGGAATTAAGGAATACCAGCTTGCAATGCGTGGAGGCGAACCCATTGCGTTTCACTATGTGCTAAATCACGGTTATGTTGAAATCCGTAAACAGCCCCTCAAAACGGCAGGATTAAGTCCTATTACCATCGACAATCATCATTCATATCTTGACAGGGGACTTGACTATGTGCGTCTTATTGCCGAAGATAAACAGTTGTTTTATGACATATATGTTGAGCAATCTGATGGACAGACTGAGGCCGAAGAAATCTTAACCTCGCTTTTAAACTTTTATAAGGAGTGACTTTTGTGAAAAAATTATATTCAATTACTTTTACTTTTGTGATATTGTTATTCTCCCTTGCTGCTTGCACCTCACCGGAGAAGTCATCTGATAATTACGATTCAACGAACCTTTCTGAAAGCATAAATTCTACACCTAACGCAGTTAACCAAACTCAGAGTAATGTATCAAATACAACCTCTGCCTACACGAGCGAAGTATCAACCACCTCAATAACACAAAATTCAACAACACGCGAATCAATGCAGTCAAGAATATCTAAATCTCCATTTATAGATATTTCGATTGAATCAGTCAATGCGCTTGAACGGGAATCAAAGCAATTGGACGGCAAAACAGTGTATTTAGATAACTTTAAAACAGTTAAAACACTCACAGATGCCACAACCATCCAAAGCTTTCTTAATACCCTAAATAATGAAGAATGGAAAATAACTCCTGCCGGGCAATGGTCGAAGCTTAACCCTGTTAGAGCAAACCGATATGCCATCGTGATAAGCTGCAAAAACGGACGACAGCTTGCAATAAATTTGCACTATACATCGTCACAGACAACCTGTTATATAGCAGTGGCTGAATTCTCAAGTGACATTACCTACGACGAATATGTAAAACAGAATATCAACAAAGATGTGTTTGACCGGTATATCATCACAAAAGAAGCAGGACAGACATTGCTTAATATCTTTGAGAGCTGATTGCATTCTATTTTATCTGCAAAGCGCATAGTATTTTGTATCAACACTGTATAGGGGAATGATTATGATAAACGGCACATATAAAATTTCGATGCAATTGCCAAAGGAATTGGAATCCGGAAAGGTTACCTTTAAAGTATCGGGCGGGCGACTAAGCGGGGTTTTGAGGGCAGCTGATGGTGATATAGTATGTTCGTTTTCAAACGGACGAATAAACGGCAATCATTTCGAGTTTTCAGGCATTATTCATAAATTTATTTTCAAAATTCGATTTACTGCCCGTGGTGAAATTCAGGGAGACAAGCTGACTGCGGTTGCATACTCTAAGCACGGCACATTTACCATCACAGGTTCGCGTGAATAGCATTGCTAAGCAATCGAATCGGCGCGATGGGGACATCGCTCCCTACAGTAGAGCGCATATAAATTGAGTTGGGGCTTTTGCACAAATATAAGTGTGCAAAAGCCTTTTTGAATAAAATACGACCGCTTGTAAAAAATAAATATAATACTAATAACCGATTAAAAAAATCTTATTTGTATAACAAGTATTTACTTGTATAATATATCGCTTTGTGTTATACTATATATGGTTATCAATACTATGTATTGTGTTAAACTAAATTATTATTTATAATATAGGTGATTGGTTATTATGGCAATGGATGTAAAATGCAAACTTCCGTACTATACTATAGGTGAGGAAATAGGCAATGCAATCTCACATGGTATAGCAGCGCTGATATCATCTGCAGGTATGGTGCTGCTAATTATCGGTGCGCTTGGCAATCCACTCAATATTGTCGCGGTTTCAATTTACGGGGCAACAATGATTGTACTGTTCTGCATGTCAACACTTTACCATGCAATTACAAATGTTCGTGCAAAGCGCGTGTTACGTGTGCTTGACCACACCTCAATATACTTTCTTATTGCCGGGACTTATACACCCTTTACATTGATAACTCTGCGCGGGGCATTGGGTTGGACTATTTTCGGCGTTGTATGGGCTACTGCTGCCCTCGGTGTGATATTAAATCTTATAGGTATCGACCGCTTTAAAAAAGTATCCATGCTATGTTATCTTTCAAGCGGATGGTGCATTATATTTGCCGCTGCGCCTCTGTACAGGAGCCTTGAATGGCAGGGACTTGTGCTTTTGTTGGCAGGGGGGCTGTTTTACACGGCGGGGTTATTGTTTTATGCATTAAAGAAATCATATACACATATGGTGTGGCATTTCTTTGTGCTGGCAGGCGCAGCATCACATTACTTTACAATACTTCTTTATGTTCTGTAATAATATAATTATCCTTAATAAACTCAGCCGATAGCTAAATGCACGGGCGACCTGTGGCCGCCCGTGCATTTAGGTTTTACCAAATAACATATTGCAGGGGCGAACCGTATCCGCCCGCAGACCGTTTTATTTTTACTGAGATTTTTTATTTAATGCTTTTTAACTATTTATATAATCCTCACAGAGTGAGCGAGTAACAGTCAATTATATATTAAAAGCATCTTTAACTTTTTCAAAAAAAGTTCTTCGCTTGGGATAATTGTTATCTCCGCTTGCCTCATCAAATTCCTTAAGAAGCTTTTTTTGGGTTGCGTTCAATTTCTGGGGTACTTCAACTGTCACCCTGATAATCTGATCGCCCCGCCCACGCCCGTTTACATTCGGGATACCCTTACCTTTAATGCGGAATACTTCACCGGGCTGAGTGCCCTCATGTATTGTATGGGTAATTTTTCCATCAAGTGTGGGTACTTCCACTTCAGTTCCGAGCGCCGCCTGGGCAAACGTCAGAGGCAGCTCATACCAAACGTCATAACCGTCACGTTCAAAAATCGGATGAGGACGCACAGATACAGCTACTTGTAAATCACCGGGGGGACCACCGTTTGCTCCGGAATTTCCCTTGCCCCGGATGCTGATTATCTGGCCATCGTCAATACCGGCAGGTATATTAATGCCAATTTTCTGGGCGCGGCGTACTTGCCCGGATCCCCCGCAGACATTACAGGGGTTGTTAATAATTTTACCCTTGCCGCGGCAGCGTGAGCAAACTGTCTGAGTCTGCACAACACCAAACGGTGTTCGCTGCTGTCTGCGCTCCTGCCCGCTCCCCCGACAGACGGGGCATGTGGTAGGAGACGAACCTTTTGCAGCACCGCTGCCCTGGCACTCTCCGCATGGTGCTATCACACTTATATCAATTTGCTTTTTGCAGCCTTTTGCAGCCTCTTCAAAAGAAATAACGACAGACGAAGATATATCGCTACCCCGGCGCGGTGCGTTGGGGTTTTGACGCCGACCTCCGCCGAAAAATGAGGAAAATATATCGCCCAAGTCAAAATCAAAATCATCGAACCCATAACCTTGATAACCGCCCGCACCAAAATTAGGATCGACTCCTGCATGGCCATACTGGTCGTAACGCGCCTTTTTTTGTGCATCCGACAGTACCTCATAGGCTTCATTAACCTCTTTAAACCTCGCTTCGGCCTGTTTGTCGCCGGGGTTTAAATCGGGATGATATTTTTTCGCCATTTTACGATATGCTTTTTTTATTTCATCCTCCGAAGCACTTTTTTGAAGTCCCAGCACTTCGTAATAATCACGTTTATTTTCGGCCATTAAGAACCATGCCTTTCCACGCTATTTGCTAACATCTATAAGATAGCTACTGTTTCCCGCCTGTATAATCAGCCGGTTATAAAGCTAAAGCACTCTGTAAAACAAAAAATATTGCCGCCTGTTTTATAAAACGGTCGGGGGACGATCGTTTCACCTGAATAACTTAAAATACTTATACCTTATAGAAGCAAATTATTCAGCAGGCTTAAATTAATAAGTATATTTATACCATAAACAACCTGATAAATCCACCGCGTATTTATTGCGCGGTGGATTTGGTTGTTTAAAATAATGCCTTTTGTGCTTTATTATTTTACTTCTCCATCGTAATACTGACCGTCATCAGATGCCGCATCGTTGGGTGAAGCATCATTGGGTGCTGCACCTTCGGGAGCACCCTCCGGAGGAGCGTTCTTGTATGCCTTTTCAGATATTTCGTAAAACTTTTTCGTAAGCTCCTCCTGCTTTTGCTTTATTGCTTCTATATCCTCACCTTTTAGCACCTCTTTAAGTGCATCAATCTTTTCATTAAGCTCGGTCTTGTCTGCCTCATCAATTTTATCGCCAAGATCGTTGATGGACTTTTCGCACTGATAAATCATCTGGTCGGCGGCGTTACGTGTTTCAACTTCTTCCCGGCGTTTTTTATCCTCAGCAGCATACTGCTCGGCATCCTTTACGGCCTTGTCAATATCTTCCTTGGACATGTTGGTGCTCGAGGTAATGGTTATTTTCTGCTCACGACCAGTGCCCAAGTCCTTGGCATTGACATTTACAATTCCGTTTGCATCAATATCAAAAGTAACCTCTATCTGCGGAACACCACGGGGTGCGGGCGGTATTCCGTCAAGATGAAACCTTCCAAGCGTTTTATTGTCCCGGGCAAAGTCGCGTTCACCCTGCAACACGTGGATTTCTACAGACGGTTGATTATCAGCGGCCGTTGAGAATATCTGGCTCTTTTTGGTCGGTATAGTGGTATTGCGTTCAATTATTCTCGTCATAACACCGCCCATGGTTTCAACACCCAAAGACAGCGGAGTCACGTCGAGCAACAGCAGGCCTTTGACCTCGCCGCCCAATACGCCCGCCTGCAGCGCAGCACCCATAGCAACGCATTCATCAGGGTTAATGCCCTTAAACGGTTCCTTACCCATAAAGCTCTTGATAGCATCCTGTACGGCTGGAATACGGGTCGAACCACCTACAAGTAATACTTTGTTTATCTGATCCTTGCTGAGACCTGAGTCGCTTAAAGCCTGGCGCACCGGCCCCATTGTCGCCTCTACAAGAGATGCTGTCATCTCATTAAATTTTGCACGTGTCAGCGTCAGATCAAGATGTTTGGGACCCGACGCGTCGGCAGTGATAAATGGAAGATTGATAGAGCTTGTTGTCGAACCCGAAAGCTCAATCTTTGACTTTTCAGCAGCCTCGCGCAAACGCTGAAGAGCCATTTTGTCCTGAGACAAATCGATACCATTTTCTTTTTTAAACTCGGCTACCATCCAGTCGATAATTTTCTGGTCGAAATCGTCGCCGCCAAGTCGATTGTTGCCCGCAGTTGCAAGAACCTCCTGCACACCGTCGCCCATTTCGATAATCGATACGTCAAACGTACCGCCGCCTAAATCATAAACCATTACCTTTTGGTCTTCGCCTTTATCTATACCATATGCAAGCGCGGCAGCCGTCGGCTCATTAATAATGCGTTTTACTTCGAGACCGGCAATTTTTCCGGCATCCTTGGTCGCCTGACGCTGCGAGTCGGTAAAATATGCCGGTACGGTAATAACCGCCTCTGTTACCTTATCGCCAAGGTAAGCTTCGGCATCCTCCTTTAGTTTTGCAAGAACCATAGCCGAAATTTCCTGCGGGGTATATGATTTGTCATCAATTTTCACTTTAAAGCTTGAGCCCATTTCACGCTTTATTGATGCAATCGTGCGATTGGGGTTTGATACGGCCTGCTGCTTTGCAACGCGGCCGACTATGCGCTCACCGTCTTTTTTGAACGCGACAACAGAAGGAGTGGTGCGTGCACCTTCAGCGTTGGGAATAACAACTGCCTCGCCGCCCTCAATCGCAGCTACACATGAATTTGTTGTACCTAAATCAATACCAATTATTTTTGCCATAACAATTCTCCGTTTCTTAAATTCCAATTATTTTAATTTGCTACTTTAACCATCGCGGGTCGCAACAGGCGTTTGCCCAGTTTATAGCCTTTCTGAAACACTTCTGTGACAGTTTCCGGCTTGACCTCTTTGGCATCTTCACGCATTACCGCGTGGTGAATCTCCGGATTAAAATCCTCGCCTATTGGCATAATGGTTTCGAGCCCTTGCTCAGAAAGCAACTCCATAAGCTGGCGTATCGTCATGTCAACGCCGGTTTTGTATTCGTCACCGGGTGGCGCCTCGATTGCCCGCTCAAGGTTGTCAATTGCAGGAAGTAAAGCTTTTATTGTCTCAGATTTAATATATTCGCTAAGCTGTTCTTTCTCCTGCTCGGTACGGCGCTTATAATTGGCGTATTCTGCAAGCACACGCTGATATAAGTCCTTTAAATCGTCAATCTCCTGTTTTAGCCGGTCGTTGTCTTGCCGCAGCCGATTTAATTCAGAATCAGAGTTTTCCGTACAGGGTTTTGTCTCTTTTTCCTGTGGGACATCGCTCTCATGCTGTTTTTTATCGGTCTGGGGCTGAGTATCAGGATTGATATCCTCAATCTCCGGCTTATCTGTTTTGTTCACATCTGTGCCTCCCTTTGGATAACATTTTATATTTAATAATTGTCGGTCTGCCTGTCAATGCCTATTATCTCATCAAGCATTTTACTCATGGCTCTTGCAAAATACTCAATTTTGGGTATTGCCCTGGCGTAATCCATACGCAGTGGCCCTATTATACCAATCGAGCCGTCAGGTTGCCCGCCAAGCTTATAATGGGTTGCGATTATGCTGGAACCATCAAGCTCGGGCCTTTTGCTTTCACTTCCTATTACGACACGAAGCCCTGTCGGCATTGATGTTAGTATGCCCGTAAGCAATTCGCGCTTTGTTAAAAACGCCAGTAGGTCCCTTGCATGAATGTTATCGTAATCAGGGTGACGTAAAATATTAAGCTGACCGTTCAATGAAATTTCGACTTCACTGGTATCCTGGACCAACTGAAAAAATGCTGTAACTGCCGGGGCACACAGCAGGCTGTGCTCGCCCATCGAAACAGCCATGCTTTGAACCTGAGGCAACCCAATATCTCCAAGAGCATGCCCGCAAAAGCAATCGTTCAAAGCCCTTGATAACATCTGCAGCAAGCTTCCGTCAACCTCGTCCCTATCAAAACGGCATATGCGGGAACGAAGAATGCCGGAATCCGTCATTAAAATTATTGCCGCTGAACACGGCGATACGCGGAGCACCTCAATTCTTTTAACTTTTACCGAACGCCCGGAAGGAGCTGTTGTAACAGCAGCATAGCCGGTCGTTTCGGCCAGTGCCTCAGATGCTTCTGAAATAAGGCGTTCGGGATCACCTGCAGCCTGCATAAGCATGGCATCGATTCTGTCGCGATCCTCTTGTGAAAGTGAGCGTTTGCACATTAGCTTGTCGATATAAAGCCTGAAAGCCATTGGAGTAGGCACGCGCCCTGCCGAGGTGTGAGGCTGCTCAAGATAACCCATAGCCGCCAGCTCTGCCATTTCATTGCGGATGGTTGCCGAGGAAACCGTATTGTCCAACACACCAACCAGTGTCTTGGAACCTACAGGCTCACCGGTGCGTATATACAATTCCACAACCGCTGCCAAAATCCTTTGTTTGCGTTCACCCAGTTCCACGTTTCCCATCCCCTTTCGAAAATCATTTAGCACTCTATTACTCCGAGTGCTAACAGTATATAATTTACCATTCCTGCTCTCTCATGTCAATACGAAATTGTTAACCTTTTGTTAAAGAAACGGCTGAATAGGTTACAACGCCGGATTTTAGAGTATAATAAGAGCAACATCCCGGAGGGTATAATACGGGTGAAAAGTTGAAAGGAGAAACTTCTATGGCCGGATTGACTATTCATAACTTTGATTTTGGAAAGCTGATTGAATTTGCCTCAACGGCAAAGGGTGATGTTTTTCTCAAAACAGCCGACGGCGATATCCTCAACCTCAAAAGTAAGCTTACGCAATTACTTGCACTGTCTAACACATTGGACTGGGGTAAAATAGGCGAGGCAGAAGTCATATGCAAGAACCCTGAAGACGAAAGCAGGCTGTTTCGCATTAATCTTTACGGTCGCGACAGCCGCGACAGCAAAGACTAATCTTACTTAATTCTGCGGTTTAAACTTTAATTTTTTACTGTCTATTAGCGGCTAAATACCCGCACACCTTTTTGGGCGGGTATTTAGCTGCTTTGTACTTATATTTGCAGGTTTAATAATTTTGCAAATTAGCTGTATTGTATTCATTAAATGTTTTATGCTATACTAACGTTGCCGTAGGTGCCCGCAATATCAACCTTGGGGCAAGGAAGTATATCACACAGATGAGGTGTTTCTTTTGTCATCCCGCGACAGAATTCGCAATTTTTGTATAATAGCGCATATCGACCATGGCAAATCCACGCTTGCAGACCGTATTCTTGAAATAACGCAGGCGGTTGCAGTGCGCGATATGGAAGAACAGCTTCTTGATAGTATGGATTTGGAGCGTGAGCGAGGCATTACAATAAAGGCACACGCAGTAACCCTTTCATATAGAGCTGACGACGGACAAGATTATATATTTAATCTTATTGATACGCCGGGTCATGTGGACTTTAATTATGAGGTTTCGCGATCGCTTGCCGCCTGTGAGGGCGCCGTGCTAATAGTTGATGCGTCGCAGGGAATTGAAGCCCAAACATTGGCCAACACCTATCTTGCGGTGGATCACGGACTTGAAATTGTACCGGTGATTAACAAAATAGATTTGCCGTCTGCGCGCCCGGACGAAATAAGGCAGGAAATTGAGGATATTATCGGCATCGACGCATCGGATGCCCCCGCAATTTCGGCTAAGCAGGGAATCAATATTAAGTCGGTGCTCGAAGCCATAATAAATCATATTCCTCCTCCGGAGGGCAGCAATGACGACCCGCTTAAAGCATTAATTTTTGACAGCTATTACGACAGCTACCGCGGAGTAATCGTATTTTTCAGAGTAGTATCGGGCGTAATTCGTACAGGCGACATAATACGTATGATGGCGACCGGCGCTGAGTATAACGTGGTCGAAACCGGCATTATGCGACCCGGCAAGCTTGAACCGCGCGACATGCTGCATGCCGGCGAGGTCGGTTATCTTGCGGCATCAATCAGAACTGTCAGCGATGCGCGCGTCGGAGACACCATCACACTGGCAAGCCGCCCTGCTCAAGACCCACTGCCCGGTTACCGAAAGGTAAACCCGATGGTGTACTGCGGCATTTTCCCGGCAGACGGTGCCCATTATCAGGATCTGCGCGAAGCACTTGAACGGCTGCAACTAAATGATGCGGCATTAAGCTATCAACCTGAAACCTCGGTTGCTTTAGGCTTCGGCTTTAGGTGCGGTTTTCTGGGGCTTTTACACATGGAAATTGTACAGGAGAGGCTTGAACGCGAATACAACATCGATATTATTACAACGGCACCCAGCGTTATATACAAAATAACAATGAACGACGGCACGGTGCTTCATATCGACAATCCGACAAATTATCCCGACCCTGCGCAAATAGCGTTTGCTGAGGAGCCGGTCACTGATGCACACATATACACGCCCAATGAATATGTTGGTAACATTATGGAGCTTTGTCAGCAGCGGCGCGGTGTTTTTTTGGACATGAAGTATCTTGATGCCACGCGAGTGGACATCCATTATGAGCTGCCTTTAAATGAAATTATATATGATTTTTTTGATGCATTAAAATCCAGAACAAAAGGATATGCAAGCTTTGACTATGAGCTTAAAGGCTATGTTAAATCAAAGCTTATTAAGCTTGATATACTGCTAAACGGCGATATTGTGGACGCGCTGAGCTTTATTGTGTTTGAGGGCAATGCATATTCTCGCGGCCGTAAAATCTGTGAGCGGCTGCGCGACAACATTCCGCGCCAAATGTTCGAGGTGCCTATACAAGCTGCAATCGGCGGCAAAATAATCGCACGCGAAACTGTGCGCGCACTGCGCAAGGATGTGCTCTCGAAATGTTATGGCGGCGATATTACCCGAAAGAAAAAGCTGCTTGAAAAGCAGCGTGAAGGCAAAAAGCGCATGCGCCGGCTGGGCAGCGTGGAAGTGCCTCAAGAGGCATTTATGGCAGTGCTCAAGCTCGGTGATGACTAAGAAATATACCATTTATTATTAAACAAAATTTTGTCCTTATCTTTGCCAATATTTGCGGTCAAGGCTGCGATACTGCACAGCCTCGGCTATGTGCGGTGTGTCTATAATGTCCGAACCATCTAAATCTGCAATGGTTCGCGCAACTTTAAGCAGACGGTCATATGCGCGCGCGGATAACCCCATACGGTCAAAAACACTTTGCAGCATTGAAGATGCTGCATTTGTCATGCTGCAGATTTCACGTAGCATACCCGGTGGTATATGTGCGTTGCCGGAAACTCCCTTTCCCTTATACCGTGCAAGCTGGCGTGCACGTGCCGCATTAACCCTTGCCCGCATGGATGCCGAGCTTTCAGACGGCTTGTCCGACGAAAGCTGTTTATATTCTACCGGCGGCACCTCGATATGCAAATCTATCCTGTCGAGGAGCGGACCCGAAATTCGCGAAAGATATGATTTCTGTGATGCCGGCGTACATTTACATTGCCGTGTAGGATGCCCAAAGTATCCACACGGGCAAGGGTTCATTGCCGCGACAAGCATAAATGAGCATGGATATGTAAGCGACATGCTCACCCTTGATATAGTTACACATGAATCCTCAAGTGGCTGGCGTAGCGACTCCATTGTGGTGCGCGAAAATTCCGGAAGCTCGTCCAAAAACAGCACGCCGCAATGTGCCAACGACACTTCACCTGGTCTTGGTATTGTGCCGCCACCCGTCAAACCGGCTGTCGAAACCCCGTGATGGGGCGAACGAAACGGCCGGTTTTTTAATAGCCCGATACCCCCTGTCAGAAGCCCCGCAATAGAATGAATTTTGGTTGCTTCAAGTGCCTCTTCCTGTGTCATATCAGGCAAAATAGAAGGTAGCCGCTGTGCAAGCATGCTTTTACCCGAGCCCGGCGGTCCGATAAGCAAAATATTGTGAGCGCCGGCAGCCGCTACCTCAAGTGCACGCCGTGCAGCAGCCTGGCCGCATATGTCGCTAAAATCTGGAATATTACAGTTTAATGCGTTCAAATTAGGGAAATCCTCCGGGCGCGCGGGGGCTATTGGTTTTTGCCCTGTCAGATGAGCCATCAGCGATTGCACTGTTGCTACAGGTATTGTGTCAATGCCATCGACAACAGCGCCCTCGGCGGCGTTCTTCTCGGGAACGTAGACACGGCGTATGCCGGCATCGCGAGCGGCAAGGGTCATAGAAAGAACTCCCCGCACCGGACGAACTCCTCCGTCAAGAGACAATTCCCCAACAAAAGCACAGTCATCAATGTTAACGTCAAGCTGCCCGCTCGCCTTTAACAGTGCAAGCAAAAGCGGCAAATCGTAAACAGAGCCTTCCTTTCGCACGTCGGCGGGCGCAAGATTGACGGTTATACGGCTGATTGGGTATGTAAAACCACAATTTTTTATAGATGAACGCACCCTGTCGCGTGATTCCCGTACCGCGGCACCCGGCAGTCCTACAACGTCAAATCCCGGAAGTCCACGCGATATATCAGCCTGAACATCTATCATGAAGCCGTCAATTCCCAGCAACCCCATACTCTTGACGCATGCAAACACAGCAAATCACTCCGTTTTTGCCATTTATCAACAGTATATCCGATTTTCTGCATTATGTAAACAGCGATTTTTAGCAAGAAGGCGCCGTGCCCGCAACAGAATAGGGGATAGTAAATACTATAATGCCGGATGCATAAGGCGCAATTTCGTATTGCTGATAATAAATATTGATGCCCTCATCCGTAAGATAATAGCTTTCGGGGTTAAAATGCTTGACAATAAGTGTGCGGTAATCATCGAAATAAATAGGATCCTGCTGCATGTTTTCGTCTGCCTGCATAAGTATTTGTCCGAGCAGCATTCCACGGTAATTCGAACCCCTCGGGAAAAAGCTCATAAGCGGAAGTCTTTGCCCTGTTTTTAAGCTGAATGTATCCGATCTGCGTAATGTACTTCCGTGAGCACCGCCGGTATATTCATACCTGTCGTTGAAGCTGCTGAGATGACAATTACTGTTATATGTTATATCAAAATGCATTGCCGCGTCAAACTGGCGAAACGGAAAATCACTTACTATAGAATCCTGATACTGCTGTACCGCCTGACGGTATAAAACGATAGACGCCCTGCGCAAAAAGGCCACTGCTTGGGATGAAAAACGTCGGTTGATACGTGACTGCGCCTGTTCGTTGCCTTTTAGACGCACAACAGGGCGGTGGATATTAAGTGTTAGTACAATTGTATTATTAAAGCTAAATTCACGCTCAGTATGCCGCATGGTTATTTCGGCGCTTCTGTTTTGCATGTTGTTCATATCAGTTCCTCCTCCCTTTTTCCATCTTATGCAAAAGCCTATAAATTGACAGCAAAAAGAATCCTACCCGCCTATGCGCAGTCAAAGATTGCGGGCGGGTGCCGTCCTTGTTGTTTCACAATAAAAAATGACCGGACTGGCACAAATATTTAAATAAGAGCATAGAATATAAGGTGTCCATATAATAAACGAAAGGGGATACCTGCCATGCTGCTGGAACTGATTCAAACGCTATCACATATCTTCTACATGGCATTGCACGTTGTCAATTCCGGCTCCTTTCCGCGCCCTCTTCCGGCCGATGAAGAACGGCGTTGTCTTGAAGCCTACCGAAAGCACGGTGACATTAACGCCCGCAACCGGTTAATTGAACACAATTTGCGACTTGTTGCACATATTATCAAAAAGTATTACAACACAGTCCGGGAACAGGACGACCTGATTTCAATCGGTACTATAGGCCTTATCAAGGCAGTGAGCACCTTTGATTATAACAAAGGAACTCGGCTTGCAACATATGCATCACGATGCATTGAAAACGAAATCTTGATGCATTTTCGTGCAAGCAAAAAAACTGCGCAGGATGTCAGCTTTTCTGAACCGATTGATACCGACAAGGACGGTCATCCGTTAACACTCAGCGATGTTGTTTCCGAAGAAAACACAATACTTGAAGAAATTGATTTGAAAATAAACTCCGAAAAACTTTATCGATACATTAGGGAAATTCTCGGGGAACGTGAGAGGAAAATAATTGAAATGCGATACGGACTGGCAGGCCATCCCCTCACACAACGCGAAGTAGCAGGCAAGCTTGATATTTCGCGTTCATATGTATCCCGAATTGAAAAAAAGGCACTTGAAAAACTGAAAAAGCGGTTTGACATGGGAGATAGTAAAAAAAACGTACAGACTATTGCTAATAATTCATAATGTGATTAATCTGTCTGTCTTAAGCCTCTTGGTCGTAGGAAACAGTGTTGGGACTTATGAATATCCGTAATTCTCTTGCTGACCGCAGTTAATATAGGAGTGTATCATATATCATCCTTCACGGCGATAAACATACATTTTATCACTGTCACTGACGCTCATTCAGTTTAAACCATAAAAACAGACCGCCGACTTGTACTTTGTCAGCGGTCTGTTGATTAATAGTGGTTCTGATTCAATAATTCGGTGTCCAGTCGTTATATTGGCCGTTAGTAGTTTCCGTTGATTTCGTTGTGCTGGTTGTATCGGAAGACGTGCTTGATTTGGATGCAGTTGCTGATGTAACCTGAGAAGAAGTACTCACAGCTTTGGATGAGCTTGTGCTCGTGGAAGTGGAAGAACCGGGAGAGCTTGCGCTGGGAGAAGTAGACTTGGAACCGCTTTTTGTTCCCGTATTGTCGTTCCACTCATCGTCCCATTCGGCGATGTCTGTTTCGGTGGGCTTCTCGGAAGCCGCTCCGGATGAGCTGTTTATATCGGTTTGGCTGTTGTCGGACGGCGGCATCCTTTTACAGCCCGCCAAAAGCAGGGAGAGGATACACACAGCGACTGCTGTTATTTTTATTCGTATCATTGCCGCTCCCATTCCTCATCCCAAGTGCCTTTATCTTCCAGAAGAGGGTCAGTCGCAGAGGCCAATATGTTAGATTTAATAAGCAATTGTTTTATATTTATTACCGGCGATTGATATTTCTTTTTATTCATTATTGCCTTCTCCTTTCAAATTAAATATTAATTAGTCATTTGATGTATAGTGTGCGGCATACTCTTCCAATTTGGCAATCTGGGTCTTTGAATAATAATTCTCAAGCGGCTGTCTGTAGGGGTCGGTCTTAGCCATATGTGCCACATATGCCAACGAGCGGACATTTGTTTCCTCTGTGTAAATCGTTTCGCCTGTTTCGCCGCCAATCTGGATATATACGCGGCCCGCTAAATCTCTTGAATAATTGGCTTCCGGTATATTGGTAAGCACTCCGGTCATAACATGGTATCCTTCCGTGTGATCGAAAAAGTCGTCCTGCCACATGGTTCGCACAATATCTTTCACCTTTGAGGTCTCACGCGTGAGTTCTCCCTCTACCAAATCCTCGGGAACAATAAGAGTGCCAAGGCTGTAGTCTATGTTCTTGGCTTCAAGGTCGGCAAGAAACTCTTCCGAAACCTCGGTGACAAACCTCAAAGCCGCTTTATCAGCCAAACGAATTGACGCACCGGGCACCATATAGAAGATTTTCTTGAAGGTGACCTCAATTGAATGGTCTGCCTGTACATCTTTAATGGTGTAACTGTTGGCTTTGTTAAGCGCAAGATCAGGAGAACCCAAATCATTCAAATTGATTGCACTACCGTCGACCAAAACCGATGAGATGTAAAATCCGCTATCTGGGGTGATTGTAATTGTTTTATTGCTGCCTTTGGGTGTTTGGCCTCCTCCGGTAACGGTTCCTCCAACGTTGCCGGTCACAGAGGTGTTGATAGTGGGGAGCTTGGTCACCGTCACGGTAGCAGCCGCCGGCATGGGATTGACATTAATAAGCTCAAATCCTGTTTCACCATCCGTATAATCGGCCAACTCATAACCTACGGGAGAAAATGCACATTCTCCTTCCTCAGCATCGGACTTCACCGTGAACTCAAGTGAAAAAAGGTTGCCGTCTCCGGCTCCCGATAGCGGTAGAGCTTCGTCGTCAGCATATAATAGCACTCTAATTGTTCCTGCTGGTTCTTCATTGGCATAGACACTGAAGTTGTCGTTCAGCAGTGAGGTAATGGTCTCATTCGTATACATCAGCCTATTGCTGTCATAGGCGATATCCATCGTTAATCCGACGATACCCTTTGTAAAATCTTTCTGGTTGGATGTTTTTACCGTCAAGGTAACTGTATCACCCGGGGCAACAACCGAAGAACCACTCTGGTTTACAGCAGTCAGCTCCAAGGTTGCTGTTTTGTTGAGATTAATAGCAATCGTAATGATAGAGGTGGCCATAATTAGTGCCGCAGCAAACGCAACTGCCACAGGTTTTTTTACCCACCTCAACCCAGGCATTTTCATTCTTTCTCTATTTTTCTTTTTCGTACATATCGAATTGTCAAGTATAGCGTCAAGTGTTTCGTCCTTTGCAGCAAGATTTTTGCTAATAGCTTGGACAATCATGCTTTTTAAGTTCATTCTCGGTACTCCTTTTCTTAGATTTATAGTATTTTGAATTTGTCCCTCATCTGGTTAATTGTGCGGTAAAGCCTGTTCTTCACTGTTGATTCTCCTATGTTCAGGGTTTTTGCTATGTCCGACAACTTTTCATCGTAGTAAAAATACAGAACAAAAATTTTAAAAGTAAGAGCGTCCCCTGGCTTTGATATACTGCCATATTTCCTGTACATCAACATCTGTATACTCCGGGAGCTCTTGTACCAGCAGCGCCTCCAGCGCTTCAAACTCGCCATCATCTTCCACTTCTGAAAAGACCGGTATATCACGTTTATGTAAGGCTTTAAAGCGGTAATATCTTTTCATTTCGTTATTGGCGATTTTAAAGAGATAACTTTCAGGTTTATCAACGTTGCCGGACTTTTTGACCCGTTCATAATAATTCAGGTAGGTTTTCTGTATAATGTCGGGAACGTCATGGGCGTTGTTGCATTTAGAAACCACATATTTGAGTATATTGTCATAAGTTTCTTGATATAATTTGACAAATTCCTCATGCACGTGTTCCTCCAAAGAAAATCCCCCCTATATTTAAAGATAAAATTTTTGGGTTTTTGTTTCAAATAAAAATATTTATTTTTATTTTTGCAACTTTTATGCAAATTAGTGGATATTGATACAATTAATTATATTCTGTAGCCACTGGGTAA
>JAQVFM010000026.1 GCA_028697255.1 Oscillospiraceae bacterium
CCCGGAGATACTCTCCTTGAGTTTTGCTGGTTATATAATATGAGGAGCCGGCACACAATTTTCATTTTGTGTGCCGGCTCCTTGTTTTTACATAATAGCCGATTACGAATTGGGCGAACTGTCTTCGCCTGCAAATCCGGATATTAGCTTTTAACACTTATAGAAGCAGTATTTTTTAATTATTCAGGCATTAAATAAGCCTTATTCCCAAAGCAAATTGTTTTATTGAGAGACTGGAAGCAAATCAATCCTCAAGAAGGAGGATTAAAATAATAATAAAAAGAAGACACGAGCAATTTAAGTCTTCAAACAAGTTCTTTATGCCCATACCTTTACCTCCTTTCACAGGCTCTCACACCATAGTATGAAATGAATTTATATGTTGTGACATTTGAATAATGATATTAAAATATGCAAACCATATCGTAAGTAAAATAATTATCTCGCTGTGAAAGGAATCAAATAAATGAAAAAATCAGGTTACGGTCGTTTCAGTGGTTTGCAAATCAACCGAAAAAATTTAAGCGATTATTATTGGGAGTCGTCAAGTGAAATCGCTCCGGATCCGTTTTCAGAAGAAGAGCATACACGGGCACATACACACCGATTTACGGAAATTAAAGGAAATAAAAGCAAACAAGAGAAAACACGCAAAAATTAATGATTTAATAAATAAATTTGGCATACACAAACGATTATTGACCAAAACTGACTTTGACTTATCCTGACCTTTGTAAGTATAATTTAATCGCAAGGTCAGTAAAGGTCAAATCAGCTTTATCGGGTAAAGAGGTGTGTTTTATATGCGAATAAGCGATGAAATTGCTGCCTATATTCTTAATATGCTTGAAAGTGCAGAGGACGGGGAAGCTGAGCTTAGGCGAAACGAACTTGCAGAAATGCTCGGATGTGTGCCGAGCCAAATAAATTATGTTCTTACGTCGCGATTTACTCCGGAGCAGGGTTATATTGTGGAAAGCAGGCGTGGCGGAGGCGGATATATACGGGTGCGTCGTGTCAAATACTGCCGAAGCATGCCCCCGCTGATGCATACGGTCAACGCTGTGGGTGATACCCTTAATATTTCATCTGCCCAGGCAATTGTTGAAAATCTGATGTATAGGCGCGAGATATCTGAGGATGTGGCTCGAATAATATTAGTTGCATTGTCGGATCAGGCGTACCGTGATGTACCTGTAGAATTTCGCGACAAACTTCGTGCAAGCCTTTTGAAACATATGCTTACTGCCTTAATATCATAAGAGAGGATGAGTTTGATGCTATGTCAAAACTGCGGAAAAAATATTGCTACAACATTTATTAAAAAAACTGTCAACGGAGAAACTAAGCAATGGCATCTTTGCACCGAATGTGCAAAAGGGCAGGGGTTTAAGCCCGTGTTCAGCAGTGTAGGCTTTGACTTGGGTGACTTTTGGGGCAATTTGTTTGCCGAACCCGCAACCCGTACGATTGCCGATGCAGTGCGCTGTGAGGGCTGCGGTCACAGCTTTAAAGAAATAGCCGAATCGGGACGGGCAGGCTGCCCATCGTGCTACACCACCTTTTATGATCGGCTATTGCCATCAATCCAGCGCATACACGGCAAAAGCGGACATACGGGTAAAGTACCTTCGGGTGCCGGTGAAAAGCTAAAAAAAGAAAAGGAAATTAACCGTTTACGCAAGGAGTTATCAGAATGCATTGCAGCACAGAAGTATGAGCAATGTGCTAAGCTGCGGGACAGGATATTAGAGCTTGAAAAGGAGGAGAATAACCGTGAAAAATAAATCTGCTAAATGGTATCAAAAAAGCGGCAATCAGGGCGATGTCGTAATAAGCACCCGCGTACGGCTTGCCCGCAATTTAAGCGGGGTTCCCTTTCCATCGGAGCTTAGCACTGAACGCAAACGAGAAGTCGCGATGCGTGTACGCGATGCAATAAAAGCTGATGAGAAGTCATCCGACTTCGATTATCTTGAAATGAGCAACATGGCAGCGCGGGATGCGCTTTCCATGGTAGAGCGTCATCTTATCAGTCCTGAATTTTCACAGTGTAAGGAAGGCAGCTCGGTGCTGCTAAAAAAAGATGAAAGCATTAGTATAATGATTAACGAAGAGGATCATTTGCGTATTCAGGTAATGCGTCCCGGACTTGACCTTGATGAGGCTTACCGAACAGCCGATTCAATTGACGACTATCTTGACAGTCGCCTCGAATTTGCATTTGACGACAGGCTTGGATATTTAACCCAATGCCCTACTAATCTGGGAACGGGCATGAGAGCGTCGATTATGCTGCATCTTCCCGCACTCCACGAGCGTCAGGCAATTCATCAGCTTGCCAACACAGTATCAAAGCTTGGACTGACAATACGCGGTATTTATGGCGAGGGAAGCAAGCCCGAGGGAGCAATATACCAGCTTTCAAACCAGGTTACGCTTGGAATATCTGAACAGTCCGCAATGGAAAATCTTAAGGGTATCGCTGCACAAATAATAAGGGAAGAGCGCTCGGGACGAGAGCAGATTAGCCGTAATCCGCGTTTTGAGGATTTGGTATGGAGATCGTTGGGCATTTTGAGGACAGCTCGCCTGATGTCGCATGACGAGTTTATGAGCCTTGTATCAAATTTGCGCGTTGGAGTTGCTCTGGGGATTATACCCAATATTGAGCTGGACACATTGAGCGAGCTGATAAATGACGCACAGCCTGCAACCATTATGGCAACCGCACGGCGGGATATGGAACCGGCCGAGCGTGATATTGAAAGGGCCAAAATGGTGAGAAGCCGGCTGGCCGACACGGACAAAACATAACGAAAGGATGGGGAATATGTATAGATTTAAAGGATTTACGGAAAAGGCAAACACGGCATTAAACCTTGCAATAGAGTCGGCGCAGGAGCTGGGGCATACTTATATCGGAACCGAGCATCTTGTCCTTGGGTTATTAAGAGAGGGAACAGGAGTTGCAGCGTCAGTTTTGAGCGCGCGCGGAGTCACAGCCGCACAGTATCGTGAGGCAATTACAAAGGTGGAGACTTCGGGAAATCCGAGCAAGCTTTCGCCTGAAGATTTTACGCCTCGCGCTAAAAAGGCTATGGAACTTGCGATAAGTGAGGCTGCCGTAATGCAACATGGATATGTCGGAACCGAACATATTCTTGTGGCGGTACTGCGCGACGAAAGTAGTGTGGCGGTTAGGTTGCTTGCATCTTTGGGCGCAAGGGTCGATGATTTGTTCAACGACATAGCGCAGGTTATCGGAATGAATCCCCCGCAAACCGCTTCCGAAAACGTACGCGGCGGCAAGGCGCCCGGTTTTCATGGCAAGGGTAAAACCCCAACTCTCGATCAGTTTGGCAGAGATTTAACCCGCCTTGCAAAAGAGGGGCGTATGGATCCCATAATCGGGCGCTCACAGGAAATCGAACGTGTGATTCAGATTTTGTCCAGGCGCACCAAAAACAACCCCTGTCTTATTGGTGAGCCGGGTGTGGGCAAAACTGCGATCGCAGAGGGGTTAGCCCAAAAAATTGCCGCTGACGAGGTGCCGGAGCTGCTGCATGGCAAACGTGTTGTGACTTTGGATTTGACCGGCATGATTGCAGGCACTAAGTACCGCGGTGATTTTGAAGAACGCATTAAAAATGCAATTAATGAGGTCACCAAGGCAGGAGATGTCATACTTTTTATTGACGAAATCCACACATTGATTGGTGCGGGTGCCGCTGAGGGCGCAGTGGACGCAGCCAATATTCTAAAGCCGTCGCTTGCACGCGGAGAACTGCAGGTTATTGGAGCAACCACACTTGACGAATACCGCAAGCATATCGAAAAAGACGCAGCCTTGGAGCGCCGTTTTCAGCCGGTTATGGTGGGAGAGCCCACGCCTGATGAAACCGAGCTTATACTTCGCGGGCTTCGAGATAAATATGAAGCGCATCATAAAGTAAAAATTACAGACGAGGCAATAAAAGCGGCTGTCCGGTTGTCGGTGCGCTATATATCGGATAGATATCTGCCGGATAAGGCTATCGATTTGGTGGACGAAGCCGCCTCCCGTGTGAGGTTGCGCGCATTTACTCCTCCCCCCGATTTAAAAAAGCTTGAGGATGAAGTTAAACGACTGGATGAGGAAAAGAAATCTGCCGTCAACGAACAGGATTTTGAACGTGCAGCGCGCTTGCGTGACCAGCAAAAAGAAGCTGAGGATAAACTCAAGGAAATGAAGAAAAGCTGGCAGGAAAAAAACTCGGGAATCACAGGTCAGGTCAATGAAAACGAAATTGCCGAAATTGTCTCAAGCTGGTCAGGTGTTCCGGTCGTGCAGCTTACCGAAGAAGAAGGGCAAAGGCTGCTGCGTATGGAAAGCATTTTGCATAAGAGAATAGTTGGGCAGCATGAAGCCGTGACCGCTGTTTCTAAGGCCATTCGCCGCGGACGCGTCGGGCTTAAGGACCCCAAAAGACCGACCGGATCGTTTATTTTCTTAGGGCCGACAGGTGTTGGCAAAACCGAGCTGTGCAAAGCGCTTGCAGAAGCAATGTTTGGTGACGAAGATGCAATGATTCGGCTCGACATGTCTGAATATATGGAAAAGCATACCGTATCTCGCTTGGTAGGGTCACCGCCCGGATATGTAGGCTATGACGAGGGCGGGCAGCTAACCGAAAAAGTACGCCGCAAGCCGTATTCGGTGCTGTTGTTTGATGAAATTGAAAAGGCGCATCCGGATGTGTTCAATATTCTGCTTCAGATTCTTGAGGACGGTATACTGACCGATGCACAGGGACGACGTGTTGATTTTAAAAACACGGTTATTATCATGACATCCAATGTCGGCGCTCGGCTTATTACCGAAAAGCATGGCCTTGGTTTCGGTAGCGCGGCTGCAACAGGTGACGAAGTCGACGAAGCCGAAAAAAAACGTATCAGGGATAATGTGATGTCGGAGCTTAAACGCCAGTTTCGCCCCGAATTCCTCAACCGCGTAGATGATATTATCGTCTTTAACAAGCTGACAAAGAAAGACATTAAAGAAATAGCAAAGCGCATGCTCGGTATTCTTGAAAAGCGTATGGCTGATATGGATATAAAAATCACTGTCACAGATGTCGCAATCGAACAAATTGCAAATGAAGGGTTTGACGCAGTGTACGGTGCCCGGCCTTTACGCCGAGCAATCCAATCCAAAATAGAGGATGCTTTGGCCGAAAGCTTGCTTGAGGGCAAATTTAAATCCGGTGACACAATAGAGGTGGATGCAGGCGAAGACGGATTTGTATTTCAAAAATCAAAAAAAGATGCACAGTTAGAAAACCCGACAACTCCCACATCAGAATAGATGTTATATTTTATCAATCTTTATCTGCTGTCGGGATTAGTATAAAAAAGGAAAACTCGGAATACTGCTTCATGGCATTTCCGGGTTTTCTTTTATTCTAAAGCGCAGATAGGTTGTATGCGTCCTGCACGCACCAAAACCGCATATGAAGGTGAACAATTTTTAGTTAATATTAAAGAAATAATAATTACCTCTTTTCATAAGTTGTCAAAAAAGGTATACTAATGATGATTGATGATTTATTAAATAATCGCCTCAAAACATAGGAGGACAAATAAATGACGTTTATGCAGTTCATATCTGATTTGATTGCCAATCCGGCGCTGATGATTACGGCACTGCTTACTATGGGAGTCATTTTTGTTAACGGTTGGACCGATGCACCGAATGCCATTGCAACCTGCGTATCTACCCGCGCAATCGGACCACGGGCCGCTATAATTATGGCTGCTGTATTCAATTTTTTTGGCGTGCTTGTTATGACCTTAATAAACGCAACGGTTGCTCAGACGGTTTATAATATGGTGGATTTCGGCGGGGACTCGCATGACGCGCTAATTGCATTGTGTGCAGCGTTGTTTGCAATCGTTGTATGGGCAACTGCAGCATGGTATTTCGGTATACCTACAAGTGAAAGCCATGCGCTTATTGCCGGGATTTCAGGCGCCGCCATTGCACTCCAGGGCGGACTTGGCGGAATAAACGGAGCAGAATGGGTAAAGGTAGTTTACGGACTTGGTCTTTCAACGGCGCTTGGTTTCGGTTCGGGTTGGGCAACTGCTAAGCTGACTGCATTTATTTTCCGGGGTTTTGACAGAAGAAAAACGACAAAATTTTTTCGCGGTGCCCAGATTGGAGGAGGCGCCGCTATGGCATTTATGCATGGCGCTCAGGACGGTCAGAAGTTCATGAGCGTTTTTCTTCTTGGAATGTTTCTGTCAAAAGGGCAGGCAAATGTTGACAGCTTTACGATACCGCTTTGGCTTATGTTGCTGTGCTCGTTAGTTATGGCGATAGGCACCTCAATAGGCGGTTACCGCATCATTAAGGCAGTCGGTATGGATATGGTTCGCTTGGAAACCTATCAGGGCTTTTCAGCCGATTTGGCCGCCGCAGGCTGCCTTTTATTGTCATCGCTTTCCGGTATACCCGTAAGCACAACACACACCAAAACCACCGCCATAATGGGCGTAGGAGCGGCAAAGCGCTTGTCATCGGTTAACTGGGGCGTCGTCAAGGAAATGGTGGCGGCGTGGATTCTGACGTTTCCGGGCTGCGGACTTATAGGTCTATTAATGGCGAGGCTTTTTATCTGGTTGTTTTAAGATATACATATCAAGAAAGGGTGGGTATATATGTCAAGAAAGAATGAATTTGATTATTTTAAAAATTTTACACGCGCAGCCGAGTATTCGGCGCAAGCAGCCGACATTTTGCAAAATGTTATGCAGGATTATGACCCCGATTCCCTCAAAGAAAAAATGAAAGAAATGCACGCGGTTGAACACGCTGCTGATGTGGCAAAACATGAATTAAACCGCACACTCGTGCGTGCCTTTATTACCCCGATTGAGCGTGAGGACATTATGCAACTGTCGCAGTTGCTCGATGATGTTACCGATAACGTTGAAGACGTACTGCTTCGGCTTTATATGTTCAACGTACTGTCAATACGGGATGATGCGCTTGAATTTTCACAATTGATTTACAGATGCTGCGAAGCGATGAAAGAAATGATGAACGAGTTTCGTAATTTCCGTAAATCAGGATTGATTTCACAAAATATTGTCGAAATCAATCGTCTTGAGGAGGAGGGTGACGCACTGTATACAAAAGCTGTGCGCAAACTATATATGGGAACGCAGGATGCTGTCCAGCTAATGATATGGCGTGAAATATACGACCGTATGGAAAAGTGCTGCGACACCTGCGAGCATGTTGCCAACTCAGTCGAAAGCATTATTATGAAGAACACATGATTCTCGTTTGTTTTAACTGAATAGTATAACGCGCCGTATAAAAGGGTATACAATATACAATTGGTTGCCTTGGTACGGCGCTTTTTGTTTTGCAATGTATTACGCAATCGCTATATCCAATAATAGGCATTTAAAAACAGGCAATTTTATAGTATAATAACTTTGTTATTCTCTCAACGAAAGGGTACATTCTTATGAAATCAGGCGGCTACAACAGCTTTAAGCGTTCACGCAATAAGCGTACGATGCGCAGGATTGGAGTAGTTTCTTTATTTTTGGTGGTAATAGGCTTATCTGTATTGCTCGGCTGGCAAGTTGTTCGCGGCATAAAAGCGATAACTACAGGTGAGCAGCCGATATCCGCCCCGCCGCATACTTCACAAACAACATCTATTACCACAACCACTACACATCCTACAATTGCGGTTAATGCGACGCTGTCCTCACCGCGGGTTGTGGTATATGATGTTACTCATTCGGCGTTAATGTATAGTCAAAACGCTGATATGAAGTGTTATCCGGCAAGCTTGACCAAGCTGCTTACTGCTATTATAGCGACAGAAGAGTGCACGTCCGACGAAGAGTTTGTCGTCGGAAGCGAGATATCTCTTGTTCAAAAGGGCTCCAGCCTGGCATATCTTGAGCCCGGGTTCAGAATGACACGCGATATGATTATTGATGCAATGTTGTTGCCTTCGGGCAATGATGCGGCATACAGTATTGCAGCTCATATCGGACGTAAGCTTAGCGGTAATCCTGAAATAAGTGATTTAGAAGCATTGTTTGCGTTTACCGATAAAATGAATCAAAAGGCACATCAGCTCGGAGCTGTCAACAGTCATTTTACCAATCCCGACGGGTTTTTTTCACCCGACCATTATACCACTGCTGCCGATATGCTTGAAATAGCTAAGGCTGCAATCAAGTATGATAATTTAAAACAGACCATGGCCAAAACTTCTGCAAGGCATACCCTGCTGTCAGGGCAAGATATGGTATTCAAAAACTCAAATGCAATTCTCAATCCATCAAGTCCGTTTTACTTTGAAGGAGCAACCGGAATGAAAACCGGCTGGACAAACGAGGCAGGACACTGCGTAATTGTAAGTGCAAAAAGAAACGGTGTAGAAGTAATTGCGGTTGTTATGGGTGGAAGCTCAAGCAACGGTAGATGGCAGGATGCCGTTAATTTGCTTAGCGAGGCATTTGCGGCACATAACTAACGCCGTTTGCCGAACTTCAGACGTTAAAAACAACCGGGCGGCTTTGGCCACCCGGTTGTTTTTAATCAAAAATATTATTATTAACGGCTTCGCTCAACAAAGTGCCGCTTTTCAAAACCAGCCGGCCCTGCTCGTTATATTCAATCTCCGTAATTTGTGAATGTGTGTATTTTTTTATATCACGCATGCGAAAAGTATCGTTTTCTGTCACAAATGTAAATGACAGGCCGCGTTGCTTGGCGCGTCCCGTACGCCCTATGCGATGCAGATAATATTCATTTTCGTCGGGTATATCATAATTAAAAACTGCATCAACATCCTCAACATCAATACCGCGCGCGGCAACGTCGGTTGCGACCAGAACATTGAAGCTACCGTTTCTGAATCCGTTCATAATATGATTTCTCCGACGCTGGGGTATATCTCCGTGCAGACCTTGAACCGAACAGCCTGATTTAATAAGCCTGTTACTCACATGACGAACCGTGCTTTTCATATTACAAAACACTATGACACGATGCAAATCAAGTTGTTCTATAATGTTTAGCATGTCTTGATGGCGCCGGTTACCTGATGAAACCAATGAAAACTGCGCGATTTTGGGACGATTTTCACCCTCGCTGGATATTTTTACCTCAACTGTGTTGCGTTGGTATTGCCACGCGATATCCATAACCTCACGAGATATGGTAGCACTGAACATCACCATTTGTGTATCCGCGGGAGTGGTATTAAGGATTTTTCGAACGTCGCTAATAAAGCCCATTTTAAGCATTTCGTCGGCTTCATCGAGTACGGCTGTATAGACATTACCAAGCCATACTGTGCCGCGTCCGATATGGTCAAGAAGACGACCCGGTGTTGCAACTACGATTTGCGGCTGCCGCTTGAGGGATTTAAACTGCTTTGCAATTGGCTGGCCGCCGTATAGTGTCGCGATATGCACCTTGGGGCAAAAAGCTGCAAGCTCGCGAAGCTCACTTGCAATCTGTATACACAGCTCGCGCGTAGGGCAGACAATGACAGCCTGTATGTCGGCAATGCTATAATCAAGACCTTCGACAATAGGTATACCGAACGCGAATGTCTTGCCGGAGCCGGTTGGCGCTTTGGCAATAACGTCGTAACCGTCAACCATAAGCGGGATAGTTTGTGCCTGTACCGGAGTAGGTGCTAAAAAACCCATTCGGTCGAGGGATTTTTGAATTTGTGAGCTTAATTTAAGTTGATCAAAGGATTTAATAGAATCCGTCATGCGTTATAAGAGTCCTCTCTGCCGCCTTATATTTCGACATTGTTATTTTTCCCAAAGTTTTTTTGGATAAACACCCTGTTTAACAAGCGAGTCTATTGCATCAATAACCATTTTTCGGTCATCAGCATATGTCATGCCGTACCACCTATCATTGGTGTGCAAAACCCTAACACAGGCCTTGCCGGCCTTGACAAGCCGGTCTACTGCAAAAGGAAGATAAAATTCGGATTTTTTAAGGTCAATATCCGATTGCAAAAATTCTTTAAAAATAGCTTCAAAATGCGCAAGCGTGCCTGCAGGCAACGCCCAGCAGTTCATCGAAACGGTCGAGCCGGGCTGAAGCTTTGTCCAGCTTGCACCGCTGTCTTCGGAATACATAGCGACACCGTCTTTAAGTTCAATACGAGTGCGTTCTACGATATTCGTCAATATACCGTTGTCATCAACGCTGCAAATCCCGCGCGACACATAACCATGTTCGGTTAGAGTGTTTTCAAGTATATATCCGGCCATAGCAAGGTGCAGCTTATCATCCTGCGTGGGTGATTTAAGAAAATCGCACAAAAGTTTAAAACACTCGCGACCGTAATAATCGTCTGCATTTATTACGGTGAACGGACCGGAAACCACATCACGGCAACAAAGCACGGCATGTCCGGTACCCCACGGCTTTGTGCGTCCCTCGGGAACACTGAACCCGTCGGGTAGCATATCCAGTTCCTGATATACATACCGCACGTTGGTTTGCCGGGCGATACGATCTCCTATTTGCTGCCTAAATGCTTGTTCAATTTCTCGTTTTATAACGAAAACCACGGTTTCGAATCCCGCAGATAATGCATCATATATCGAGTAGTCTATAATAAGCTCACCCGACGGGCCCACCGGAGTGATTTGTTTTAGACCTCCGAAGCGGCTCCCCATACCTGCAGCCATTATGACAAGGGTTGGTTTTTCACTTAACTTTGTGTTCATTTTGATCATCCTTGTAATTAAAATTTATTGTTATGCTAATAGTTATAGTATAACATTTCATGCAACAAGTTTCCATTGCGCTCCGGTCGATTTCAGATATAATTATTAAAGAAGGGCATTATGTTTTAATAAAGGCAATATAATTATTTTATTATACTAAGGAGTCGATTAAATGGCAATACTTATTACCGGAGGATGCGGATATATTGGCAGTCACACTGCAATTGAAATGCGCAAGGCCGGGTATGACATTATTATTCTTGACAACTATTATAACTCGAAGCCCGAGGCTTTAAAGCGTGTCCGTGAGCTCATGAATACGGATATACCATTTTATCAGTGCGATATTCGCGATGCACAAGGCTTAGGACGCATTTTTCAGGAAAACTCAATAAACGCCGTAATTCATTTTGCAGGGCTTAAGGCTGTTGGGGAGTCGGTAGCTAAGCCGCTTGAATATTACGACAACAATGTGGGCGGCACTGTTACACTTTGCCAAGTTATGGCCGAAGCCGGATGTAAATGTATGGTGTTCAGTTCCTCTGCGACAGTTTATGGCATGAATAACCCGTCACCGTTAAAAGAGGATATGCCGACAGGCGCGGTAACCAATCCATACGGTCGCACAAAATATATTATAGAACAAATACTTGGCGATATCTGTGTGTCAGACCCTCAATGGTCAGTGGTAAATCTGCGTTATTTCAATCCCGTCGGCGCGCATGAGAGCGGGCGTATTGGTGAAGATCCAAACGGCATACCAAACAATCTTATGCCCTATATTACGCAGGTCGCCATTGGCAAGCTCGACAAACTATCGGTTTTTGGTGACGATTATGATACCCATGACGGAACCGGAGTGCGCGATTATATCCACGTCGTCGATTTGGCAGCAGGCCATGTTCGTGCGGTTGAATATGCAACATCTCATAAGGGGATAGAGGCCATAAATCTTGGCACCGGCAAAGGCTACAGCGTACTTGATCTGGTGCGGGCATTCGAACAAGTCAACAGCGTTAAGGTGCCTTTTTTTGTGACACAGCGGCGAGCGGGCGACGTTGCAGTATGTTATTCCGACCCGTCCAAGGCTAACACCCTGCTCGGGTGGAAAGCTTTGCGGGATATTGAGGATATGTGCCGTGATGCATGGCGGTGGCAAACAAACAACCCACACGGGTTTGAATAAAATAATCTTTTAATCGGATATAGTATTAAATGGAGTAGACTATGATTAGTGGACAGAGAAAAATTGTAATTGTCGGTGCCGGTTTTGTTGGCATGAGCTTTGCTTATGCGCTTCTTAATCAGAGGGCATGTGACGAGCTTGTCCTTATTGATATTGATGCAAAGCGAGCAAAGGGCGAGGTGATGGATTTAAACCACGGGCTTGCATTCTCAGATTCCCATATGAAGATATACGCCGGAACCTATGATGATTGTGCGGACGCCGACATTGTGGCATTAAGTGCCGGCGTTGCCCAAAAGCCGGGTGAATCTCGTATTGATTTACTTCAGCGCAATACCGAGGTGTTTCACTCAATTATTGACCCGGTGATGCGGTCGGGGTTTGGCGGTTTGTTTTTGATTGCAACCAATCCTGTCGATATAATGACACATGTAACTCAAAAAATTTCGGGAGTTGATTACCGCCGCGTTATCGGTACGGGGACAACGCTGGACACTGCTCGGCTGCGCTATATGCTTGGCGACTACTTTTCGGTTGATCCACGCAATATACACGCTTATGTCATGGGTGAACACGGTGATAGTGAATTTGTGCCGTGGACGCAGGCATTACTCGCAACCAAGCCAATATTAACAATATGTGCTGAATCGGGCGGTCAGTTTTGTTTAACGGATATGGAAAAAATAAGTGAGAACGTGAAAAATGCCGCTCAAAAAATCATTGAGGCTAAAAAGGCAACATATTATGGCATAGGAATGGCAATGGTGCGCATTGTACGCGCAATTTTCGGCAACGAAAACAGCATTCTCACCGTATCAACGATGCCGAACGGTGAATACGGTGAGAAAGGTGTATATGTAGGCCTGCCGTCTATTGTCAACCGAAACGGCATAGGCGGTATTATTGAATTGTCGCTTAACGAAGAGGAGCGTGACAAGCTTCACCATTCTTGTGAATTGCTACGAAGCGTGTTCTCAGACATTGGCATATAGATGACCAAATGAAGATAAACGGCGCGATGCACTCATCGCGCCGTTTTCATAATATCAATTAATTATAACTCGCGGTTATCAATCACACGTTTTGCCTTGCCCTCCGAACGCGGTAAAGATCCCGGTTCCATAAGCCGGACGCGCGCGTGAATATTGAGCGTGCTTTGCAACGCGCCTGCTATTCGCTTTTCTGTGTTTTCTATATCCCGTACCGTATCCGAAAACAGTGCCGCGCTCATTTCAACCCTGACCTCCATAACATCAAGGTTGTTGATGCGGTCGACAATAATTAAATAGTTAGGATCCATATTAAGCTCAAGCAGTACGTGCTCCACCTGTGACGGAAACACGTTGACGCCGCGAATTATAAGCATATCGTCGCTGCGCCCGTGTGGCTTGGTCATACGCACAAAAGTGCGACCGCATTCGCACGGCTGCCTATTCAGCGCACATATGTCGCGCGTGCGATAGCGTATCAGCGGCAGCGCCTCCTTGCCAATACAGGTGAACACAAGCTCGCCAAACTCACCGTCCGGCAAACACTCACCTGTGTCGGGGTCAATAACTTCGGGATAAAAATAATCCTCGCATATATGCAGCCCGTTCTTAAATTCACATTCATATGAAACACCCGGACCGGTAATTTCGGACAACCCATATATGTCATATGCCTGGATATCAAGCAAACGCTCAATTTCGCGCCGCATGTTGTCAGTCCATGGCTCGGCCCCAAAAATGCCTCCGCGCAGCTTGAGTGTTTTGGGGTCAATTCCCATATCGCGCACGGTTTCGCCGATGAACATTGCATACGATGGTGTGCAGCAAAGAAAATCCGAACCGAAATCCTGTAAAATCTCAACCTGGCGTTTTGTGTTCCCCGATGATACGGGGATTGCTGTTGCGCCAAGCCTCTCGGCACCATAATGCAGCCCAAGCCCGCCCGTAAACAAACCATAACCGTAGGATATATGTATAAAATCGTTCTTGGTACCGCCTGCTGCGGCTATTGCACGTGCAGCACACTGTGCCCATATGTCGATATCCTTTGCCGTATACCCGACGACCGTTTGTTTACCGGTAGTCCCTGAAGAGGCGTGAACGCGTACAAGCTCACAGGGTTCTACAGCAATAAGTCCGTAAGGATAATTATCCCTCAAATCGTCTTTCACCGTAAAGGGAAGCTTTTTTATATCGTCAATTGTATGTATGTCTGAGGGCGATAATCCGGCTTCGTCAATTTTTTGCTTATAAAAAGGAACACGGTTGTAAGCGGTTGTTATCATTTTTACAAGCCGTGCTGACTCGACCGCGTTGAGATAATCACGGGAAGCACATTCGATCTCTGGCTGATATACCGGCATCAAGTTTCACTCCACTTCTATTTAATGCCTGCTGAATAATTAAAAAATGCTGTTTTTAATTTATTCAGTGAGCATTATTTGCAATCTCTGCATACCCAATTTCAAATGCCCGCTTATTTATTTCTACTGTTTTGGGTGGTACGGTTGAGCTTATGACATCTATCCATGTCGGCTTATCAAAGCCAAGAAAGTGTGCTGCAACACCGAGCAGAACTACATTAGTAACCTTAGGCGAACCTGCTTTTTTTGCCAAACCAAGTGCATCTACCTCTATGATATTGATATCCTTTTGTCGGATAGATTGCAAAATATCGTCCGGATAAGTCGCCGCGCCTGTGATGACAGGCATTGGATCAATCTTTTGGGTGTTAGATATTAAAACGCCGTCAGGCTTTAAAAAACCAAGCCATCGAGCGGATTCGAGCTGCTCAAATGAAATAATAATATCGGCTTCGCCCTTATCAATAACAGGGGAATAAACCTTTTCGCCATATCTGACATAGGTTACAACCGAACCGCCACGCTGTGACATGCCATGTACTTCGCTTACCTTTACATCAAAGCCCTTTTCAACAAAAGCCTTTCCCAGCAGCTTAGAAGCCAGCAGAGTACCTTGTCCGCCAACACCGACAATCATAATATTTTTTACCGGATTAAGCATTATCGGTTGCCTCCTTAAATTTGATTGCGTCAAATACGCAAAATTTAGCGCATATTTCGCAGCCGACACATTGGTTTTGGTCAATTACGGCGTGACCGCGTCCCTTGTTGCCGGTGCCCTTAACGGATATTGCGGGGCATCCGGCTTTAAGGCAACTTTTGCAGCCCGTACATTTATCTGTGTCGACCGTCATTGCGGGGTTGTGCTTGACTGTCTTTAGCAATGCGCACGGACGCCGCGCGATTATAAGCGACGGTTCCGGGGCGTCAAGCTCGGCTTCAACCGTTTTGCGTGTAGCGTCGATATCATAAGGGTCGACAACCTTGACACGGTGTATGCCTATTGCATGGGCCAAGGCTTCTAAATCAACCGCAGTTGTGATGTCCCCTTTAATTGTAAGGCCGTTTAAAGGGTTGTTTTGATGACCTGTCATGCCTGTGATAGAGTTGTCAAGTACAATAACCGTAGACAGTCCCTTGTTGTAAACAATGTCTATGAGACCTGTGATTCCGGAATGGATAAAGGTAGAGTCGCCAATAACGGCAACCGACCTTTTTGCCTGCTCACTGCCGCGTGCAATATTAAAGCCATGCAGTCCGCTAATCGATGCGCCCATACAGACGCATGTATCAATCGACGAAAGCGGAGCCTGTGCACCTAATGTATAACAGCCGATATCGCCGCTGACATATAATTTAAGCTTTTTTAATGATAAAAACAAACCGCGATGTGGGCAACCGGCGCATAAAACAGGTGGACGGGGAGCAACAGGCTTATCAAATGACTTATGGGCAGGTTGCTCTCCGAGCAGTGCATTGCGGATAATAGATTGTGAAAACTCGCCGTAATTCGGGAACAGCAGCTTGCCGATAACCGGAATTCCATGCTTGCGACAATGTGTTTCGATAATGTCGTCAAGTTCCTCAACAACATAAACCTGACCTACCCGCTGTGCAAATTCAATCAAAGATTTTATCGGCAGGGGATTGACCATACCTAATTTAAAATAGCTTGCACGTTGTCCAAGCGCCTCGCGTGCATACAGATAAGATGTGCCCGCACATACAATGCCGATTCGGGTGTCGTTGTACTCGACTTGGTTGATGCCCGAGGTTTCAGCCCATTCAAGTATTTCATTGTTGCGTTTTTCAACAACTTGGCGGCGAATGCGTGCCATTGCAGGCATCATAACATTTTTTTGAACATCCTTTTTGTAATCCTTTAGCGGGATCTCAACACGAGGTGATGTCTCGACAAGTGAACGGCTATGGGATACGCGGGTGGATAGCCGAAGCAAAAATGGAACGTCAAACTTTTCCGACAGTTCAAAAGCTAACTTAGTGTAGTATAGGCATTCAGCCGAATCACACGGTTCAAGCATAGGAGTCTTGGACGCAATTGCGTGATTGCGTGAATCCTGTTCGTTTTGTGATGAGTGCATGCCGGGATCATCGGCTACAGCACACACCATGCCGCCGTTTACTCCTATGTAGGATGCGGTATAAAGCGGGTCTGCAGCAACATTAAGACCAACGTGCTTCATTGCGCAAAAGCTGCGCGCGCCTCCGGTTGCCGCACCAAACGCAACCTCGAATGCCACCTTCTCGTTAGGCGCCCACTCAGTGTATATTTCGTCATAAAGCGCAGCGGCTTCAGTAATTTCGGTGCTGGGGGTGCCGGGATAAGAGGACACCACTTTTACGCCGGCCTCGTACAGCCCACGGGCAACAGCCTCGTTGCCCAGCATTAGGGTTTTCATTTAAGTTCCTTCTTTCCGTATCCGGCGCTGCCGGACAAGAGATAAAAATATTTTAACATAAAAAACACTAAGAATAAAGGCAAAAAATTTCCGTTTAAAGCGTCAAATCCTCCCATTAAATTTGCCCGTGCAGTATACTTAAGCGAGTTTTTTATATTATTTGTTTCTTAAATCGACAATGCGTTGTGCTTTGCCGGTAAAACGCTCAATTGTTTTAGGTTCAACAAGACTTACTGTAATTTCAATTCCCAGTATGGATTTTATACGGTCATGCACGCGCTTTTGCAGTGCTTCAAGCTCAGCGTAACGCTCAAGCAGTGTGCCGTCAATAAGCTCGACACGCACCTCAAGTTGATCGGCAAAATTCTTTCTTGTAACAACAAGCTGATAATGCGGGCTGATTTCGGTCAGTCCGATAAGCGCGCTTTCGATCTGAGTTGGGAAAACATTTACACCGCGTATAATTAGCATGTCATCGCTGCGACCGATTATCTTATTCATGCGTGCATTTGTCCTGCCACATTCACAAGGCTCGTAATTAATACGGGTAATGTCTTTTGTACGATAGCGAAGCATCGGAATACCGCGCTTTGTCAATGTTGTAACAACCAATTCTCCGGTCTGTCCTTTATCGAGAACCTCAAGTGTGTTTGAGTCAATAATTTCACATAAAAAATGATCCTCGTTAATATGTAAACCATCTCTATGTCGGCATTCACCCGAAATGCCGGGACCGTTAAGCTCGGACATTCCGTAATTGTCGGTTGCGAAAAATCCGCCGCCCCAGCTTTGCTCAATTTGACAGCGCATTTCGGGCGTACAGCCCTCGCTGCCAAGCAGACCAAGCTTTAGACGGTATTGGTTTGCAGGATAATCGTCCCACGTTTCTCTGGCCGTCTCGGCAAGATACAGACAATAGGAGGGGGTTGCAACTATTGTGTCCGTGCCAAAGTCGCGCATAAATTTAAGCTGTTTTAAGGTGTTTCCTGATGAAGTGGGTATGACAGATGCGCCTATCTTCTCCAGCCCGTAATGCAAGCCAAGTGCGCCGGTAAACATCCCGTAACCAAAGCAAATTTGCACCAGAGAATTCTCATTTGCACCCGCAGCCACGACAATGCGCGCAACCTGCTCGGTCCAATTCTCCATATCTTCGCGTGTGTACCCTACTACGGTCGGGTTGCCGGTAGTACCCGATGAGGCGTGTATACGCACAATATCCTTAAGCGGCACACTGAACATTCCAAACGGATAGTTGTCGCGCAAATCGTCTTTGGTCGTATACGGAATGTACTTAATATCAGATAATGTTTTTATCTTATCCGCCGTGACGCCAGCCTTTTTTAGTCTGCGATGATAAAATTCGATGTTACTGTCGCAGTAATCGACAAGCGCGCGCAGGCGAGTCAATTGCAGACTTTGCATTTCGCTGCGCCGCATACATTCCATATCGCGGTTCCAAATTTGGTTTTGCATAATTTATCCGGCCTTTCTTTCGTTTATCTTTATCGATTTAAACCATTATACTAACATTTTTAGATGTTGTAAAGTGACACAAGCAAATGACCGCCCGTATCCGGGCAGCCATTTAATACCAATATTAGATTAAAGGACTATTAAGTTGTTAGTCGGATATTAGTATAAGTTTCATCAATCGTACTATTGTGAAACACCGGCAGCGGTCTTATCCATATTAAACGATGGGTTTGGGGATGAGCCCGGCCATTTTCCGTATACGGCTATTTTACTAACCGCATAACTCAAAACAAATGAGACAATTATAGCCGCACAGGCGAAATGAGGCCCTAAGTTAGCAATTTTATCAAACCCGGGCAGCGCCGCAGTGGGAAAAAACAGCTTGCTTAAAACCGGCGGCAGTGCAACGAAAAAGCCGCCAAGCATACCTGCCCACGCGCCTGCGCGATTGATGCCTTTCCAATAAAGCGACAGCATATATGGTACTAAAAAACAGCCTGACAAAATTCCCCACGAATATGACATCATATCGAGTATCGGTGTGTTGCTGTTGGCAATAATATATGAAAGCGCAATGAATAAGCCGCAAAGAGTTTTGGTAATGACCGTGATTTTATTTGAATCCAATTTAGGAAATAGATTAGGTTGAATAAAATCCATGGTAAGCGTAGACGATGCCGATAGCGTAATTGAGCTAAGGGTAGTAACCGAAGCTGAAATCAAAAGTACGACAACAAGACCCAACAGCACGGTCTGAAGCCCGGCGTCACTTAGCATATTTGGTATCAGATAATCGGCTGAACCGGGTCCACCGGCCGGTGGCGAAGGAAGTTCGGTGAAGAAAAGTCGGGAAAAAGAGCCTACAAAGTAACCGCCGCCGGCTATTAGTAATGAAAACAGCGCCGAAATAATAGTGCCGCGCTTTACCTCGCGGTCATCGCGTATGCAGTAATATTTATGTATCATCTGGGGCAGCCCCCATGTACCGAAAGATGTCATAAGTATTGTTGCACTAAGGCCCATGTAATCTTTAGCGCTAAGATTAAGCTTGGACGTTTCGGCAGACAGGGCTTTAATCCCTGCATTTAACCCGCCAACCTGACGACAGCGGACAACTGAGATTATAAGAGCTAAAACTCCCACAATCATTATAATGCCCTGAACAAAATCTGCTTTGAGCGTAGCAACATAACCGCCTAAAACTACAATCGCCAATGCGGCCAGCGCAATCACAACCATGCAAACCCGTTCGTCAATCCCGAGCAGCACCGCACAGATACTCGTCAACCCTTTATATACAGAGGCCGAATAGGGCAGTAAAAATATAAAAATAACAGCAACGGCAAAGTTCTTCATAACAACGCTTTCAAATCGCTTGTCAAAAAACTGCGGCATGGATTTTATATTAAGGCTGCGGGTAATTTCGCGTGTACGCCGTGCAAGTACTATCCACGCAAGAAACGAGCCGAAAACAGCGTTTCCAATCCCAACTAACGAGCCCCACAATCCGTATTTCCAGCCGGTTGCGCCGGCATACCCGACAAACATAACAGCCGAAAAATATGATGTTCCGTATGAAAGCGCAGACATCCATGCCCCTGCATTGCGGCCGCCTACCGTGAATTCAGATATACTTTTTGTACTTCGGGAGTTAAGCAAGCCTATTGCAAGCATAAGCATCGAGTATGCTCCGATTGTTACCCAAATTATAGCCTCTTTTGACATATAATACCCTCCATGCCGCTTTTGCGCTTTAAACCGCTGCGGTTTAAAGCGATTAAATCATATAGTACAGCATTAAAAGAAAAATTGCAAGTGTATATTTTATTTTAAACAGGTCTTGATTTGAGGTATTAATGGGGATATACTGAAAGTTATAGGAAAAATGGCAATAATAGAAAAAATTCACCGCATACTGGGAGGATAATGATGTTCTTTTTATTTGGTACCGGGGCAAAGCAAAAGGATATGGGACGTTTTTTGAATATTCCCTGTTTATTCTGCAATGAGAGACATACAATGCATCTTTCAAAGCATTACAGCTATTTTCATGCCTTTTTTATACCGTTATTCCGTTTCAATACGGCATATTATCTTTCGTGCCCCGACTGTTCGGCAGTTTATAAATTAGTCAGCGACAAGGCACGACAGCTTTGCCGCGATGCGCTAACTAATATTGAGTTGGCCGATATGACGGTGGTAAGGCACGGGTTTGCCCTTTGTGCAAATTGCGGCGCCAGAACTCAGCACGACAATGTTTACTGCCCTCAATGCGGTCATAAAGTTTAGAAAAAGTTTATAGTCCTAAAAGGCAAAGTTTTAAGGTAGTCAGGACTTTGAAATACCGATATAAAATTTTAAAGGATGTGTTATAATGTCGGTGCAATGCTGTTATAAGACCAACAACTTACCTATATATTTTAACAGCAATGAAAAATTTGATAAACCACCGCCTAAAGACCACTTGCAGCTCATTTTAATTGAAAGCGGCTGCATATCAGTCAGGATAAACCGAAACAGATGCTTTATTCAATCGGGTGCGCTAATTTTCAGATGTTCCGATACTCAAGTACATATGCTTTATAACAATAGGTTAAAGGCTAAGTCCATCACGTTTAAACCTGAAATTTTTGATATACATAAGCACAGTCTTGCGGACGAAAAAAGAAAATTAATTCTTAATAAAGAACTGCCTTTTTACTTGTTCTTTGAGGTCAGCCCTGCTTATGTGGGTGTGCTGCCGATCGACAACATTGTTCGTCCAAAGGCGTATGCTCTTTTTTGGTCTGCGATATACGAATTAGAAAATAAGCCGGACAATATGTGGCACAGCCGTATGCTTGTTAGCCTGATAGAGCTGTTCCGGCTTGCAGAGGATGAATACAAGCGTTTCACACAAGAAGAAAAGCCGATAACATCGCTTGCCCGCCAAGCTTTGGAATATATCCATGCGCATTATGACAAAGATATAACAATCGGTATGTTGTGCCGAATGCTTCACACTAACCATACCACGCTTCTTCATAATTTTCGTGCGCTGACCGGTACAACAATAGGGCAATATATTATCGAATACAGGCTTAAGCTTGTGTGTGAGGCTTTAATGTATACAACACTAACTTTGGATGAAATTGCTTTAAAATTCGGGTTTAAGCAGGCATCATATATGTCTCGTGTGTTCCGAGAGCGAAAAGGAATAACGCCCGGACAATATCGTCGAAACCCAGCAGCCTATGTTGCAAAATAAGCCCATGTTAAAAATCTGATGTAAATAAACTAAATGTAAAATGCGAGCTGTTTTTGTCTGTCGGTATATTTCTTCTTTGCGACTATACCCCGTATGCATCGTATTATCCGGACAAAAACATCTCGCTTTTTGTTTTTTAACATCTTTATTATGTATTTAGCAAATCGGTTATACTCTCTCGTATTTGCTTACTGCAAATTATTTCCGTCTTGCGCTTTAAACTTATTGCCTATATACTATATTCTGCTTAACGAAAAATCCGACTGCCGGTTTCATTTAATGCCCGTTTTAAGAATCGGTAGTCCTCCGACCTATCCTTAAAACATGCGGCAATAAAAAGGGTTAGCTGACCACAAAAATCACGATTTGTGGCTTTAGGCGCTCATTATGGGTGTCTAAATATAATATCGTTCATTAACGGTATTATTCAGTGAACACTATTTAAGAGGTCACTGAAAGGAATGAGAAAAATATGAAAATGCGTATTCATCGTAGCTTGGCCGCACTTATTGCCGAGGGGTGTGAAGGGCGGCTGAATATAAAAATAAATAAACGCTGGTTTGCTCTGGGAAGCATTTACCCCGACTGTACGCATCAGCGGTTTATACATATGCACGAAATTGGTGCTGCAGGCAATATGGTTGCGCGTATGATTCATCGTTTTTGTAAAAAGAGCTTGTGCAGCGGGCAAAACCTCTCGTGGTGGCGTTCGCTGAGGCTGGGAATTGTCATGCATTATGTCTGTGATTTTTTTTGCTATGTTCATACAGTAGGATTTGGCGGCTCGCTGCTTGAGCATCGCGCTTATGAACAGCAGCAGGGCGCATTGAAGAACAGCATTAAGACCAGGGATATTTGCTCCTTTTACGGTATCAATAGTCCGCACGGGGCTGTAGCAAAACTGATACAGGTTATATCAAAAAGGCAAGAGGACAGCTATTCTCCTGCTAAAGATTTGGATTATGCGCTTGCAGTCGGGATTGAGCTTGCCTTTGCTATGCTTCGTATCAGCATGAACGCTTCTGCACGGCCTATGTTACGGCACAGGATGTTGTTTTATGGCCGATGCCTTATAAAAAAAGGAGTATACTTATACTAAATATATAATTGATTAAAAGATTGATAAAATTTTCGCTATGTTTTTATGCTGAGGGTATTCACGATATACATAAAAAACGGATTGCATTATGCAATCCGTTTTTTATGTGATATTAGTATTACATACAAAATATATGCGTTCCAATTGTTGTGACGACAGGCCTTTTGCGGATCCATTGGTTGGTGGCCGTTCTCGGGTTGTAATAATATATTGCGCCGCCAACGGGATCCCATCCGTTAAGCGCGTCTCGAGCAGCACGGTAGGCGCTTTCGGCAACAGGTTCGTTAAATTGACCGTCTACTATAGCGGTAAATGCATCCTTTTGATAAATTACGCCCGCCATAGTGTCAGGGAATGACGGATGCTCGATGCGGTTAAGAACAACAGCGCCCACGGCAACCTGCCCGACATAAGGTTCTCCGCGCGCTTCGGCTGAAATTATGCGTGCAAGCAAATTGATATTGCTTTGACCGCCCGAAGCCGAGGGTGACGAAGCCTTAGTAAAAATACCCATCGCGGCGAGTGTTTGAGGTCCCGCGATGCCGTCAACCTTTAAGCCATTTTTTCTTTGGAACCAAATGACCGCGTCACGGGTTTTAGAACCGAATATACCGTCGACATTCCCTTTATAATAGCCCCAGTTTTTAAGCTTTGTCTGAATTTGCCGGACTTCGTTGCCCCTTGATCCCATTTTTGATAAGACTTCTGCACTTTGTATCGATGGTATTGCGGTAATGGTAAGCAGGCCGACTATTGACACAACCATAATTGCTACAACCCGTCGCGGATTTCGAGATTTAAGTTTGCTAAGGTAAATACATCCCATAATTATTGATTATTCCTCCATCTGTTTGCCCAAAAACGCCGCGGCAACTTGAGCAAGCTTTACGTCTCCCTCGTTTGGGACAGCACCGCTTTCGGGAAGCAGTAAGCACACTGCGCCGATTGCATCGCCCGAAGAAATGATGGGAGACACAACGCCTGCATATCGCTCGATGCCTTCGACTGGCTGTGTCCGTTTGGACTCTCCGGCAACAGCCACTTTGGTGCGTCGCTGTTCAATGATTTCCTCAAGCTGCGCGGAAATGCGGCGTTCCATAAACTCTTTGCGTGAAACTCCAGCCACTGCAACAACATGGTCACGGTCGCAAATCAAAACCGGCATACCGCATGCGCGTGACATCACATCGGCATACGTCATAGTAAATGGTGACATTTCCCCTACGGGTGAATATTTTTTAAACACTACTTCGCCGTCATTATCTGTAAATATTTCAAGTGGGTCTCCTTCACGGATACGCATAGTACGACGGATTTCCTTTGGAATAACCACTCTGCCTAAATCGTCAATTCTCCGGACAATACCTGTAGCTTTCATAACGATTTCTCCTTTATATACTTATGGTAGTTATATACGTGCGTAGGGGTAGAACAAAAAAGTTAATTTTTATTATATGGGCGAACCACATATCTGCCCCTACAATTCACGGAAAATTACGAGAATAGTATCTGTTATATATGCCCGATTATACAAATGCAACCATGAAAATATTGGTTTTTAATCAAAG
>JAQVFM010000065.1 GCA_028697255.1 Oscillospiraceae bacterium
CTGAGGCGAAATGATTTTGATTAAAAAGCAATACTATAGTTAGCAGAATAGAAATAAACAAATCAATATGATTTATGTTTATCGTATTACTTTTTTTCATAATTTCACCCCCAATAGTTTTTTCCGTTTGGCTTGTTAAACTGATTGTTCCGATTCTATATGAATTCCGATGTTTTGCTGCTGGCCCTCATAATCGGAATTATTATTGCTTGATGGCCATGTAACTGTAAGTGTATAGCTATGAGTTGTTTTTTTACCGCTGTCCATATATATCCACTCCCCTCCCGCTGATTCATAATAATCTGCAGGCTGCAAAGTGTAATCAAGCGGCAAAACTACAGTTGATGGAGTAAATGTTACAGTAATTTTATATTTTAATAAAACTTCGTTGATCTTATCGCCGTTAAAATTGAGTATATCAAAACGGTATACCAATACGTCTCCGGGCAATGCGTCATTAATATTGATTCCGTCGCTTAAATCGGTTATTAAGTTGTCATTAAGCGTAGCGTATTGAGGAACATAATGCAAAATTGGCGACGCAACCCTAACATTGTCGCTGAACTGGCCGCTGGTGCTAAACTTTGAAAAGGATACGGCAGTGGAAATGACCGTTATAATCAAAAGATATGCTAAAAACACGTTTTTTTTCATTTAAAAACGGGCTCCCTGTTACAGTTTCTGCGCCGGTGCCTGCCGTACATAAAATTTAACTGAATTATTAGTAAAGCTGATATAACAATCAAAAACAATCCCAGCGGTGTAATAATAAAATTTATTAAACGCCCGATGCCCGGTACGCTCCACAAAACTTTGCCCTTAATTGCGGATTTTAAAAAAGGTTTATCCGCAGCATTGTTTGCGTCACCCTTGGTTATCACTTGGTCCCCATTTATTTCCACAATTCTGTGAGTAACATTAACAAACCCATCATTATAGAGTACAATATCTCCGACTGAGTATTCTCTTTGCTTACGAAAAACAATCATGTCGTCTACTGAAATAGCCGGTTCCATACTGCCCGAAACAATAATGGCATTGCCGTACCCAAACAGCATAGGCAGATCATTTTTAAAAACGAATTTTGAAACCAAATAATACGAATTGCCGCAAAGAAGGATTATTAAAAATATGGTTAATGCTCTTTGAGCTATGCGTGAAATTATTATCATACTACTTTATAATCCTCCTTATATTCAGCCTTTACCGTTATTTTGAGTGTGTATGTTGCGTTCTCCGAATTGCCGATATGGGTATCTTGGTCGTCTTTACTATTTTCATCCCATTTCCATTCAAGAGAAATTAAAGACTTTGACTCGGCAAGCAGTATCAGGTTTTGTATTTTCATATAATCTATTGTCAGCCATGTTATGTTCCCGCCACGTATATAGGCATTGTCAAGCTTTAATCGGTACAACATAGGTATACAAAAATCGTTGATATCCGATAATTCAATTGAATATCGTATATCTGCCGGAGATTTATTCTCTATAATGAAATCAAAGTCCCCTTTTGTTCCGCAATAAATAATTTTTTCGCCGTTATAATTTTTGTTATTAAAAATATCCAGCTGTATTTTTTCATTAAAATTAGACTTGTCAGAATCTTGAATAAGTTCTATTGCGGGGTATTGGGAAACTTCTATCACCGAGATACCGAAATGCAGGATAATATAAATTGAGAAATAAAATAAAAGTAAATTTAGTATCAAGAGGATAAATATTATAGGAAACAAATATTTTATATATTTGCTATCAGAAGCTTTAAAAGTCTTTATCATGGCAAAACAGTTCCCACTTAATATTTTTTCTACTCTTATTCATTTATCAAGATTTACACTCATTTCATTATTCAGTAAAATTATCCCGCGCCTTGGGGCATTATGTCGGCGCGGGATAAGGTTGTGATCAGTCAATCTGTGTTGCGGTGATTACGATATCAAATTTAATTTCTTGCGCCGCTGCCTCGTCGCCAAGATAAGTATCAAGTGCGTCTGTATTGTCGTCTTTTGAAAAGTCCCATTTCCAAACTACTGTATAATTTTTATCAATCTCAGTACCCGGAGCAACCTTACCTGACAGGGCTTCGATAAATTCTTTCAGCTCTGAAAGGGTGAGATCGGCACCGTTTTCCATCGCTTCAGGAGCTTCGGGGTCATCGTAAACCGAAAACTTGATGGGGTTATAGTTCTCACTTATCTCCACACCGTTATATGTGCCGGCTTCTAAAGAAATATCACTGTGAACATTCACTTTATACTGTAAATCGACTGCTACTTCGGGAGATCCCGCAACTGAAAATGCGAAGTTCCCTGTAGTACCCGGTGCCACTACTTCTGCATCTGCCAAAACAGAGTTTGATATCTCTGCTGTGCTGTCGACATCATCCGTTGCATACTGGTTTTTGAATGCTCCCAAATCGTCATTCATTGTAACAGTTATGCCCCACTTAGCAACTCGTGCTGTATCGGATCCGGTTCCGGTAGTTATGTATTTTGCGAAGGTGCTACCGACAAAGCTTGAAGTGATGAAAGTAAAGATCAATAACATTGCTGCGATTTTAGCCGTTAAAAACTTTTTCATTTTAGACTCCTCCTGTTAATTCACTATAATTTATATATTAAAATCAAATAGTGCGAAATGATATGCTAAAAAAATTTATATTTTTTGAACTTCCTCTTTTTGTTCGGATGAGCTTTGATTATCAATATCAATGTTCTCACTTGTTTGATTTTCCTCGGCAATTTTTCTTAGGCGATCGATTTCAGCTTGCATTTTAGCTGTCGCCTCATCTTTTTTGCGTGCATAATGCAACCTGCGGAGAATATCATAAACAATAAAAGCAATAACGGGAATTCCTATAAAACACATCATTCCCAGTCCCGTTTGCATAAACAATGCAAAATCACCGACTGCAGGAATCCTGAATACATAAAGACCGATTATCGAATCCTTTGTTACCGTATTTTGATCCTCAGAATTATTAGCATCACCTTTTGTGATAAAAACAGGCTCGCCGTGCTCATTACTTTCTATTCTTACAATCCGGTGTGTTACGGCCGATTTGCCATCCATAAAAGATATAATATCTCCGATTTTTAAATTGTCCGTATCAATATTACGGGAAAATATTAAATCCCCTGTTGAAATACAATCCTTGCTGCCGTCATCCATAGAGCCCGACATAACCACCAGAGGAGTTACACCAAATATGCTTGGCGGTGTTTTGGGGTTAAGAGTACCTTTTACAATAATTGTGATATTAATAATAAGTAAGGGAATCAATATGGCGCAAAATATAACTCCGACTATCATAATGATTTTTTCAGCCAAAGTGCTTGTCCTTGTTTTCAACCTAAACTCTCCAATACAATAATTTTTTAAAATAAAAAAATCCGGCTGCAAATTTAATTGCAGCCGGACAATCATAGTATAAAAATACTTTAGACTCTAAGGCTTTGCGTCCTATCCTTTCGAATAGTTTGCCAAATATTGCATATTATGTTAATTTATCACCTACGGGTAATATATCAAATTATATCACTTATTTCTGATAAGTCAATAGGAAAATCGTAGTCAAAAACACAAAAAGGACCGTATCAAAACGCGGAAATTGCAGCAAATGATACAGTCCCCTTTGTGTTCATAACTAACGCTTACTTATACAGCGGTCCATATTGCTTGCAGGCTGCATAGTCGGCGGCCTGCTTATCGTTGGTACCGAAGGATGCCCACGCATGCGGGCGGTAGACCTTATCATCAGGGACATTGTGCATCGTCACCGGGATACGCAACATAGAGGCCAGTGTGATAAGATCAGCACCCACATGTCCATAGACGGTCACACCGTGGTTGGCGCCCCAATTAGCCATGACGCTGTATACATCAGTGAACGCACCCTTGCCGGTCAAACGCGGGCAAAACCAGGTTGTCGGCCAAGTTGGATCGGTGCGCTTATTAATGACATCGTAGATTTCATCAGGTAGATCGGCAGTAAAGCCCTCGGCGATCTGCAGTACGGGGCCGATACCCTCAACGATGTTGAATCGAAGCATCGTCACCGGCATTTCAGCTTGACAACGGAAGTGGCTGGAAAAGCCGCCACCACGGAAATAGCCATAATCTGCCCGGCACCATTCGGTTGCAGCCAGGCATGCCTTCACATCTGTTTCGCTCATCTCCCAGAAGGGCTTCATGCAACCCTCGCCGGCGGCATTTTTGGCGGCACCACTGCCATCAAGTGCAGTAGCACCAGAGTTTATTAGATGGATAAAGCCGTTGGCTGCCACTCCCTCCGGCTTATGTCCGGTGACACGTTCACAGGCCTCGGGACTCCAGTACGTACGAACGTCGTGGAAACAAGGGGCAGAGTGGCTCACCAGCATACCCATCAGCATTGAAATGCCGTTGCAAGTATCGTTTTCAGTTGCAAAGGGGGTAGGCATCTTGACACCGTTCCAATCAAAGGTGGATGCTAAAATGGCCTCAGTAAAATCAGCATTGGGCAGCCAATCTGTCCACTGACGCTGACCCTGGAATCCGCCGGCAACTGCATTACGGCCTAAGGCCTCTTCGTGCCAGCCCATCTCACCCAGTTTTGGATTGCCATATAGGATGTCACGCATTATAAGTGTCATCTTAACAATAAACTCCCAATCCTTCTCCGGCGGGACAACCTTTGATTTTTTAATAATCTCGGGTAACTGTTTAGAAGCGTTCTTATCAAAGCCCTCCTTACAATTAGCCTTAACCCAGGCCAGGGCCTTCTCGTATTCCTCGTGGTCATATATTCCAATGGTTATTCGGCGCAGAATCTCAACCTCGTCAACCCACTCGGCACGGATTCCAAAGTATTTCTGCATAACCGAGACATCACAGAAGCTGCCGCTGATGCCCATGGAAACCGCACCAATATTGACATAAGCTTTGTTCTTCATCCAGCCGACTGCCACGGCACAGCGGGCAAACCTCAGAATTTTTTCAGTGATGTCGGCGGGCATGCTGGTATCGGTGGCATCCTGCACATCGTGACCGTAGATAGCAAAGGCCGGCAGGCCACGTTGGGCATGAGCTGCCATCACAGCCGACAGGTAGACCGCTCCGGGGCGCTCAGTGCCATTGAAGCCCCAGACCGCCTTGATAGTGTGTGGATCCATGTCATAGGTCTCGGTTCCATAACACCAGCAAGGAGTTACGCTTAAGGTGCCTACCACATTTTCAGTGGCAAACTGGTCTGCCACTCGGGCAGCCTCAGCGCCACTGCCAATGGTTGTGCAACCTATTACACACTGCACAGGAGTGCCGTCGGGATAACACAAATTTTCTGAGATTAGACGGGCAGCGCTCT
>JAQVFM010000066.1 GCA_028697255.1 Oscillospiraceae bacterium
ACATTTTTTGTGAAGAGAGAAAAACGAAAAGAGAAAAGTGAATAGTACAAAAAGAAACGACAACTTTCTGACGAAAATTGTCGTTTCTTTTTGGCGGAGAGGGCGGGATTCGAACCCGCGTGCGATTGCTCGCAAACTGATTTCGAGTCAGCCCCGTTATGACCACTTCGATACCTCTCCGTAAATAAATTTTGCTTGTTGCGTCGTATATTATAGGGTAGGGCACATGTTTTGTCAACCATAAATGCATTTGAAAGTAACGAAACCCGTTCGCTTTAAAGCAAACGAGTTTCGGGTTTTTCTAACTGCCCCGCCAAGACGTATTGCAGCCATGATAACCTGCTACCAGGTCAGCAGGTGGGTGCCGCCCAAAGCGTTCATGCTCCCTTCGTCCCGCAAAGCGGGGAGGTCTGCAATCCGGTTTTGGAGCCTAAGCTCCCTTATTCTTAATGTAGTAGGGTTATTTGGCCGCAGTCCGCGTACAAGGCAGGAGCCTTTTGTCAACGTCTATTTTACTGCAATGCGTCAATTTCATAAAGCTCTGAAAGACGCTCCTCAAAAATGTCTGCTATTTCATCGAAAAGTGCTTGGTCTTCAATAGCGATTAGGGTGTCCTCACCGTCTTCGTTCTCGACCGACAGAATTATAAGTTCGCCATCATCGTCGATGTCATCGTAATCTGAAGCTTCATCGTAAACTGGAAGAAGAGCAACAAAACGTCCGTTTTCGGTTTCAATTGCGTCAAGAAGTTCAAACTGGTGCTCATTGCCGTCTTCGTCAAGCACGGTCACAAGCTCGTTTTCAAAATCGTCAGCCATTGTTAAACATCCTTTTTGGTTACCGCAGGCAAGTTCTTTGCCGGTGGGCGGCTTTAACACCCTGCCGCTATACACATTTTAGCGTAAGCGTACCTATTCGTCAAGAAGATTATTTAGCTTGGCAAAAATTTTATATATCATGCTTTATATTATATGATAATGCGATCTGTTTCGACACTTAGTATATAAACAATAATATATTTTGATTAATAAATTAAAATATGTTATACTTTAGCTGGAAAGTAATAAAATATTATTGATGGCGCAAAGACCATTAACACACGCTGAAAGTGGTGATTCCAATGTTCAATGATGACGAACACCAGCGTAAAACCCATGCAGATTTTTTTCTGCCGTGGGTGAACAAAAACTGTTTGCAGCATTTTTCATTGGGAATCTGTCGGGCACGGCATTTCGGTCACGCTTTGCGAAATATTAAATCGTAAAGCTGCGAAATTGACGGCACTGACATCCACCGGGACAATGTTCCATCTACACATCATGCAAACCGTTTTTCAGGCTTGCTGGAGCCGTGGCTTCGGATAGGAGAGGTACTCCGGCTATGTGGTGACAGTGCATAGCTGCCGTGATATTCGGCGTCTGAGCCTAAAACTGAATAGCTCGCCCAAATACTATTATTGGATAATTAATGAAACCCCCGCCTGCTTAACAGCAGGTGCCCGGAAACTTTTTTGTTTCCACAATCGCAAAGCCCCTGCGCTTGCCGCGGGGGCTTTGTACAGATATCGGGAGAGATGTTTAATGCAAAAAACTGAAAAAATAGCATCACTCAGAAAGCAGGCCCTGGCTCTGCCTACACAACCCGGCGTATATTTAATGAAAGATATTCAAGGCAATATTATTTACATCGGCAAAGCAAAGCATCTCAAAAACCGTGTCAGTCAGTATTTTGGCTCCGATACGGGCCATTCCGAAAAAGTACGTCGAATGGTATCCCAAATCGACCGATTTGAATATATCGTGACAGACAGTGAATTTGAAGCTCTGGTGCTCGAATGTTCGTTGATAAAACAGTATAGCCCAAAATACAATATTCTGCTAAAAGATGATAAAGGCTATAGGTATATCCGCATATCCCCGCCACCGTATTCTCGTATATCAGTCGCACTGCAAAAGCCTAATGATGGCGCACGCTATCTCGGTCCATATATAAGCGGATTTGTGGTCAAGGAAGCGGTTGACGAGGTGTGCCGTATTTTTCAGCTTCCCACTTGCACCCGCACACTGGGTAAAGGCAAAGGCGGGCGCCCGTGCCTTAACCATTATATCGGACAATGCTGTGCTCCTTGCAAAGGAACAATTTCAAAAGAAGACTATGACGAGCGGGTACAGCAGGCAATAGAATTTTTGACACAAGGCAGTGCAAAAATGATTTCACTGTTGACAAAGCGCATGAATCAGGCGGCCGAAAACCTTGAGTTTGAAAAAGCCGCACGCCTGCGTGACAGAATCAGTGCGATAAAACGTCTGGGGCAAAAGCAAAAAGTGGTGCGTTCGCGTGTGGCTCAGCAGGATGTCATTGCTCTTGCACGTGGTGAAAAGAAAGTTTTCTTTGAAGTGTTTCGCTTTAAAAAGGGCAGGCTTTACGACCGTGAGGATTTTGTTGTTGAGGACAGCGGAGATATTCCTGAAATAAGAGCGGAGTTTTTACGCCGTTATTACTCCATGCGCAATGATATTCCACCGCAGGTAACTATAGACGGTGAAGTTGAGGACATTAAGCTAACTGAACAGTGGCTTGAAAACAAGGCAGGGCGGCGGGTGCGCATTATTCAGCCAAAAAAGGGTGAACAAGCCCAGTTAGTAGAAATGTGCCGTAATAATGCAGCCGAGCGTGTAGCACAACAATCCGGCATGTCGGGCAAAGATGCTGCCGCGCTTGACGAGCTTGCACAGCTTCTTGGGCTGGCAGATCCGCCGCGTGTAATAGAAAGCTATGACATATCTAATACCGGAGGAAGCGACAATGCTGCAGGTATGGTTGTGTTTGAAAACGGTCGCCCGCTAAAATCTGCTTACCGTCGTTTTAAAATAAAGTCAGTAATCGGACAAGACGATTATGCCAGTATGCGCGAAGTAATTGAGCGCAGGCTTAATGAATATGAAAAAAACAAAGGACTTGACAACGGTTTTGGACGCCTGCCCGATTTAATATTAATAGACGGCGGGCACGGACATGTGTCAACCGTTCTCCCGGTTCTTAAAAAACACGGATATCAAATTCCGGTTTTCGGTATGATCAAGGATTCAAGCCACCGCACACGCGCAATAGCTGCAAGCGGCGGGGAGATTGCTATAAGCGGGCGGCGCGCGGCATTTACTCTTGTCTCCTCAATACAACAGGAAGTTCATCGCTGGGCAATAGATTATCACCGTCGGCTGCGATCAAAAAGCAATATTGGCACCACTCTTACAAAAATCAAAGGTGTGGGCGATATGCGCGCCCGCTCGTTGCTGCGTCACTTTGGTTCTATCAAGGCTATTCGCGCTGCGAGCGTGGATGAAATTGCGGCCGTTAAGGGCATGACGAAACCTGTCGCTATAGCGGTTCGTGAATATTTCGACAAACAGTCCGGCGAACACTAATCGCCGGACTTATTTTTTTGTGATTTTTTCAGCATTGCCAATTCCTCGCAAATCTGTTTGAAAACCGGCGCCGCCTTTCCGTTTGTCCCTTCGGTATCTTCAGCCAAAACCACTATTACATATTCCGGACTTTCGGACGGGTAAAAACCTGCAAACCAGCCCTGCATCACAGTTTTGCTGTCGACAACCCAGCCGGTTTCGGCTGTTCCGGTTTTTCCTCCCGCCCCCCCGTTAAATGGGCGTGCTGATAATCCTGTTCCGTTGTCTACCGCGTATATCATCATTTCTTCAAGTGTTTTTGCAGTTTTCTCAGAAAACACCTTTTGTGCAGGAGATACAAGGTTTTCATCCAGTACTCCGTCAGCGTCCACCACACCCTTTACTATTGTCGGCCTTACTAATTCGCCGCCATTAATGACTGCGGCTACAAGCTGTGCTATATGCACCGGCGTTGCCATCAATGTGCCCTGTCCGAATGCCAAATTACCAACTGCAGCAGGTGACATCAGCTCAAGTTCTGAGGGAATGACTGCGCGTGCCGTTTTCCACCCTTCTGCCAAAAATATTGGTCTGTCAAATCCCAGCGCAGCAGACATATTGTAAAGATTTTGGCCACCAATTCGCTGAGCAAGCCTGATAAAATAAGGGTTACACGACTGTGCGAAAGCATCACTCATTGCCAGCGTTCCATGCCCTAATCGATTATGGCAATGAAAAGTCACATCTCCTATCTGGACGTTACCCAAACAACTGTATTTTGTATTTATAGGAATGCCCGATTCAAGCGCTGCACAGGCTGTTACAATTTTATAAACCGATCCGCAGTTATAATTGCTTAGTGCACGGTTGATTAGTGGTGAATTCGGATCGTCAAGGCTTTTTGCCAAAGTAGATGGCTGAAAATCAGGCAGACTTACCATAGCCGAAATACTTCCTGTCTTTGGCCTCATTACAATAACTGCGCCTTTGGTCATATGATTTTTTGCTGCGGTTTCGGCAATGGCCTGAATATCCTTGTCAATTGTCAGCACAACGCCCGCTTTAGCGTTTTTTAATGTGTCGGAAATTATCGGTGCAATGCCTTCAAGTGGCTTTCCGATAGCATCGACAGTATATTTTACAGTGGCTTTGCCTGAACATTTTTTTAACAGCTCGTCGAAAACAAGCTCGGCGCCCGTTGCACCGTTAATGCCATCGCCGTCCATATATCCGACAACATGGGGAGCAAGAAGTCTTTCACCGTATCGCACCGGTGTTTTAAAAATATTTAGTCCTTTAGCCGGTGAGGGCAGCGAATCAACCACCGAAACCGCCGGCTTACCCTCTCTTAGGCGTTCGGCCAACTTACCCAGAGAGGTGTTGTCAATACACCCTGCCAGTGCGGATATCGCTTGAGGATTGGCAGTAACCGAAACACGCAATTCCTCACCTGTATTGACAAGAGGGCGCAAACGACAGTCATAAATTGTGCCGCGTGCATTTGCAACCGTCACAACCATGCCCGCCTGCTGCTCTGCAGCCTGTCTCAAAGATTGCCCTGTCAGATCATATATTCGCAGCATTAGACCACCAAGCAATGCCAAAATTACAACAAAAGATGCAACTGCGCGTTTGTGCATAACCTCCCGCCTTTCTTAAATTTATATTAATATTAAGTGTAGAGTATACTTTGATGACGTTATTATAAAATACAGCTCTATAAAGTTTGCCCAGCAGAAATGCCATTAAACTAAAGGTTCGAAAAATCTTCGATTTCTTGCTAAAAGTTAACATTTTTATGCAAGCTACGCACCATTGAATTTAATTATTGCCAGTGCTATACTTAGCTTAAATAATGCTCACTGAATAATACCGTTTGCGAACGATATTATTTTTTAAATG
>JAQVFM010000027.1 GCA_028697255.1 Oscillospiraceae bacterium
TTGTCGACCATTTCCGTCCATGTTTCAAATGTTTTGCCTGCGCCCGAAATTGCCTGATAGGTGCAAACAAGCACCTTTTTGACTCCCCATTGCGACAACGGATAAAGTGCGTGCACATAGCTTTGCAAAGAGCAGTTGGATTTAACTGCAATAAATCCGCGCTTGGTATTAAGGCGGGCGCGCTGGCTTGGAATCACCTCGACATGTGAGGAGTTTAGCTCGGGAATTATCATCGGGACATCGGGTGTCGTGCGGTGCGCGCTGTTGTTGGATATGACCGGGCATTCGGCACGGGCATATGCTTCCTCAAGTGCTAATAGTTCTTCTTTTTTCATATCCACCGCGCAAAATACAAAATCGGCAAGCCCGGCAATTTCAGACACATTCGAGGCATCTTTGACTACAATATCTTTCATAGCTTTTGGCATAGGGGTGTCCATGATCCAGCGTTTACCAACTGCTTCGGCATAGGTTTTTCCGGCCGAACGCGGACTTGCAGCCAAAACTGTTACATTAAACCACGGGTGATTTTCCAATAGTGATGCAAAACGCTGACCCACCATTCCAGTGCATCCGATTATGCCTACATTGTATTTTTTCAAATGTACCATCCTCTCATTAACTCACCGTTCATAATAAACGGTTAAACCATAAATTAAAAAAACCGGTTGAAAACCGGTTGTCATTAACCTATAATAGTTGCGTTAACGCACAAAATCGAACTATGTGCGAATAGCTCTCCATCATATGGTATGATGACAACCTCACGATTATTCACCGTAAGGCCAGACAAGCCGTCCCCCGGGGACGTCCTTTCTTCGGCACCCAAGCCTTTCAACCGTGGTCATCGACCCGGCATCTCACACGGCATACTCTTCTTAAGGTGCGCCTCTATTCCCTTATTAACATTGTATCATCGGACATGTAAATTTGTCAATGATATTTTATACTCCTTCAAATGTTCGGTCAACTGCACGTCTGAAAGGGGATCGCGCGCCTAAGAGGGTTCTATTGAAAATGGAGTATTTTAATGAAAAAAAGTGATTTTAATTATTATTTGCCACCCGAACTTATTGCTCAGCAACCATCCGATCCGCGCGATTCTTCGCGTTTGCTTGTAATGGACAGAAAATCAGGCAAACTACATGACAGTGTTTTTTGCAGGCTTTGTGATTATATCAACGCCGGCGATTGCCTTATCCTTAATGACAGCCGTGTGCTTCCGGCTCGGCTGTACGGAAAAAGAATAGACACAGGTGGCTCGGTAGAACTGCTGCTGCTGCACCCAAAGGGTTTAAACCGGTGGGAGGTGCTTGCCGGGCCGGGAAAACGTGCAAAACCGGGAAATGAGCTGATCTTTGGAAACGGATTGCTTAAAGCTATAGTAGTTGATATTGTAGAGGACGGCAATCGTTTGGTCGAATTTAAATATGAAGGCAATTTCTACACACTGCTTGAGCGTATAGGTGAAATGCCGTTGCCACATTATATAACAAAACGCCTTGATGACAATGAAAAATATCAGACAGTGTATTCGCGTGTAACGGGTTCTGCGGCAGCGCCGACGGCGGGGCTGCATTTTACGCCTAATCTGCTTGAATCAATTCGCAAAAAGGGAGTTGATATTGGATTTGTTACACTGCATGTCGGTCTCGGCACATTTAGACCTGTAAAGGTGGACGACATTACACAGCACCACATGCATTCGGAGCATTACGAGATGCCACCTGAGACTGCCGATTTGATAAACCGCACACGGGAGCGGGGGGGACGTGTGATTGCCGTCGGGACAACAAGCTGTCGTACGATTGAAAGCGTCGGTGTTATAAACGGGCGTGTTCAACCTGGCGAGGGGTGGACCGATATATTCATTTATCCCGGGTATAGTTTTAAACTTGTTAACGGGCTTTTGACAAATTTTCATTTGCCCGAAAGCACGCTAATAATGCTGGTAAGTGCGTTTGCCGGTTATGAAAAGACAATGACGGCGTATGCCCACGCTGTTTCAAACAGATACCGCTTTTTTAGTTTTGGCGACGCAATGCTGATTATTTAATATTTTATTATTTGTAAAGGAATGACATCATGCCGTTAAAGATTTTAAAAACTGAGGGTGCGGCGAGGCTATGCGTGTTTACGACGCCACACGGGGATATAAAAACACCGGCATTTATGAATGTGGCGACTGCGGGCGCAATTAAGGGTGCACTATCTGCATTTGATTTATCCGAAATCAAATGCCAGGTAATGCTTTGCAATACCTATCACTTGCACCTGCGTCCGGGTGACGAGCTTATAAGGGATATGGGCGGTCTTCATTCGTTTACCGGCTGGCAGGGGCCTATACTCACCGACAGCGGCGGATTTCAGGTTTTTTCGCTTTCAAAGCTGCGTAAAATCAGTGAGGAGGGCGTTTGGTTTTCTTCTCATATTGACGGACGAAAACTTTTTATCGGTCCCGAGGAGAGCATGCGAATACAGAAAAATCTTGGCTCAACAATTGCAATGGCATTTGATGAGTGTTTTGAAAACCCTTGTTCGTATGATTATGCAAAGCAATCCAGTATGCGCACAGTAAGATGGCTGCACCGTTGTAAAAAGGAAATGTCACGTCTTAACGATAAAGACGGTGTTCGACAAATGCTTTTTGGAATTAACCAAGGCGGCACATACGAGGATTTGCGTATTCAGAATATGAGAGAAATTGCACAACTAAATCTTGATGGTTATGCGATAGGCGGTCTTGCGGTTGGTGAGCCGGCTCAGGATATGTACCGTGTAACAGAGGCAGTAGAGCCCTTTATGCCCAAAGACAAGTTGCGTTATCTTATGGGTGTCGGCACCCCGGTCAATATTTTAGAATCGGTGTTTCGCGGCATTGATTTGTTTGATTGTGTACTGCCGCCGCGTAATGCACGTCACGGACATGTATTCACATGGCAGGGGCGGCGTAACTTATTCAATAAAAAATATGAACGTGATATAAGGCCGCTTGACGAGCAGTGTGATTGTCCCGTATGCTGCCGACATTCCCGCGCATATATACGCCATTTATTTAAGAGCGGAGAAATGCTTGCAATGCGGCTTTGCGTGACGCATAATCTTTATTTTTACAACACATTGATGGAAAGAATACGTGAAAGCCTTGAAAACGGAACATTTTCAGCGTTTTATAATAAATATTGTGATATTTTGGATAAGAGAGTGTAAAAATACTTGCTATCCGGTAAAATAGCCTATATAATGGTAAGGGTTTTAAATGCTTGACCGTATATAAACTTTTTTTGGACAACTTCGTTGAGGGCATCCATTATGTAAAAATCAGCGGTCAGCAGGCATTAATCTGGAGGTGTTTCTTTGTTAAATTTGCAGATGTTTTTAGCCACTACCACACCTGATGCAGCACAACAGGCAGGCGGACTGGGCGCTATGCTTATGTCGCTGTCTCCTTTCCTGATTGTTATTCCGCTTATGTATTTTCTGATGATCCGTCCACAGAAAAAAAGGCAAAAAGAAGAGCAGAAAATGCGCAACAGTGTGCGTGTCGGCGATGAAATCACCACGATCGGCGGTATTACAGGTCGTGTACTCAATATCAAGGATGACGCCCTTGTTATTGAAACAGGTGCAGACAGAACTAAAATGACAATTAAAAAATGGGCGCTTCAAAGTGTAGATACCATTCATGACAACGATGATTTTGACGATGATGACGATGATGATGATATCTAAACAATTTTGAGGTGTACTATTTTGTCCTTCCTCGGAATATGCTGTACCGAAGTGTACTTTTGTCGGTAAATGATAGGGAGGGACAGGTTATGAAAACACGAAAAGAGGAGTCGATACTGCTGAAGAGACTGCGTCCCATAATTATCGGGACGGCGGTAGGTGTTTTGTGCTGTTTGATAGTGCTTCTTATTTTTGCACTGCTAATGGCTGCTTTTGACATACCGCAGGCTGCGGTTACGCCAATGGCTGTGTTTGCAGCAGTTATAGGTGCTTTTTTCGGTGGTCTTACTTGTGCGCGGGTTTCCGGTTCACATGGGCTTGCGTATGGTGCGGCCTGCGGCGCATTAATGTATTTGCTTATTGTAATCGCAGGTTTTTCTCTTTTAAGAGATATTCGCGGCTGGTATGCACTTATTAAACTGGTCGCGATATTATTAAGTTCATCGATAGGCGGCGTATACGGGGTAAATATGCGCCGCCGTCGTTGAAAACGGCGCGATGGGGGCATCGTGCCCCGCTTGCCCGTTATCTCTTGTTTGTGTAGCTTTATTGCCTGCATAACTCGAAAGTTTTGATTTTGTCAAAACTTGTTGTAATTAAGCTGTTTTTATGTTAAACTTAATGTCAGTCCCGAGGAGGTACATAATATGAAGCATATTAAAACAATTAACAAACAAAATTTAAAACAAACAGCCGTAAAAGGCGGATGCGGTGAATGTCAGGCTTCCTGCCAGTCGGCATGCAAAACCTCTTGCACCGTTGCCAACCAAAAGTGTGAGAGACAGTAATTTTAGTGCATAGACGGGGCGGATTTTGATATCCGCCCCGTCTAATTAAAGCCTGCTGAATAATTAAAATTTTATGACATAGGGAAGTAGCCTAATGATTCACCAGTTTAAAAACAACGGCATTTTTATTGTGCTTGATGTCAACAGCGGTGCAGTCCATGTTGTGGACGAGCTGGTTTATGAGATGCTGTCACTGCTCGATGATGACATAGAATATCTATCGCCAAAATGTCCGTCTTCTATTGCACATTCGCTCGAACATTACGGCAGCGACACTGTAAACGAAGCGTATGGCGAGATTTATGAGCTTTATAAAAGCGGGCTGCTTTTTTCAAAGGACGATTACGCACAGTTCGCCGACAAAATGGTAAGTTCACCGTTAAAAGCCTTGTGCCTGCATGTTTCGCATGACTGCAATCTACGGTGTAAATATTGCTTTGCAGGTCAAGGCGGATACGGTAAAGAAAAAAAAGTGATGAGCCAAGAGGTGGCTTTTGCCGCAATTGATTTCTTAGTTAACCAATCAAAGGGGCGCCGCAATCTTGAAGTTGACTTTTTCGGCGGCGAGCCTCTCATGAATTTTGATGTTTTAAAAAACACAGTTGAATACGGCCGCAGTCTTGAAAAAGAACATGGCAAGGTGTTTCGCTTTACAACCACGACTAATGGTGTGTTGTTAAACGATGAAATTGCAGATTACCTTAACCGTGAAATGTCAAATGTTGTTTTGTCATTGGACGGAAGACGCGAAATTCATGATCAAATGCGTCCGAACGCAGGTGGTCGTGGCAGCTATGATACCATCGTGCCAAAATATAAGCATTTTGCTTCAATTCGCGGTGACAAGGATTATTATGTTCGCGGTACATTCACAAAAAATAACCTTGATTTTTCAAAGGACGTTCTTCATTTTGCCGATCTTGGATTTTCGCAGATATCGGTTGAACCGGTAGTCAGTGACGAGAGCTTGCCTTTTTCAATTAAAAAAGATGACTTGCCTCGGATATTTGAAGAATACGACAACCTTGCAAAAATTATGCTTGAACGAAAAAAAGCGGGTTGTGGCATAAATTTTTTCCATTTTATGCTTGATTTGGAGCAGGGGCCGTGCGCAATTAAGCGGCTTAGGGGTTGCGGGTGTGGCAATGAATATGCTGCAGTTGACCCCGACGGTGATATATATCCTTGCCACCAATTTGTAGGGCAGCCTGAATGGAAAATGGGCAGCGTAATTACGGGTGAATTTGATTATAATAAAAAGGAAAGGTTTGCCCAAGCAACCGTATATAACAAACAAGATTGCAAAACCTGTTGGGCAAAGTTTTACTGCTCCGGTGGCTGCAGCGCGAACAACTTCGCGTACTGCGGTGATATATTAAAATCGCATAAACTTTCATGTGAATTGGAGAAAAAACGGCTTGAATGTGCTATCATGATTAAGACGGCACTTTCACAATAAAATCGATATCCGGTAAGATAAGTGGCAAGATCAGATGACACCGAGCGCAAATAGAAGCTGCTATCATTGAGGTTAATCGAATATTAGTTTACGCATATCATGCATACCTGACGCATACAGTATGATACGGGGAAGAAATAATGTCCGACGATTTGCTGTTCGGGAGGTGTGCTATGAGTTTTAAAAGGACAAACCTTGAACGTCCCGGTTCTGTTTCCGAAATTGCGTTCAAGGCAGCGGCGTCATGGACCGAATTTTTGGCAGAAAACCGTCTTATGGTGCTGTTCACTCTTTTGTTTTTGGCCGGGACGATTATAGGTTTAGTATTGTTTGCAGTTTCCGGCTCTGTTATAAAGAGAGAGCTTGGCACGATATTGGAATTGCGCGCGGTTATGGGCGGATTTAAAGGCGTGGTATCCATGCTTTTTTCTTCGTGCTTTTCCGCAATACTTCTTTTGACAATGCTTTTTCTTTGTGGGCTGTCAGCCTGCGGAGCGCCATTTGCGGTTATTGTTCCGTTATTTTATGGTATGGGGCTTGGCATGACCGAAGCGTACTATTGTGCGTCCGGATTAAAGGGATTTGTAACCTCATCCTTGCTTATTATCCCGCATTATATTATAGCGGCAACAGCCCTTGTTTTGGGTAGCATGGAATCAATCAGAATGTCGTTGTTATTCAGCAGACAGATTTTGCCCAACTGCGGTATTGGGGGCTTGTGGCATGATTTTAAGCTGTTTTGTGTCCGATTTTTAATTTTTATTTGTCTGGCATTTGCGTCCGGCATTATTGACATTTGTTTGCGTCTTATGTTCGGACCGCTTTTATTAAAATAATTTTTTTAGTTTGTGGAAGTTATTCAATTGCAAAATGCACGGGTGACCACAGGTGCTTTCATCAAAAATACTGTAGCCCGCAAGCAGTGCATTTCGCAATCGGCTATCTTTGGAAGTATTAAGGAGAGATGTTAAATGGCGGGATTTTTCGGGTTGTTCGATTACAGCAAACCGGGACCGGGAGTGCATAAAAACGGCCCTAAAAAAAAGTCATTTGTTGTATTTTTTGAAATCTTTTTTCGCAAATTTTGGAAGCTGATTTCGGTCAATTTATTATTTGTGCTGGTATCTCTTCCTGTTTTGACGGTAGGGTTAGCCAATGCAGGTCTTTCATATGTAACCAGAAATTATGCAAGGGAAAAGCATGCTTTTATTGCGAGCGATTTTTTTGAAACTATTAAAAAGAATTGGAAACAGGCTTTGCCCGTCGGCATAATAAATTTATTGGTGTCGTTTATACTTGTTTTTGATTTATGGTTCTTTTATGGCTCTGCGGATGGTGTTTTTGGCTATATCATGATCGCTTTAATAATGTCAATAACTCTCATTTTTACATTTATGAAATATTATTTATATTTTATGATGATTACATTCAAGCTCACATTGAAGCAGCTTTATAAAAACAGTATTATATTTGCTTTTGTGGGTATGGGGCGCAATTTTTTCCTGTTTATTATTTTGGGATTATTGTATGCCCTGGGCGTGATGATTTTGTTTATCTCGTTTCCTATCGGAATAGCTGTTTTGATATTTATGTATATTTTTCTATTTCCGGCATTTCGCATGCTGCTTATCCAGTTTACCGTGTTCCCGCTAATTAAAAAACACATGATTGATCCTTATTACAAAGAGCATCCGGATGAAGATATGGAGGCAAAGCGAGCACTTAATCTGCTTGACGAGGACGATGACGATGTGGAGCGAGAGTTTGATGATACGGTTCCAACGGATGATGAGCCTAAAAACACCACAATCCCGCGTCAGTATACCAAGGAGGAAATGAGCAGGCTTCGTCGTCTCAGAAATAAAGCTCGAGAGCAGTATGAAGACGACGATGACGGTACGATATGAACTCCGAACCATTTACGTTCGGGTACCCGGCAACCTTGTTGTTTTCACAATGTGAAATCGGCGGGATGACATCCCGCCGATGTTTTTTTGCCGTCAAATTAACATCATTGATTTTATCCTCAATATTAGTATTAATACTATTTTTTATGGATATTGGCAAGCGGATTGGCATTTGCCGCCTTTTCAAGCTGTTCACTTGATAAATGGGTGTATATTTCGGTTGTGCCAAGATTCTCATGACCTAATATTTCCTTAAGTACGCGTATATCGACTCCGTTTCTATACATAAGCGTAGCGGCAGTATGGCGTAGCTTATGCGTCGAAAAATCATCAAGCCCCTCGATGCGCTTAAGATACCCTTTAATTACATAATGCAAACCCTGAAGACTTATACGCTTTTTGAGCCTGCTGTAAAACAGTGCATTGCGTTCTTTTTTTTCGACACCGTCAACCGGGCGTGTCGGCAAATACCGGCTAAGCGCGTCACGACACGCAGCATTTAGATAGATTATGCGCTCCTTGTTGCCCTTGCCGAGCACACGCAGTGTGCCGTCACTTTTAATATCGGTGATATTAAGACCAACAAGCTCGGCACGCCTTAGCCCGCAGTTAAGCAGCAAAGTCAGCATGCAATAGTCGCGTTCGGCAAACTCACCGTCAACACTTTTCAAAAGCTGTATGCTTTGCTCTAATGTCAAGTATTTGGGCAACGTTTTGCGCGCCTTAGGAGTGTCAAGATTTTGTACGGGGTTTACTTCAAGCTGATGAGTATAGTTTGTTAAATAGCGAAAAAAAACTCTAAGTGAGCAGGCCTTCCGGGCAAGTGCGCGCGCGCTATTGCCGCGTTCATTTTTTACATAGTTAAAATAATCATAAACATCATGCAGCGTTATTGTTCGAATGAAATTAATATCGATGTCGGATATTTCGATGTCTTCCATGTCTGCGTTTTGCACAACAATGCCGCGCATTTGCTTGATCGAACGGAAAAAGGTACGAAGGTCAAGAAAATATTCCTCGACAGTGTTGACCGAGCGCCCTTTAACTACTTCCATATACCCTAAAAATTCACGCAGCAGCGGAAAACACTGGTTTATATATTCCCGTTTCAAAGAAATCCCTCCGATTAATGCTACCATTTATGTCCTGTTTCGTTCCTGCGGCTAATACTGATATATATACCTCGCAATCATATTTTTTTAAAGCATTCTAAAAGATTATGTATTTGCTCTTCTTTATTCTTACTGGACCAATTTACAATGCCGGTATTAGCTATGTTTGCTCCTTTGCTTTGGCAGATTTTTATCATTTGTTTAATTGCACGGTTGCCTCCCATCCACGAAAACCGCAACTGTTGCGTTACGAAAAGAGCAACTTTTTTACCATTAAGTGAAGCAAGCCCATTTAGATACTTTTTCATTACGGGACACAGTGAAAAAGCCCACACCGGGCTCGCAAAAATTAACGCATCATAATTTGATACATCGGGAATGTCTTTTAATTTTATGTCAGGCTCGACTGTGGGATTGCGACTGGCAGTGGTGATTCGTTCAACAGTTGCGGTATGCGCAGTATTATAAAACACTTCTTTTAGTTTATTGGCGACAGAAAACGTGTTATTAGTGTGTGAAAAGACAATAATACCGATATTCATATTCTTCATCCTTTTCTCATTTAATTTCTATTTTATAACAAATTTAATGATATGACAAGCCGTGGTTTCGTCAAAAACTTGGATTTAGCCGAAATTGCCGGGGGTGCGCACTTACCTAAAATTATCAAATGGTTTTATACACAAACGACAACCGAATGTATCAAGGGGGTTAATCACAACAACACCCATACATTGTATCCCAAAATTGCAGCGTGAAGTTTTAGATATTACAAAGCCGTAGGGGCGCACCTGTGTGTGCGCCCGAATTACACGAATAAACCGCCGCTTACTTGACAGAGTGGCTTTGCATGGTCTAAAATATGGCAATGAGAACAGTTGTGAAAAGCAATCAAAAGGAAGGTAAAAATGGCTGTTAAAAAACAAAACTACGGCAACGAAAGCATCACCTCGCTAAAAGGCGCCGACCGCGTACGCAAAAGACCGGCCGTCATCTTTGGCTCGGACGGGCTGGAGGGTTGTCAGCATGCCGTTTTCGAGATTTTATCAAATTCTATAGATGAAGCACGTGAGGGGTATGGCAACCGTATCGTGGTTACGCGGTATGAGGACGGTTCATTGGAAGTACAGGATTTCGGACGCGGAATTCCGGTTGATTACAACCCGAAAGAGCAGCGTTATAATTGGGAGCTTATATTTTGTGAGCTGTATGCAGGAGGAAAATATAACACAAACGAAGGCGGTAACTATGAGTTCTCGCTTGGTCTTAACGGGCTTGGCGCGTGTGCTACGCAGTATTCGTCCGAATATATGGACGTTGAAGTAAAGCGTGACGGTTTCGTATACACGCTGCATTTTGAACACGGTGAAAACATCGGTGGTCTTAAAAAATCGCCATATAACAAAAATGACACTGGCACCCGTATCCGCTGGAAACCCGATTTGCAGGTGTTTACAGACATAGGCGTACCTCTCGAGTATTTTCAGAACACACTGCGCCGCCAGTCTATCGTAAATCCAAACCTGCTTTTTGTGCTGCGCAATCAGCACGGCAAAGACTTTGACGAGCAGCAATTTATTTATAAAAACGGCATCGAAGATTATGTAAGGGAAACGGTGGGCGAGCATGCTCTCACCGATATACAGGTATGGTCGGCCGAAAGAAAAGGGCGCGACAGGGCGGACAAGCCCGATTACAAGGTTAAGCTCAATGTTGCATTTTGTTTTTCAAACAGGATAAATTTACTTGAATATTATCATAATTCAAGCTGGCTTGAATATGGCGGCTCACCCGAAAAATCGGTGCGTTCGGCGTTTGTATCCCAGATTGACGCCTTTCTCAAGCAAAACGGCAAATACCTGAAAAATGAAAGCAAGATAACCTTTCAAGATGTGCAGGATTGCCTTGTACTTGTATCATCGTCATTTTCGACGATGACTTCTTATGAAAACCAAACTAAAAAGGCTGTCAACAACCGATTTATACAGGAGGCAATGACAGAGTTTTTGCGCCACAATCTTGAAGTGTATTTTCTTGAAAACACTTTGGATGCTGCAAAAATTTCAGAACAAGTATTAATAAACAAACGCAGTCGTGAAAAGGCTGAAAGCACCCGCTTAAACCTAAAAAAGACACTGCAATCAAGTAATGATTTGGCATCACGCGTACAAAGCTTTGTTGATTGCCGCAGCAAAAAAGTTGAAGAACGCGAACTTTTTATTGTTGAGGGAAAGTCGGCAATGGGTGCGTGTATCCAGGCACGCAATCCTGATTTTCAGGGTATAATTCCGCTGCGCGGCAAAATACTTAATTGTCTTAAAGCTGATTATAACAAAATTTTTAAGAATGAAATTATTACCGATTTGATAAAGGTATTAGGTTGTGGAGTTGAAGTTAAGTCAAAGGCAAACAAGGATTTGACAACCTTTGATATAGACCAGCTACGCTGGAATAAAATAATAATCTGCACAGACGCTGATGTTGACGGTTTTCAGATACGAACACTGATATTAGCAATGCTGTACCGGCTTACACCGACGCTTATAGAAACAGGCAAGGTGTTTATAGCTGAAACACCGCTGTATGAAATCACATGCAAAAATGATACCTATTTTGCGTACAGCGACAGGGAAAAGAACGAAATTGTAAAATCGCTTGGTGACAAAAAATACACGCTGCAGCGTTCAAAGGGATTGGGTGAAAACGACCCCGATATGATGTCGCTAACAACCATGAACCCTGCAACACGCAGGCTTATTAAGGTGCGTCCGTCCGATGCGCAGGACACCGCACAGATGTTTGATGTTCTTTTGGGTGATGATTTAGCAGGGCGCAAAGAGTTTATTGCCGATCACGGCAGCTATTATCTTGATATGGTTGATGTTAGCTAAACATAATAATAAAGCCGCTGTAAAATAAATGCGGCATCGAAAGGCAAGTTATATATGGCTAAAAAGAAAAAAGAAAATACGTTGGACAGTTTGCCGGAAAACGCACATATTGCCGGAGCCGGCTTGATTGATGACCAGAATATAACCGAAACGCTCGAAAGCAACTATATGCCCTATGCAATGAGTGTAATAATGTCTCGGGCGATTCCCGAAATTGATGGGTTTAAGCCCTCTCACAGAAAGCTTTTATACACAATGTACCGCATGGGACTGCTGACCGGCGCCAGGACAAAGTCTGCAAATATAGTGGGAGAAACAATGAAGCTAAACCCGCATGGCGACGCGGCAATATACGAAACAATGGTGCGGCTGTCACGCGGATACCAGGCGTTGCTTCACCCATATGTTGATTCCAAGGGTAACTTTGGACGCGCGTATTCCAGCGATATGGAGTATGCCGCTTCGCGTTATACCGAAGCAAAGCTTGAACCGATAGCGGCCGAGCTGTTCCATGATATCGACAAGGATACGGTAGATTTTGTTGATAACTATGATTCCACAATGAAAGAACCCACGCTGCTGCCCGTAACTTTTCCGACAATACTTGTCAACAGCAATATCGGCATTGCCGTTGGCATGGCAAGCTCGATATGCTCGTTTAATCTTCGCGAGTTATGCGAAACAACGATTGCACTGATGAAAAACCCGCAGCACGAAATTTCTTCAACGCTGCTTGCTCCCGATTTCCCGGGCGGCGGTCGGATAATATACCAGCGTGACGTTATGGAAAACATATATGAGACGGGCAGAGGCAGTTTTAAAATGCGCGCGGTATGGAAATATGACAAAAAATTTAATTGCATTGACATAACAGAAATACCACAGTCAACAACAATCGAGGCGATAATATCAAAGATTGTTGATTTGGTCAAAAGCGGCAAAGTACGCGATATTTCAGATGTGCGCAATGAAATTGGTCTTAGCGGTCTTAAAATAACGATTGATTTAAAAAGAGGTGTTGATCCCAATCGTCTTATGAACCGCCTTTTTGCCCTAACACCGCTTGAGGACAGCTTTTCTTGCAACTTTAATGTGTTGATAGCGGGAGTGCCGCGTGTTATGGGCGTTCGCGAATTGCTTGGCGAATGGATTGCATTTCGCACGGAATGTGTGCGACGCCGCGTGTTTTATGAGCTCTCCAAGGCTAAGGACAAGCTTCATCTTTTGCGCGGTCTTGAAAAAATACTGCTGGATATAGATAAGGCGATTAGCATTATACGCTCAACTGACGAGGAGGGCGAGGTTGTCCCTAACCTGATGATTGGGTTTGGAATTGATGAAATCCAGGCCGAATATGTTGCCGATATTAAACTGCGCCATCTTAATCGTGAATATATATTAAAGCGCACAAAAGAAATTGAGCTATTAAAAGCTAATATCGAAGACATGGAAAGCATTTTGAAAAACCCGGCACGTGTCAAGGCGATAATCATCAGAGAATTGCAGGAAGTTGCAAAAAAATATGGCAAGGAGCGCCGCAGTGAACTATTATATGCAAGTGATATAGAACAGAATGAGGCCGAAATTGAGGAGGAAGTTCCCGATTATCCGTGCACGTTGTTTTTCACTGCCGAGGGCTATTTCAAAAAAATTACTCCACAATCGCTGCGCATGAGCAACGTCCACAAGCTTAAAGAGGGCGATAGGATAACACAAACAATTGAAGCGACAAACAGATGCGAGCTTTTGTTCTTCACCGATAAAGCATCTGTTTACAAATCAAAAGTCAGCGATTTTTCCGATACAAAGGCAAGCGTGCTGGGAGATTATGCGGCATCAACGCTTGGCTTTGACGAGGGCGAAAATGCTGTGTATATGGTTACTACCTCTGATTACAGCGGTTATATGGTATTCCTATTTGAAAACGGCAAGGTGGCTAAAGTCGAGCTTTCGGCTTATGCTACCAAAACCAACCGCCGCAAGCTAAAAGGCGCATATTCGGATAAGGTTCCGTTAGTAGCCGCGTTTCATATGCAGCAGGACGGCGAAATACTTCTATATGCAAGCTCAGGACGCCGGCTTTTGGTGCATACCGGTGCGCTATCGGTTAAAGCGACGCGCAGCACTCAAGGCGTACAGGTTATGACACTTAAAGGCAAACACAAGCTTGTCAAGGCAGAGCTGTTTGAGGAGGGAATGTTGGCCAATCCTAACCGGTACAGAAAAAAAGCACTGCCCGCCGCCGGCTCAATGCCGCAACCCGAGGACTTTGGCGAGCAGTTGAAATTGGAATAGCAGTAGTCGCAAATTAGTATGAAAAAAAGCGCCAGTCCAAAGCTTGGATTGGCGTTTTTAATCTAATCAACAAAAGTCTTTAAGAAAATCCGCAAATTCTTTTGAGACCTCATGCCTTGAAATAAACCCAAAGTTTTTATAATACACGGTTTCCATATAAACTCCGTTTTTATTATAAATTCGTATCACCACTGAATTTCCGAGCACATTTCCTACTGCTCCTTGTTTTCCGTCGATTGAACCGGCACTGCCGTCATCATAACCGACGCCTGAACGCAGCTGGCCATCAGCCGGCGCAATGCTATCCTGTGCAATAGCTATTTCTTGTTTTGGTGTGAGTTGTCCAGACGCCTGATTGCTGTCCGGTGCATCAGCCGGTGAGCGGTAATCGGGGGGGAGTTGATCGGGTTCAACATCGGGATATTGATTTTCATATGGTTCTTTTCTTATTGAATACAGTTTTTCAAAATACTTATCGCTTGCATCCTTTAGTACACTATAAAAATCATAAAATTTTTGCTTGTTTGCTGTGTCTGTTATTTCAGATTTGACTTGTGGCGAAGAGTCACGGCCGAAAAACTCAATCTTTGCAATGTCTTTAGCACTGTTTATGCCGAAAAGCTTGAGATAGGTATTTACATCTTCGTCCTTGTTATTATTATAGCTTTCAAAAGAGCTGAATTTATAAAGTTTGTAACCGGTTTGCTTTTTAACAGCAACCACAGCATGACAGCCGGCGGGCAGGTATTCATAAACGTCCTTCCCTTTAATGCTTTCGTCGCCGGTTGATTTGATTTTTGCTATGCTGTCACCGATATCCTCATCCCTAATAGTATCGGCAAAGCCAAATGCTTCTCTGTCGTTTTCAGAAAGAATAAAATAATGTCTGCCGTCAATCTCAAACGTGTCGACGGGGGCGGGTGCCAGTTCGGCTGTACCTTCTCCCGTTGCAAGATCATCTGTAACAGCTCTGCCGTTATATGCTGCATCTTTTGGAGCTTCTGTCGTTGGCTTGTTGCCTGTAGTCGCAGGCTTATTGCCTGTAAGCGCCGAATAAGTGAACAGACTAACCGCTAACACCATTACGCCCAGGGCAACCGGAACGACTTTTCTCATGATTATAAAACCACTCCGTTTACTATTGTGTGGATTTGACACAATTCGGTTGTACATTCTTTGGATTGTGTTATCGTCAGGACCGATTTTGTCAAAGGAGTTTTTAATATCTTCACGTTTCACAATGCATCACCTTCCATTTCAATTTTAAGTAATTTTCTCGCCGTATATAAGCGGCTCCTAACGGTCGATTCATTTTGCTTTAGCATTTTTGCTATTTCAACCGTGGAATAGCCCTCATAGTAATAAAGATAAACAACTGTTTTATATTTTGGGGGAAGACTGAGAACTATGTTCAATGTTTCGTCAATGTTTGAGGGGGTGTCCACTGCCACTTCGGCCACGTTGTCCATTCCGATTGTTTTTGACCACCAACCACGGAAATGATCCTTGCACAGGTTTGCGGCCGTTCTAATCAGCCATGCTTTTTCATGTTGTTCACTTTCAAAACACGTTTTATCCCTCATAAGCCTGATAAAAGTGTTTTGCACCATATCTTCAGTGTCGTGGCGGTTTTTCATAAACATAAAGCAAACCTTATAAACTGTTTTTACATGCCGATTATAGATTTGTGACAGCTCTTCATTCGTACGCAATAAAGAACCATGCAATGCACTTCCCCCTTTCATAAATAATACGATTGAGTAGGGTGAAACGTTGAGAGATTTTTTAAAATATTTTATTTTTATTATATCATAATTTAGAAGATTTTTATCGGCGGGATGAGGGCATACCGCCCTACACCTGTTTTCGTCACCCACGGGCGGGGTGTTTCTATATTTGATTTATATATAATTTCGGGTAGATGCATCTACAGCATTGATTTGAGTATCGTAGGAGCGGATTCCATATCCGCCCGAGAAGGTTGACAATTATCGTGAATACGGGCGGGTATAGAATCCACCCCTACACCGGTATAATCGTGATTTGGTTTAATAGTAGGGCGCGATGCCTCATCGCACCGTTTTCATGGGCTTATAATGTAAAAAATACACCTTATATTAAAATTATAATATAAGGTGTATCATTGTTAATACGAATTGGTTCTTACTGTGCGTCTACCGTGTTCATATGGTCGATTAAATCAAGTACCTTATTTGAGTAGCCCCACTCGTTGTCATACCAGGAAACCAGCTTAAAGAAGTTGGAATTCAGTGCGATACCTGCGGTGGCATCGTATATAGATGTCCTGTGATCTGTGTAAAAATCAGAAGAAACCACAGCGTCTTCGGTATATCCCATAATACCTTTCATATAGGTTTCAGAGGCTTCTTTGATTGCCGCGTTAATCTCGTCCATTGTTGTAGCCTTTTCGGTGCGAATCGTTAAATCAACAACCGAAACGTCTAATGTCGGCACGCGGAATGCCATACCAGTGAGCTTGCCCTTGAGCTCGGGGATTACAAGCGCGCACGCCTTTGCAGCACCGGTTGACGAAGGGATGATGTTGCCTGCCGCTGCACGGCCGCCTCGCCAATCCTTTGATGACGGACCGTCAACAGTTTTTTGGGTTGCGGTAGTGGAATGTACGGTTGTCATTAAGCCTTCGACAATACCAAATTTATCGTTAATAATCTTTGCTAAAGGTGCAAGACAGTTGGTCGTGCACGAAGCGTTGGAAACAACGGTCATGTCCTTTGTATATTTATCAAGATTGACGCCGCACACAAATGTGGGTGTTTCCTTATCCTTTGCAGGCGCTGAAATAACAACCTTTTTTGCACCGGCTGAAATGTGGGCGCTTGCTTTTTCGGTTGTGCAGAACACACCGGTGGACTCCACTATATACTCGGCGCCGCATTCACTCCATTTAATGTCAGCAGGATTTCTTTCTGCATAGACAAAAATGGGTTTGCCGTTCACCACCAGCTTGCCGTTTTCTTCCTTAACATCGCCCTGAAATTTGCCGTGAATGGTGTCGTACTTAACCATATACACCATATAATCGGTGTCGATAAAAGGATCGTTGATGCCCACAATATCAAACTTTTCGGGCTGGGCAACCGCCGCGCGGAAAACTAAGCGGCCGATGCGGCCAAAGCCGTTGATACCAATTTTGATTGCCATTATTATAAACCTCCAATTTCTATTATATGTATATATTCTAACTTGTTTTTACCAATATATCAATAAGTTTGTCAAAAAATTAACCGACGTATAAGACTTTTGTTAGGTTAAACAAAAGCGCCGGTATCCAAAAGTAAAAATGGGGTATAATAGCTTGGACTCATTGTTGAAAGGTCGGATTATACCGGTGGGTTTTATTAATAGTTTTTTTAACAGCAATCACAAAATGGCAGAGGAGGGGCGCATAAGGGAAGCACTGGCAGCTTTCTTTTTGTCGGTACCGCCCCAAGAAAAACAAACAGCTATGCAACAGGCACAATACCGGCGCGCACTGCGTTGTATGGCCAAAATTGAAACCAGTTCGCTATTACAGTCGGCTACGGCAAAACGACCGCTACGGTACGGAGATGTAAACGCACTGCTGAGTGAAACCCTAAATGCTTGTTTTATGCTGTTGAAAGAAAAGGGTATATCATTTGAATTTGTTATTCCGCAAAAAAGCGTATGCACAGCCGCCGAGCCGAGAGTGATAACCGGAGCTGTTGTGCGCCTGCTATATGCGACGGCTGTAGCAAATCCTGACGGCAGCATTTTTGCTACTGTCAGGCATCGTGATAACAGCATATTAGTCTTAATAGGCGGGGATAACGCGGTTTGTGATGTGACCGCATTGTGGCTTGCAAAAGCCGCATCGCGCCTGCACAAGGGTACATTTGCTGTATCGGGCGGTACTGTTGCATTTTCATTGCGTCGTGGACTACCGGGAGCAATCGGACTTTTTTCGGTACAACCGGCATGTGAAATATTAAATAATCCACTGTCTGCCGTTAACCTTGTTTTTGGATAGTCATATTTATTTTATTCAGAACTTAATCCCCGCTTGTCTGCGGATTTCTTCCATTGTTTCGCAAACCTCTAAAGCAAGGCGGCTTACACTTTGGATTTCATGTTTGCAGTCCTCACGATTGGCGGCAAAACGCCGGAATGCCGCCGCTTCGCCGCTCATCAACTGCGCTTTGGGAATGTCTTGAGTGATAATTGTTTTGTCGTCTTTGCAGTTTCTTAGTGTCACTCCGGTTAACTTTGAGATGGATTGTATGGTTATTGTTCCCTTATCTCCGATAATCTCCGAGCCTATATAGCCCTGACCGGTTTTAGAATAGGTCAGGCTTGCATGCATATCACCGTAATCAAAAACAGCAAAACCACAGCCGTCGGCTCCGCTGTCTAAAAAACCTGCACCTGCTGTAATATTCTTTGGTCGTCCGAAAAAATCAATTGCGGCGTATACACAGTATATCCCGAGATCCATAAGGCAGCCTGCGGCCATCCTTGGATTGAAAATGTTGGGCAGCTCGCCGTCGAGCAACAACGAATATTTTGACGAAAGCTGACAAAAATCAAAACGCGCAACAGAGATGCGGCCAATCTGTTTTATAGCCTGATGTATTAGAGTGCGCGACGGAAGATGTCGCATCATTATTGCTTCCATATATACAAGATTGTTTTTTTGTGCCAATGAGATAAGATCGCGCAATTGAGCTGAAGTAACTGTAGCAGGTTTTTCGCACAGTACATGTTTTCCATGTTGCAAAAAAAGCTTGCTTTGGGAATAATGCAAAGCATTTGGGCTTGCAATATATACCGCATCGATATCGGCACATTTTGCAAGCTTTTCTATATCAGTGTAAACGGGAATATCGCCATATTTGCAGGCAAAATTTTGCCCCTTATTTAAGCTTCGTGAATAGACTGCACAAAGCTGCATATCACCCGCAATCTCGGCGCCCTCAATAAACGAGTCTGTGATCCAAGATGTGCCAATGGTTGCGTATCGCATAACAACAGCTCCAGTAAAAAATTTACGTTATTATAACATATTATGTTTGTTTGTAAAACCGAGTATTAAAAAAGAAACTGCCGGTAATAAACCTGCAGTTTCTTTTTGCCCCTTTGATCGATCCGCAAATTATATGCAGTTTCCGAGGGCATGTATTATTATACTATTCTCGGATCTTGTCTCCCGTTAAAACTGAGAATAGTATTAATTTGCTTTAGTTGCCGTGGTAGTTGCGGTTGTTGTAGTTGTGGAATATTTTACTTCACGACCAATGGCATCAATAGGGTTGACATATTCACCGTTTGCAATAATCTCAAGATGAAGGTGCGGACCGTCAGACGCTTCACATGGTATAGTTGACAGTGTTCCTATAACATCGCCCACCTTTACGGTCGATTTTTCTTTATGCGTCGACACTCGAACACCGCAATACCGAGATTTAATTCCGTATCCGTGGTCAATTATTACTATATCACCCCAAAGCGGATCCTTTGATATAGATTCGATTGTTCCGTCCGCCAGCGCTTTTACCGATTGCCCTGCCGTCCCTTTAAAGTCCACACCGTTGTGGACTCTCCAGTCTTGCATTGTTTCGTTAAAAACTGGCTTGACGCCGCTGTAAATTCGGATTACCTCATTTGTTAACGGCAATATAAATAAATCCGCTGCTTTTGAAGCAGTTGTTTGGGTTGGTTGTGATTGTGTCGACGTACCGGTGGTTGTTGTGCGCTCATCCGGTACGTTTGTTACTATTTGACCCACCTCTTTTGTCTTGGTCGTAATTACAGATGACTGAGATTGCCCCGAATTTTCGATGTCAATATCAGGCATTGAACTAATAAAAGTCAACACCGCAACTCCGCCGACTGCTGCCAAGCATATGGCTAATGCAAGATAAAAGCCGTAAAGTCCTTTTCTTTTACGCTGACCTTTATCAAAATTTATATGTCCCATGTTAGTCCTCCATTCCCGTTGTGATTGACTGCAATCCTTTTTGTCATTTGCAGGGCAATCTTACATGAGTATTTTTGACCGTTTTGTCACCGATATACAAAATGAGAAAAAAATTAAAAAAGTAAAAAGCCTGCCCTTTTTGAGCAGACTTTTTACTTGATGATTAAGAGGGTGGTGTTTGAGGAGGGTAAAACGTGTACTCAAAAGTCTTAAGTAAAAAGTTGTGGCTTCTTTTTACTTTGAGTACGTGTTTATTATAAAACAATTAAAAATTATTGTGTGAATTGTCTTTTAATAAAGTATTAGTATTATTTTAATGCAAACATTTGTTTGACTTTAATATATTATTATGATAAAATGATGTAAAATATTGTAAAAAGCGCGGATTTTAAAGGAGAGCAATGCAATGAATCCCTTGAATGAAAAACAGAAAAAGGTGTTGGCGTATTTAAAAGAATGCGCACAGGACGGAGTTCCGCCAACCGTCCGTGAAATATGCGCTGCCACCGGCATCAAATCAACTTCAACCATTCATGCTTATTTAAAGGTTTTGGAGGACGGAGGATACATTTCGCGCCAAAGCGGTCTTAACCGCGCAATTCGCGTTGCGGGTGAAAGTGTTGCCCGTGTGCCTCTGCTTGGTCGCGTTACGGCCGGAAAGCCTATCCTCGCAATCGAGCAAGTTGAAGAATATGTCCCCTATTCGGGCGGGAGGTATAATCCGGACGAATTGTTTGCGTTGCGTGCTGTCGGCGATAGTATGATAAATGCTGGCATTTTGGATGGAGATGTTGTTATTGTACGCAAAACCCCGGTTGCGGAAAATGGTGATATTGTCGTTGCACTTATTGAAGATGAGGCAACTATTAAACGGTTTTATAAAGAGAACAATCATTTTAGGTTGCAGCCTGAAAATGATGCTTACGAACCGATAATTGTTAATGAAGTTTCGGTGCTTGGCAAAGTTGTTTCGCTGCTGCGCAATTTTTAACGTGGTATAGGTTTGCTTACAATTTACTCATTAGTATAATATACGGATTTGCGGGCGAACACAGTTCGCCCCTGCAAATATGTTAAGCACTTTTTTAATAAAACACAGCCTGTAGTGGCGACCTTTTGGACGCCCGTGCATTTCGCACTCGGTTATTAGCAATATTATAAAAGAGAGGGCTTAATTTAGTGAGCGAATTGTTAAAAGAACGCATTTTAGTGGTACTTGCGCTCCTTCTTTGTGTTGCCGTCAGCCTGCTCGCCGCATCAGAAGCACCCGATTTGTCGCCTGTCGGAATTATTTATTCCGACACAGGCGTAGATACTACCCGGTCACAAACCGGCAAAGCGGGGGTTAAGTCAAAGTCGATTACACATTCAAGTGTCATGTCCCCGCGTAGCAGTGTGCCGAACAAAATCAACATAAACACTGCTACACAGGATCAGCTTGAAACGCTGCCCGGCATTGGCCAAGTGATTGCTGCACAAATAATTGAATATCGTGAGGCAAACGGTAAATTTGATTCGATTGAGGAAATTATGAATGTCAACAACATAGGTGAAAAGCGCTTTGCCGATATTCGTGATATTATTTGCGTAGATTAAATTGATAATATAGCAAAAAGCTTGTATTAGGAGTCTCCCTTGACGGGAGGCTCTTTTTTTGTCGGCAATTTTTAGTGTCTAAATATGCTTTAATATATAAATTTTTAACACAGCAAAAATAGTGCACTTAATCATTCAAATTGATTACGACTGTTAATTCACAGCAAATTTTGACACATGTCATAACAAATATTACCATTGAAGTACACTTAATTGTGCATTATAATGAAAACAGACAACATTACAAATTTTAATTTGCTATTTTAATAACAAATTTTGACGATAAAAGACATTTGGTAAAGGAGTGGAAGTGATATGCAGCTTGGAAATAACAACGGAAGACTATTTGAGTTCGAAAATACGTTTTTCGATAACCCCAAACCTTACG
>JAQVFM010000028.1 GCA_028697255.1 Oscillospiraceae bacterium
AAACACAGGCGACAAGCACCACTGCTTCACAATGATATAAAAAGAACGGCGCGATGAGGGCATCGCGCCCTACTTTTTTGGCGATCTACATCAAAACGCACCTGACATATGGTAGAGGTGAGCTGTATTCGCCCGCAAATTTGTATATTACTCAATCGACTACACTGTCTTTTAATCATGAACTATCATTAAAAAATCAACTGACCAACCAATGCTCAAATATGTGATTCGAAAAATGTTGAAGCACTGCCTAAATTCTGGTATACTTATAAAATGATATATTAAAAGGGGAATTGCTGATGAGGGTTACACTGCTTGCGTACACTCCACGGCCCGAACATACAGTTGCAGCAGCGGCTAAGCTATGCTATTCGCCTGCAACGATTGATGACTTGACCGATAGCCTTTCTGATGAAAAAACGGCTGCTTTTGTGGACATGCTGTCTGAGATAGGGCATGAAAGCCCGATTGAGCATGCTGTATTTACATTTGGAATAGAGGGCGTATCGCGTTCTCTGCTTGCGCAAATAACACGTCATCGCATCGCCTCTTACAGCGTTCAGAGCCAGCGCTATGTGCGTGAAAGCAGCTTTGAATATGTTATACCGCCCGAGATTGACGCGCTGCCCGAAGCACGCGAAATATATATTCAAGCAATGCAGGAGGATATGGCACACTATGAACGCCTCACACACCTTTTGCGTCAAAAGCATTTAAAAGAGCTGTTGGAATGCGGAATTGACAAAAAGACAGCCGAGCGGGCAGCCGAAAAGCGGGCTATTGAGGATGCGCGTTTTGTTCTTCCGAACGCATGCACCACAAAAATGATTGTCACAATGAATGCACGCAGCCTAAACAATTTTTTTGCTCACAGATGCTGCAATCGCGCACAATGGGAGATACAAAAACTTAGCCAAGAAATGCTAAAGCTGTGCATTGACGTAGCACCACATCTTTTTAAACGTTCGGGTCCGCCCTGTCTGCACGGCGCATGCCCTGAGGGCAAAATGACATGCGGCAAGGCAGCGCAGGTGCGTGAGTATTATAAAAAAATGAAGGGGCTAAAGTGATGGCTCGACTTGTTGTTATCGACGGACTTGACGGAAGCGGCAAAACCACACAGTTTGAACGGCTTGATGATTATCTTTCGACGCTCGGGACAAAATATAAAAAGATTTGTTTTCCCGACTATGAGCAGCCGTCGTCGTCGCTGGTAAAAATGTATCTTAAGGGCGAGTTCGGGAATTCACCCGATTCGGTTAACGCATATGCAGCATCATCATTTTACGCGGTCGACCGATATGCAAGCTTTAAGCAGTTTTGGGAACATGATTATAACGAGGGTACGCTGATATTAGCCGCGCGTTATACTACATCCAATGCAATACACCAAATGCCAAAGCTGCCCAAGACCCGGTGGGACAGCTATCTTGACTGGTTAAATTGCTATGAATATGATTTGCTGGGGTTGCCGCGTCCCGATTTGGTGGTTTTTTTGGATATGCCGCCGTCTGTGTCCCAACAGCTGCTTTCAAACCGGTATCAGGGCGATGCAGACCGCCGAGATATTCATGAACGGGATGAGAGGTATCTTCAGCGTTGCCGGGATGCTGCACTTTACGCGGCAGAAAAGCTGGGTTGGAAGGTTGTGCCGTGCGCACTTGACGGAAAACCTTTGCCGCAGAATGAAATTACAAACAAGCTGATTGAATTGATGAACAATAAATAAAGGATTGAACCAATTGCCTGCCACTATGATAAAGCTTGATTTCAAGGAACCTACGGTTAACGACGCCAAATGGGCGGCTCCTATGCTTAAAAATGCCGGTATGACGATGTGTGAGTTTTCGTACACTACGATATGGATGTGGCGCAAATATTATATGAACCAGATTGCGCGACTTGGCAGCACTTTATTCGTCCGTTCCGGCGATGTCGAGCCGCTGTATCTATTACCGGTCGGCGGCGAGTTAAGGCAAAACATTGAGCTGTTACGCGAATTCCAGCATCAAAACGGCGAATCATTGACGCTGTTTGGTGCGGACACTGCCACTGCAGAGCAAATTGACGATTGGTTTCCCGGTGTTTTCGAATGGCATCCGTCAAAGGGAGATTTTGATTATATTTACAGAACTGAAGACTTAAGCTTGCTGAAAGGTCGCAAATATCATTCAAAGCGTAACCATATCTCATCGTTTAATGCAAAATACAACTGGAGTTATGAGAGGATAAACGATAATAACAGCAGCGAAGTTTTTGATATGGTTTTACAGTGGTGCAAAGAAAAAAGCAATTGCAGCGATCCTGTATTGCGCTCTGAGAGGCAATCGATAAAAGAGGCATTGAATCACATGGACAAGCTGTCTTTAATCGGAGGACTTTTAAGGGTGGACGGCAAGGTGGTTGCAATGACAATGGGATCACCGATAAGTGACGAGATGTTTGATATTCATACCGAAAAAGCACTTATAGATTATGCCGGTGCATATGCTGTCATTAATCGTGAGTTTGCGTTAAGAGAGCTTTACGGAAAATATTCTTATATTAACAGAGAAAACGACATGGGAATAGAGGGATTGCGGCGCGCTAAGCGGTCATATCGGCCGGTAGAGCTTATTGAAAAATATGTTGGCACAGAAAAGGAAATGGGGCAGTAGATATGCCGATTGAATATGTCGGCAAAAACGCGGCGCCGCAGCTTATTAATATTTGGCTCGATGCTTTTTCAGGCGACAGCCGGGAAAGTATAATAGATTTCTTTGATTTTGCACTAAATCCTGAAACCTGTGCGGTGTGGGTAGAGGATGGGCGTCCGGTTTCGATGGTCTTTACCTTGCCCGCTGTATTGAAAACTGCTACCGGCACAAATGCATTAAATCTTCGCTATGTGTATGCGGCGGCCACGTTGTCGCCATACAGGGGGCGCGGCCTGTTTAGTCGGTTGCTCGAACAGGTGCATAAAGGGCTTGAATCTAATGGCGTTGATGCCTGCTTTTTGCATCCGGCCTCGCCCGGGCTTTTTAAATATTATGAACGACTTGGTTATCAAACTTATTTTTATACAAACGAAACAACTCAATCGGCACAAGATTTTTTGCATGGAGCTTGTAACACAAACGAATGTCCGGGGCTTAAATTTGATATTGATGGTGTTGGTGCAGCGGCAAGACGCAACCTTATTTTATCGGGGCACCCCGCGTGGGTTGAATGGCCGGACAAGCTTGTAAATTATGCTGTTAAACTTGCTGTAAGCACGGGGGGAGCGGCAGTTACGGGCGATGGATTTTGGGCTTTGTGCGAGCCATACCAAAACACACTGTTTATTAAAGAATGGCTGTGCCGCCCCGAGCTTGAAAATGCACTTAAATGTGCGGTGTCGTCAATGTTTAAATTTGACTATTTAACGGTTAGACAGCCTGTTTTGCAAGCCGGTGATACCAAAAAAGAATTTGGAATGGTCTGTCTTTTAACAAAAAAGGCAGAACGCCTGTTTGCGAAAACAAAAAATTATGCACCGTACATGGGTTTGGCATTTGATTAACAATCTGAAGATCAATATTAAGGGAGGCAATAAAAGATGGTTGTCGTGTTTTTGGCAGATGGGTTTGAAGAAATTGAAGCTTTAACAGCAGTTGATGTATTGCGCCGGGCAGATATTAATGTTGTAACGGTTGGAATAGGCGGCAAAAATATACGCGGCGCTCACGGTATCATGGTGGCTGCAGATGTCGAAGACAGCAATGTTAAACCTGACAAGCTTGAAGCGGTTGTTTTGCCGGGAGGCATGCCGGGCACTGTCAATCTTGAAAAATCTGCAGTGGTGCAACATTTTATTGACGTTGCTGTTGAACGAAACCTACCCGTATGCGCTATTTGCGCCGCTCCATCCATTTTAGGGCACCGAGGTTTATTAAACGGAAAAAAAGCTGTTTGCTATCCCGGATTTGAAAAGGATCTGACGGGTGCCGTAATATCTTCGGAATATGTTGTCCATGAGGGTCAGTTTATCACAGCAAAAGGCGCAGGAGCTGCGCTGGATTTTTCATTAAAAATTGTATCCGTACTTTTGTCGCCCGAGCGTGCGGACGAGATAGCTAAGTCTATGCAATGCCGGCAGCAGATATAAGGCCTATAAAGGCCGGCTTAAGGGAAAAGTACAAGCAAATTCGGCGCACAATGCCGACCGTTCAAAAGAGTGCACTTGATAAGCGCATTTCTGACAGGGTGACCGGGCTGTGGCAGTACAGGCAATGCAATTTGCTCTTGACATATGTATCGACCGAAATAGAGGTTGATACACGGGATATAATACGCAGAGCATTGGTCGACGGTAAAAATGTAGCTGTACCCCGCTGCATTGAGGGTACACGCAACATGAGGTTTTATTTAATAAATGGCCTGCACGAGCTGGCGCCGGGTGCATTCGGGGTGCTTGAACCCAACCCACAAACAAGCCAACCTATTGATGTGTTTGAGAACAGCTTGTGTATTGTGCCGGCTTTATGCTATGATTCAAAAGGATACCGCCTTGGATATGGCAAGGGGTACTATGACCGATTTCTCAGCGGTTATGATATGACGGCAATTGGAATTGCATACAGTAGCTGTGTTTGCCGCAAACTGCCGCACGGGCGCTTTGACAGACCGGTTGAGCTTGTTGTTACCGAAAACTATGTTAGAAAAGTGAAATTTACTCGAAAGGCATGGTAGATATATGTCTGAAGATATAGATAAGCTTATCAGCGATATTGAAGCCGAAAAAAAGAAAAAGCTTTTTGATGATGAAACGCTTAAGGTCGATGATGAGACTGCTGAGCGGTTAAAGCGAGAGCGTCGGACTAAAGCATCCGGCTTTGAGCTTAATCTCAACCTTGACGATTTGCCCGGCGATCGAAATGCCGACGACAGCGCTTTGTCTATTGAAAACGAAAAACCGAGCAGTGATCCTCCCGAGATAAGCGGTGGCGGGCCAAATCAAGAAACACAGCACCAGGAGCAGACACAAGAAAAGGATGACGCTCAAAAGGCGGCGGGAAAACCGGCAAGCAAACGTACACATACGGCAATGGGCTGTGTGAAAGGTATTATTTATGCGGTGCTCGTGTTTGCAGTGTCCGGAGTTTTAGCGTATTTTATGATTGTAGGAGGATTGGATTATACCGGCATAAATAAATCGGATACAAAGGTTCCGGTTACATTGACTGCCGAACAGGCAGGCGATACTGCCGAGGTTGCACGCGTACTTAAAGAAGCCGGTGTAATAGACCAACCGCTTATATTCAGGCTTTACTGTAAACTAAAAGGAATAGATGGGAAATTTAAGCCGCAGGACGAAGTGTCTATATCTCCCGATATGGGGTACAGCGTTATAGTCGGTATTTTAAGATCGACAGTGCGCGAGGTTGTGCGTGTTACTTTCCCTGAGGGCATGACAGTTGCTCAAATTGCAAAAAAACTTGAAAATAACAAGGTTTGTTTGGCAAGTGATTTTTATCTTGCGATGGATAAATGCGATTTTGACTACTGGTTTTTAAATGAAATACCCGATGGTGAAGAATACAAGGGCAGGTTTGAAAAATTTGAGGGGTATATTTTCCCCGACAGTTATGATTTTTATGTCGGCAGTTCGGGTGAGGCCGTGCTGCGCAAATTCTTTGAAGCGTTTAATAACAGAGTCGATGCAAGTATACGAGCAGCAATTAAAGCAAAGGACATGACGCTTAACGACACTATCATTCTGGCATCTATCATACAGTGGGAGGCGGCAAAGCCCGAAGATATGTACAGAATATCTCGTGTTATCCACAACCGTCTTCAAAATCCCGGGCAATATCCAAGGCTTGAATGTGACTCTACCCAAAAATATGTCAGAAGCATAATACAGCCGATTGGAGATCAGCACGTCGAAAACCTTGACTACGATACCTACAAGCGCAAGGGCCTGCCTATAGGAGCGATTTGCAACCCCGGGCTTGAGGCAATAAAAGCTGCCATCAACCCGTCGGATGAAGATATGGTTAAAGGTCGTTATTTCTTTGCAACAGATATGAGCACGGGAATAACCTATTATTCCAAAACATTGGCCGAGCATGAGACTATATGCAGAAGATACAGAATAGGCATGTATGCTTAAGGCTTGCCAAAAACAGGCGCGATGTCCTCATCGTGCTCCACAATTGAATGGCGGGTGGGATCTTATACTATTCTCCAAATTGCCAAAAGGTGTGAATTAAATGTCAATTGCGGATATATTTAATAAAAATCGTACTGTATATTCATTTGAGGTGTTTCCGCCCAAACGCACAAGCCCGATTGAAACTATTATCGAAACGCTTGATGGTCTAAAGGGGCTAAACCCTGATTTTATCAGCGTTACATATGGGGCGGGCGGCAATCCCGCAGATCGCTCGACTTGTGAAATAGCGTCGATTATAAAAAATAAATACAATATCGAGCCGGTTGCTCACTTGACCTGTGTTCAAAACAGCCGCAGCGATATTCTTGCTATTTTAGATGATTTTCGTGAAAAAAAGATTGAAAACATTATGGCGTTACGTGGCGACATAATACCCGGTAGGTCGCCCAAAACAGATTTCAAGTATGCAAGCGATCTTGTCGAATTTATACGCAAACAGGGCGGGTTTCATATATCGGGGGCGTGCTATCCGGAGGGACATGTTGAAAGCAAAGACTTAATTGACGATATCCACAATCTTAAAAAGAAAGTAGATGCAGGTGCTCAGCATTTAGTTTCACAGCTTTTTTTCGATAATTCCGCTTTTTACAGCTTTTTGGAAAGGGCGCGCATTGCCGGGATAAATGTGCCTATCGAGGCTGGGATTATGCCGGTTCTTAATAAAAAACAGATTGAACGAATGGTATCCATGACGGCAGCAAGCCTGCCGGCTAAATTTACAAAGATGATAAGCAAATATGAACATCACCCTGAAGCGCTGCGTGATGCCGGAATTGCATACGCCGTTGACCAGATTGTAGATTTGATATCCAACGGGGTGGACGGCATACATCTTTATACAATGAACAATCCTTTAGTGGCGCGCCGCATTACCGAATGCATTTCGTCGCTGATTGCGGTATAATATTTTCCTCCAATAAAAACAATGTATAATGGGGGATACTCTTGTATAACCGTGTATTATATGTACCAAAAAATCCGCCTGATATTGATGAACACGAGGTTCTGCGTTATCTTGGTTATGGCAAAAATCGGCCAGACAGCACGACAGAGCAGCTTATCAAAAGATGCACAGAAAAGCTTCGTGCCGAAATTAGCCCGAGATGTGTTTATGCCGCTTTTAAAATAAAGCATAGTGGCAGGTTGGCACTTGAGGGTTGCAGCCTAATACTTGAAGGGCAAGATATTGCCGATCATCTTATTAATTGCCAAATTGCAGTGCTGATGGCAGTCACACTTTCAGAACAGGCGGACAGGCTGATTCGCCACGCTACGGCTAAGAATTTGACTAAAGGTATTGTTATGGACGCGTGTGCCAGTGCTGCGGTTGAAAGCGTGTGTAATCAGACCGAAAGTATGATTAGATCCAAGTTTTCGGGCAGCTTTTTTACAGAGCGGTTCAGTCCCGGCTATGGTGATTTGCCGATTGAACTGCAAAAGGATTTTCTTGCCGTTCTTGACGCGCAGCGAACAATCGGACTTTGTGCGACTCAAAGCAGCATACTGACTCCACGCAAATCGGTTACTGCTGTCATCGGTGTGGGTAACATGTCTGCCGCGCCGTCAAAAACCGGATGCAACAATTGCCGGCTGCGTGAAAATTGTTCTTTTTTCAAAAGGGGAGAATTCTGTGGATTTTCAAAGCCTTCTTAATAAACCTTTTGTGCTGCTGGACGGCTCTATGGGCATTATGTTGCAAAAGCAGGGACTGCCTCTTGGGGCGTTGCCCGAGCTTTTGAATATTACGCAGCCCGGACGCATAACTAATATTCACCGCCTGTATATTGAAAGCGGTGCCGATATCATATATGCGAATACATTAGGTGCAAACCGTTTTAAGCTGGCGACCAGCGGTCATACGGTTGAAGAGGTAGTGTCGTCCGGCATTAGTGCTGCAAAATTGGCGGCAAAAGACACAGACTGTCTTGTGGCGCTTGATATAGGTCCAATTGGACAAATGCTCCAGCCAACCGGTAATATGTCGTTTGAAGAGGCTGTTGAAATTTTTGGTGAGCAGGTAAGGGCAGGAGTAAGAGCAGGCGCCGATGTTATTGTGCTTGAAACCTTTTCAGATCTGGGTGAGATGCGTGCTGCTGTGCTTGCCGCAAAGGAAAACAGCACATTACCCATAATGTGCACAATGACATTTGATAAAAACCACAGAACCTTTACAGGCTGCAGTGTTGCGAGTATGGCGTTAACATTAGAGGGGCTCGGTGTTGATGCAATTGGGTTCAACTGTTCGTTAGGTCCCGACGATTTCATACCGCTTGTTGAGGAACTGTCATCGTGGACAAAACTGCCGATAATTGCAAAACCAAATGCCGGTCTGCCCGATCCGGCAAGTGGAGAATTTAATTTTTCGGATGATCGGTTTGCACGCTGTATGCGCGAGCTTGCAGGTGTCGGAATAAAGTTTGCAGGCGGGTGCTGCGGCACAACACCGTCAACAATATCCACAGTAAGAGCTGCACTAAATGATGTAAGGCCAATTCGCCGCAATTGCGGCAAATTAACAGCGGTTTGCAGTGCGACTAAGGCTGTTACAATTGACAGGGTGCGCATTATCGGTGAGCGCATAAACCCGACAGGAAAAGCAAAGTTTAAACAAGCGCTGTTACGGCAGGATATTGATTATATTCTTGCACAGGCTATTGAGCAAATCGAAGCCGGCGCCGATATTTTAGATGTCAATGTCGGCATGCCCGGAATTGATGAAAAGGATTTAATGATAAAATGTGTCAATGCGATACAGGGTGTTGTGGATGCACCGTTGCAGCTTGATTCATCTGATGTAGAAGTGCTGGAGGCAGGGCTAAGGCATTATCATGGCAAAGCCATTGTCAATTCGGTAAACGGAGATTTAGAGTCTTTACAAACGGTGTTACCGCTTGTCAAAAAGTACGGTGCGGCAGTTATTGGGCTTACTCTTGATAAAAATGGCATACCTCCTACCGCACTTCAGCGGTTTGCGATAGCACAGCGCATTCTTGAGCATGCGCAAAGCTTAGGCATTGCGCGAGAAAATGTGTTTATCGATTGCCTAACGCTTACCGCATCGGCAGAGCAGGAGGCAGCGCGCGAAACTCTTAACGCCGTGCGCATGGTCAAGGAAAAATTAGGGCTAAAAACCGTGCTTGGAGTATCGAACATATCATTCGGACTGCCAAACCGCGAGCTTATAAATCAGACATTTTTAACTCTTGCGCTTGCACATGGTCTTGACTTGCCGATAATCAACCCGAACGCTGCCGGCATGACGGGTGCTGTCCGCGCATTTCACGTGCTTTATAATTATGATAAATCCGCAACAGATTTTATAGACACATATTCAGTAAGTCAAGTAGAAAACAAGGTCGACAAGCCTGAGCAAGGCATTGATTTGCAGACCGAAAGCCTGAGCGGTGCTATTGAAAAAGGGTTTAAAAACGACACTGCACGCCTAACAACAAAGCTGCTCAAATCGCTAAGTCCGATGGATGTCATAAATGCACATATAATACCCGCCCTTGACAGGGTTGGCGAGGCGTTTGATAAGGGACAATTGTTTTTGCCGCAGCTAATAGGCGCAGCGAGTGCTGCCCAGTCTGCATTTGAGGTCATTAAGGTAAGGCTATCGTCTGAAAATGCCGGCACCGTAAGTAAAGGAAAAATCGTGCTTGCGACGGTAAAGGGCGATATTCACGATATTGGTAAAAATATTGTTAAAGTGCTGCTTGAAAACTACGGATATACGGTAATTGACCTTGGCAGGGATGTTGATTGCCAAGCTGTTGTTGATGCCGCACGCTGGCATGGTGCTGATATTGTGGGTTTAAGCGCGCTTATGACGACAACACTTAAAAGCATGGAGGATACAATTGCTTTGCTGCATAAAAACAATGTGCCTGCAAAGGTTATGGTAGGCGGTGCTGTGCTAACACCTGAATTTGCTAAAAAAATAGGCGCCGATTATTATGCCGCCGACGCAAGGCAGTCTATTGACATAGCGAGGGAGGTAATAGGATAGCAAAATCTATTCTGTTGCCTTAAACAAATGCTTGCATTCATAACAATTATATGATAGTATTTAAAAGCTGGATTTGTGTACCGGCGTGAAAATTCCGGCTAACTGCCGTTATACTGATATGGAGGGCCCAAAATGACTGGTTTTGAAATTGCAATAGGAATTGTGCTGATTATCTTTTCTATAGTGATTATTGCTATTGTATTGCTTCAGGAAGGCCGTCAATCAAATCTTGGCGCTATCCAAGGAGCTGCGGATTCTTTTCTTGACAAGGGCAGGGCACGAACTTTTGACGCTTTGCTTACAAAATGGACTAAGGTAATTGCGTTTGTGTTTTTTATTCTTGTGTTTGCAGGCATGTTGATTACCAAATTTCTTGGAGCATAAATTAATCGGTTATTTTACCCTGCTCAATATGAGCAGGGTATTTTTGTAATATTAGAATAAAATATTAAAAGCCGAGGCGATGGCACAAATTTGTCAATACTATGATATTATACGCTGTTCTAATATAATGAACACGGCATAATGGGTGCATCGCGCCCTACAAAATTCCAAAGTAACCGTAAAATTGTAGAATGCCGTCCTCGGCGTTCCGATTGAAACAGACTAAAATCGCGTTGAAAGGTGATAATATGGGTAAAGGACAGCGGCGCAGTTTAACAGAGAGAATAACCGAGCTTGCGTCAAGGGGTGGCAAAGGCATATCCGCCGACAGATTGGCGTCGCTGCTGCGAATTAAAAAGGGCGAGCGGGCGTCTTTTGTAATAACCTTGGCGAGAATGGAACGGGATGGGCAGCTTGTGCGTGATAAAAAGGGTAAATATAAGGCGATGGCTTCAATTATAGGCATATCGGCTCAAATAGTGTCATTGCAGCGCGGCTATGCATTTGCACGCACTGATAAAGGGGACGTGTTTATTGCAGGTCGAGATTTGGGAGGGGCATTGCCCGGTGATACTGTTTTGATTACAACAAAAACGGGCGACTCCCGCGGGCTGTCGGGCAGTGTTCTCAAAATTGAAAATCGGGGAGAGCGTGTTTTTTCCGGGCGTCTTATACACAGCGGCAAGTGGCAAGTGCGTCCCGACGCTTTTATAAAATTTGATATTGATGTCAAAAAAGCAAAGCGCGCATCATTAAATCCCGATGACAAGGTGAGATTCAAAGTCGAATACAACCGTTCGGGTGAGCTTATTGCAGAAATATTGACGGTTTACGGCAGTGCCAACAGTGCCCATGTCTGCGCCGATGCGATTGTGGATGCTGCCGGCATACCTGTAATTTTTTCTCATGAGGCGATAATGTTAGCCCGGAATTTATCAATAAAGGGCATGTCGGACGAAGAACTTAAAGGACGCGATGATTTGCGCGACTGGATAGTTTTTACGATAGACGGGAAAGACGCAAAAGACCTTGATGATGCGGTTTCACTCGACCGCACAGATAATGGCTGGCGTCTTGGTGTTCATATAGCCGATGTATCCCATTATGTGCGTGAAAACACTCCGCTTGACAAAGATGCACGCTTGCGCGGCAATTCCGTATATTTTGCCGACCGGGTTATTCCTATGCTGCCCAAGGAGCTATCTAACGGCATTTGTTCGCTTAACGAGGGCGAGGACAAGTTGGCATTGTCGGCAATTTTGAAGCTGGATAATAACGGAGTGCTGCTGAGTGCTTCAATTAAAAAAACTGTTATAAAATCCTGCCTGCGCGGCGTATACAGTGAGGTAAATGCTATTTTTGACGGCAGTGCCGGTGCTGAAATAAAAGCAAAATATGAGCCGGTATATCGCATACTTGAGAATATGCGTATTCTTGCCCAAAAAATGAGTGATGTAGCAGCTAAAAGAGGCTTAATGGAATTTATAAGCGTTGAGCCGATGTTTACGCTGGATGAAAACGGACACCCCATTGACATACAAAAACGCACAATGGGAGTCAGTGAGGGCATTATCGAGCAGTTTATGATAGCCGCTAATGTCGCAGTTGCCGAATATTCCCGAAAACACGGGTTGCCGTTTGTTTACAGAATCCATGAACATCCCGACCCCGACAAGCTGCTTGTGTTAGAACAGATTTCAAGTCGGCTGGGTTTTAAAACCCGCTTGTCTGGCTCACCTCATGACCTGCGTGCGCTTATAGACGAGGCACGCGAAACACCATACGAACGGCTGATTTCGGACAGGCTGCTAAGGTCGATGGCAAAGGCGCGGTACAGTGATAAACCGGTAGGTCATTACGGGTTGTCGCTTAAAGATTACTGTCATTTTACCGCACCTATCAGAAGATACTCCGATTTGTCTGTGCACCGTATATTGTCAGCATTTTTGTCAGGAGTACCAAAACAAGAGGTAAAGCGTCGCTTTGCGGAATTTGCCTACCGAGCGGCCGAGCTGTCTTCACAGTATGAGCTGAGGGCATTAAACGCAGAACGCGAGTGTGAAGGGTGCTATATGGCAGAATATATGTTACAGTTTATTGGGCAGCAATTGCAGGGCATTATATCGACTGTAACCCCGTTCGGGTTTTATGTTGAGCTGGACAATTCGGTCGAGGGATTGGTGCGAATTGAAAGCCTGAACCGTCATGATTTACAGTACGATGAAGTGGCGTCGCTTACCGACAGCATAGGACGTCCGCTATATACTGTTGGGGATCGGATTACCGTCATGGTAGTTTCGGCCGATGTATCTACGGGACGCATTGATTTTGAACCGGCTAATTGAGTTTTCTCTTTACCTTTGAAATACAGTATGTTATAATCTAACAAGTCAAAACTTGGGGAAAAACAACCCAAAAAGAGTTAAATATTATAGGAGGATCATCAGATGAAATCATTTCTTGCGATTGAGGACGTTTTTGCCAGAGAGGTTCTCGATTCACGCGGAAATCCGACCGTTGAGGCCGAAGTTGTTGTAGAGGGCGGTTTTGTCGGACGCGCTGCCGTGCCTTCGGGTGCTTCTACCGGAGCATTTGAGGCTTGCGAGCTGCGTGATGACGATAAGTCCCGTTATCTGGGCAAGGGCGTTGAAAAGGCTGTGGCCAATATAAATGAGGAAATTGCAGATTTAATTTGCGGTATGAATGTGTTTGAGCAGGCCACCATCGATAATGCGATGATTGAGCTTGACGGCACACCCAACAAGTCGCGCTTGGGTGCAAATGCAATGCTCGCAGTGTCATTGGCATGTGCAAAGGCTGCTGCAGAGGCTTTGGATATCAGTCTTTATAAATATATCGGCGGCTGTAATGCAAAAACTTTGCCGGTTCCTATGATGAACATCATTAATGGCGGAAAGCACGCCGATAACAGCGTTAGCTGTCAGGAATTTATGATTATGCCGGTAGGTGCGCCATCTTTCCGCGAAGCATTGCGCATGTGTGCTGAAGTTTTCCACAATCTAAAAAAAGTGCTGTCTGCCCGCGGGTATTCAACTGCTGTTGGTGACGAGGGCGGCTTTGCTCCAAATCTCAAAAGCGATGAAGAGGCACTTATCGTTATTGTAGAGGCCATTGAAAAGGCAGGATACAAGCCCTATGATGATTTCCGTATTGCACTTGATCCTGCATCTACCGAAATGTATGAGGAGGCAAAGGCCAAGGGCAAGGAAGGCTGCTATTATTTCTGGAAGACCGACGTTATGAAGACTCGTGAGCAGATGGTTGATTTCTGGGTCGACTGGGTCAATAAATATCCGATTATCTCAATTGAAGACGGCATGGCCGAGGAAGATTGGGAAGGCTGGAAGATGCTTACCGAGAAGCTGGGCGACAAAGTGCAGCTTGTGGGCGACGATTTGTTTGTCACTAACACTCAAAGGCTTGCAAAGGGTATAAAAATGAGCGTTGCCAATTCAATTTTGATTAAAGTAAACCAGATTGGCACACTGACCGAAACCCTTGATGCGATACAAATGGCAAACCGCGCCGGCTATACAGCCGTTACCTCACACCGCTCGGGCGAAACCGAGGATGTCACGATTGCCGATATTGCAGTTGCCACCAATTCCGGCCAAATTAAAACCGGAGCACCGTCACGCACCGACCGTGTTGCTAAGTATAACCAGCTTTTAAGGATTGAAGAAGAGCTCGGAGATGTCGCTGTGTATCCTGGCCTTAATGCATGGTTTAATCTGAGCAATAGTTAACACTACTCTCGATTAAACATTTCTCTTTAAGGTATATGGAGAAACAGCAAAAGCTGTTGAGTATTCGGACACCACCCGGTCGGATGGTGTCCGTTTGTATAATATGTGAGTATTGTAAAATTTTCAATAGGGGCATATTTAATACGCACCCATAAATGTGCTTTAGTTTAGAAAATAATTATAAAAATTAAGCCAATACTAAATTAGTTTTATTGCATGGCTTTGAATGGAGTGGTTGCATTGCGATGGGGTCTTTTTGCAATATATATGATTGTACCCTGGGCCGCTACGTTTTTAGGGTCACTGACTGCACTTGTTATAAAGCTTGGTTCAAAAAAGCGGCAGGGGGTTATGTTGGGCTTTGCTGCAGGTGTTATGATTGCGGCATCGGTCTGGTCACTGATATTACCGGCTTTCGAGGAAGTAGGAAGCAATCTGCGCGGGGTGGTGATTGTTTCACTGGGATTTATTCTTGGTTGTGCGGGTATGCTTGCGCTTGACAAAATTGTGCCGCATCAACACAATGAAATGGTGGCGCCCGAGGGTCGTTTAAGTCATTTATCACGCCCTACGCTGCTTGCTACGGCTGTTGCACTTCACAATATTCCTGAAGGGATTGCGCTTGGTGTTGTGATTGCAGCCGCAAACAGCGGTGCAAGCACAGGTTGGTCTGCCGCGCTGATGTTTGCGTTTGGTCTTGCACTGCAAAACTTTCCGGAAGGGCTGGCAGTCACTTTTCCGCTTTATCAAAGCGGTATATCTAAAAGGCGCTGCGCCCAGTTAGGGTTGCTTACAAGCTTATCCGAGCCGGTTGCTGCGTTGCTGGGGCTTGTATCCACTTCTCTGCTTTCAATGTTGGGCAATGTCGTGATGCCAATTTTGTTAAGCGTTGCGGCAGGAGCGATGATATTTATTGTGGTTGAGGAGCTAATACCTGAATCGCAGATTGAACAAAGCGGACATTCGGCAACATACGGATTTTTGCTTGGGTTTTGGATAATGGCAATAGCAGGCTTGCTGTTCGGCTGATAAAAATATTTGGAAGGGTCTTTATGTAATGGAGAAAAAGGTGTTTGAAAACGGACTGCGTTTGATATATCTCCCGATTGATAAGGTGCGTTCAGCCTCGGTAGCTGTTTGGGTTGCCACAGGATCACGACATGAAACCTTGGAGCAGCGCGGAATATCGCATTTTATCGAGCATATGCTGTTTAAAGGAACGGTTAATCGTTCGGCACGGGATATTTCCGAGCAAATGGATATGCTTGGCGGAGGGCTCAATGCCTATACTGCAAAAGAATACACGCGATATTATGCACAGACTCTTGGCAAAAATGCAGTCAGTGCTCTGGATATATTGTGTGACATGTTGACAAATCCCTTGCTTGACGCAGATGAGCTTGAGCGCGAACGGGGTGTAATACTCGACGAAATGGCCATGTACGAAGACAGCGGCGAGGACGTGGCACACGAGGCGCTTTGCTCCGCCGTATGGCCAAATTCACCGTTGGGCCAGCCGATATGCGGGGTTGCTGATACTGTTTCAGCATTTACGCCCGATGATTTACGCGGATATATGCGAGAGCGTTATACACCCGACAAAATGATTGTGGTTGTCGCGGGGGATTATGACCGCAGCGGTGTTGATGAATTGGTTAAAAAAACACTGGGATCTTTAAGCCGAGGCAAAAGCACCGCTTTAGATGATTCGCCGGTTTTTACTCCATCACTTGCACTCAAGAATAAAAAATTTGAACAAACCAGTCTTGCGCTTGCAATGCCCGGTTTGCCGTCGGGAGATCCACGCAGATATTCAATGATGCTGTTGAATTTTATTATAGGGGGCGGGGCGTCTTCCCGCCTTTTCCAGCGCCTTCGTGAGGAGCTCGGACTGGCATATTCTGTATACAGCTCGCACTCTGCCAATTTAGGCGCTGGGCTTTTCACTGTTTTCGCTTCCTTTTCAGCCGATAAACAGGCACTGGTGCTTGACGAAATTAACAGGATACTTGAAGAAACTGCGCGTGGCGTGACCAATGAAGAATTTGAACGGGCACGTGCACAGGTAAAGGCATCAAGTATAATGGGCATGGAAACAGTGGCGGCACAGGCTACTTTTGTCGGTCGCAGCGAGCTTTTTGAGGGTCGACTAATTAATTTTGATCAAATCATTGAAAAGCTTGACGCCTTGACGCGTGATGACGTTGATAGCTTGGCAGAGAATATTTTGGGCAACCCTGCTCGTGCGCTGTCGGTTGCCGGCAAAGTGAAAAAGCGCAGCTATTATATGCCATTTATTTCTCATACTAAAAATAAATAGCCAATGGCGTAATTTCCCGATTTATCGCGAACACGGTTCGCACCTACGATATGATGAACACATTTTTTGATGAAATCACAACTTGCAGGGGCGACCACAGGCCGCCCCTGCATTTCGCACTCTCCAAAAATCAACATACATTGCTTATAAAATACTGTATAATATTGGTAGTTGTTCGTTTTTTTCGGCTTGCACATAGGCGAAGTGACTGGTATAATGAAGTCTTGAACCGAATATGTTAGGAAGTGTATTAAGAATGAGTGACAATAAATCAGCCGCATTTAATAAAATAGCAGATGCCAAACGCATAGTGGTAAAAGTGGGGACCTCTACTTTAACCTATGAAAACGGCAGTCTTAACCTGAGACGTATCGAGTCGCTGGTGCGTGTTTTATCAGACATAAAAAACTCAGGGCGTGAACTGATATTTGTTACATCGGGCGCTATTGGAGTCGGAACTTCGCATCTTGGTCTTCGTGAGCGCCCTCGGGACATAGTCGGTAAACAAGCCGCTGCTGCAGTTGGACAGTGCGAGCTTATGTATATTTATGACAAGCATTTTGCAGAATACGGGCACGTGACTGCTCAGGTTTTGCTCACTCGTGATGTAATAGAGGACAAGCATCGCAAAAAAAATGTTGTCAACACAATAAACAGACTGATTGAATACGATGCAATACCAATTGTTAACGAAAATGACACTGTGTCGGTAGAGGAAATTGAATTTGGTGATAATGATACACTTTCAGCGATTGTCGCGGTGCTCGCACAGGCAGACACGCTGATAATGCTAACCGATACCGACGGTTTTTTTACATCTGACCCACACACAGACAACAATGCAGTACTTATTCCCGTAGTAAATGTCATAGACGATAAGCTGAGACAAGCTGCAAGCGGTGCCGGAACCTCACGCGGAACGGGCGGCATGGCTACAAAGCTTAACGCCGCGGAGTTTGCTGTAAAAGCAGGCATTCCCACCATAATAATGAACGGAGCAACGCCAAAAAAACTTTACGATGTAATGGAAGGCAAGCCGGTTGGAACATTGTTTGTATAAGTTGACTAAAGTAAAGGCAGGTGTAAGTTATGACACTTCAAGAGATGGGCAAGCAGGCAAAAGCTGCAGCAAGACGACTGGCATTAGCGTCTGCAGCCGAAAAAAACAATGCGCTTTTAGCCATGGCAAAAGCACTTGAGGAAAGCCGAGAAATTATTATGCAAGCCAACAGCCGTGATATCGAACACGCTAAGGCAAATGGTATGAGCAAGGCTCTGCTCGACAGACTGTCATTGTCTTACGAAAGAATTGCCGATATGGCAGACGGTATACGGCAGGTTGCAGCGCTTAGGGATGTTGTAGGAGAGATCGAGGGTTATGTTCTTCAAAATTCACTGCGTTTACAAAAAACGCGGGTGCCCTTAGGCGTTATCGGAATAATATATGAGGCGCGTCCAAACGTTACATCGGACGCCGCTGCACTTTGCCTAAAGGCAGGCAACGCTGTTATACTGCGTGGAGGAAAAGAAGCCATTCATTCCAACATTGCTATCTCAGATGCGCTGAAAAGCGGGTTAAAAACTGCAGGATTTCCTTCCGATGCGGTGCAGCTTATAAAGGATACCTCACGCGAAACGGCAACCGGCATGATGAAGCTGCGTGGGTATATTGATGTATTGATACCGCGCGGAGGAGCAGGCCTTATCCGGGCCGTAGTGGAAAATTCAACTGTACCGGTGATTGAGACAGGTTCCGGCAATTGTCATGTGTATATTGATAAATCGGCCGATGCCAAAATGGCGACATCGATTATCGTAAACGCAAAGGTATCGCGCCCTTCTGTCTGTAATGCCGCGGAAACACTTCTGATACATCAAGACATTGCCGCAAAACTGCTTCCCAAAATTGCCGCAGATTTGCAAGATGCGGGAGTAACTTTGCGCGGTTGCGAAAAAGCATGTGAAATTTTGAACGGATATGATATAGTGCCTGCAAGCGAAGAAGATTGGGAAACAGAATATCTCGACTATGTTCTTGCGGTGCGCGTGGTTTCGTCAATCGACCAGGCTATTGAACACATAATAAATTACGGCAGTGGGCACAGTGAGTGTATAATAACAGATAGTCACGCAGCCGCAGAACGGTTTACGGCGGAAGTTGATGCCGCAGCCGTCTATATCAACGCATCTACCAGGTTCACCGACGGTGGTCAATTTGGTATGGGAGCCGAAATTGGAATATCGACTCAGAAGCTGCATGCCCGCGGCCCAATGGGGCTTTCTGAATTGACAACTGTAAAATATGTGGTTTATGGTAACGGTCAAACCCGATAAGGAAAGAGGTAAACTACCTATGAGCGAATGGAAAAAGGTTGAGAAAAATGTCGAAAAGCCTGTAAATCCTGCCGATAAGCAAATTGATAAAACCTCTGATAAAAAAATGGCTTTAAGTCAGGATATTGACACTGAAATCCATACACCTCAAATGTCGGTAGAAACACCAAGATACGTTCCGCACGGCCGCCGCCGAGGACGGAACTCTTTGGCAGCGCCGCTTGGATTTATTGTTCTTTTGCTTGCGGTAGTGGGATTTGTATCAATTATTATTGCCGGTATTCGCGCCGTGGAGCATGCAAGAGACGATACCGAGCTGCGCGAAGAATTATATGATTTTCTTTTACCTGTTATGCAATACAATCCCGAAGCATTTACCGACGTGAACAAGACAAAACAGGATGCACTGCTGCTTGCCGCAATATGGCGTGTTACCGAGGCAGAGCGCATTAGGCAGCTGATTGACGGCAGCGGCGTTAGTAATTATGCCATAGACGATTCCGGACGCATGATGATTCCGATTGAGGAAATAGATGAATCTTATGCATACCTTTTTGGTGAAGATGCGATACCCTATCACCATACCATCGGTGATGAGGGTAAAAGCTTTACTGTGGAATATGATAAGGATAATGGAAACTATCATGTGCCCAATACAAGCACTTCACTATATGTAACGGTTATTGATTCGCTGAAGAAAAAGAAAGACAAAATTATGGTAAGAGTCGGTTATGTGCTGTCAACCAAAATTGGGCGCGATGAAAAAGGAGAGCTTGTCGATCCAACCCCCGACATGGCCGAAAAGTTTCAGGTTTACACCGTGCAGAAAACCAGTGAAGACGGTTGGAAGCTGATATCAATAACCGACGAGAAGTCGGGAAGCAAAAGCAGCAGAACGTCACAGCTTGATGACAGTGATCTTGAAACCGAAAAATTTGCAGAAAGTGAAGAAATAGGCAGTGCAGTGTCGCAAAGCACAGCAAGCAACGATAGTGCAAGCACAACAAAAGCGGCATAATACTATTCTCATTTTCAAACTGAAAATAGTATTATATTTTCGATTTTCGGTGGGCGCAATTTCAATCGGAACGCTGGGGACGGCGCTTACTGCAGCACCGAGGATATACGCAATTTAACGGCGCGATGCCCTCATCGCGCCGTTAAATTGAGATAAAATTCAAGCGGATTGCTTTGTCAAAAACAATCCGCTTTAGTATTTAAACTACTTTACTTATGTCGGTAAATGAGCTTTTCGCGCATACGGTTGGTTAGGAGAATAAGCAAAAAGCCAATTGCTGCAACTATAAGCCCACCTAAAAGAACTGACAAAAGCGTTGACCGCATCATCGACACAAAGAGCATTTTCACATGCTCGGGCATAATGTTAACTTTTGTATATCCGCCATGGATAAGGAAAATAAGCGGCAGCGGAATAATTAACAACGAAGAAGCAAACAGACTGTATATACTATACCGTACGCCGCGGTGTTTAAATTTTTGTATCCTAAATAAAAACAGTGCGGTCAAAATTAGCAGTGCAGAAAAAGAGAGCAATGCGTATGTAAAGTATCTGTCGAATGTGCGTTTTACAGGCGCAAAGCTTTTAAGGTATGATATAACAATTTGCCGCTCATACTCCTCAATGCAATAATCTGTCAAAGATTCAAGGTTGTTATTGTTAAGCGACATATTGTTTTGCTCAGCAAACTGTGTAAAACGATCCATCAATAATTGCCGTACGCGAGAATGGTCATATGATAAATCCAAACCAAGCATAATGGATTTTACACACGCTATTGAATCTTCTTGAATAACACCCTTATTAAAAAGGTTGTCGAACACTTTTTCCGGGAAACCGCTCGGAGGTGCAATTTCATCTTTTAATGTGTTGTTTAATGAAGCAATCGCAGCAATGTAATAGGCATCATCCATTTTATAAGTGATAAAGCCTACATTGAAGAGTGTGAGTGCAAGACATATTATTAAAACAAGAACAGATATGCATATCATCATTATAAAAGATAGCACCGAGCTAATGATATGCACAGCAAGGCTTTTGCTCATAAACTAAGGAATCCTCTCAAAAAATTAATTGGCTGGTACTATTATCGGCCCGGAAACTTTGTCCGCATATACAAAAAAGCGTTTTGATGTAAGCCCAAGCGTATCAAATGGATAGCATGTATAAAGAATAAGCTGCTCATTTTGCTGGGATAAGTCATATGCACTTTTATCTTTATGGTCGACAATACGAGTGCCGGTGATTTTGTATTCATATTTGCCGTAGTTTGTTGTAATTTTTACAATATCGCCTTTTTTTACAAACTGCAGGCTGTTAAAAGCACGGTTGTTATGACCACCGATGAGCAAAGGCCTGCCATAGCCGGGAATAAAACTGCCGATATACTGACCGACACCTTTTTTTAGTACGGCACTGCTGTCGCCAAAATAAAGATCTGTAGCAACAGAGACTGATTTAATCTCAAGGCGCGCATAATGGGTGCCGTAAGTCGGCATGTCAATATCCTTTTCATTTACGGTTTTAATGTTGTCTAAATCGTTGCTGCCTTTGAATATTGAGTCCAGCCTTGATGCGTGATCCAATCTGCTTTCGGATATAATCAAATTCATCGATGAAATAACAGGAACAACAAACGGGGCAAGAGTAAAGTACAGCACAAAATAGCCTATTGCACAAAATAACAATGGCATATACAAATATGCCATTGTTTTATTGTAGGAAAACCACTGGCTGTGCCAGTGGTACAGGAGAGCTTTAGCGTGGGGTAGGAATAAAAAACTCCTTTTGGTACAATAGAGATGCGGTCTGGCAACTGCATCAAAACCAAAAGGAGGTC
>JAQVFM010000067.1 GCA_028697255.1 Oscillospiraceae bacterium
GGCAGTAGAACGACGATTGAAAAATATGAAACATAAAGAGGTGAAGCTTATGAGCAGACGGTTTGCATATCGTGTTGGTTCAGTTGCTGCGGCACTAATTATGTTATTTATTCCCGCAGCGTTGCCCGCAAAGGGTGATGACATTGACCCGAGTGAAAACTCAAAACCCGACGAATCAACTCAGTCAGTAATCTTTGACCGAAGCAACAGCTATTTAAATATAAGCTCACAGTATGAACATGTCCCGTTTGGCGAAAAGGAAATTGCATTGCCCATCGTACAATCGAAGCTAATAAATGCTACGGTGCTTGGCAATGGTGCAAATGACTGTTTTTCGCCTGTGATAAAGCTAAATCAAAACGGCTCAGTAAGCTGGGATGTGGATATAAGCCGTGATTCGCAGTACTACATTCAAGTTTCGTATTGTGGAGTTCAGGGTAACAAGCGCGATATGAAGATAGAGCTTCAAATAGACGGTAAAACGCCCTTTAAAGAGGCGGACGGTATTACACTATCCCGGCTTTGGAGCGATGCAACTGAAATTTTGCGTGATGAGCGGGGAAATGATTTAATTCCCCGGCAAAGTGAGATATTTAAGTTCCAAACTGTTTTTTTACAGGACAGCGCGTTGTTTACAAATCAGCCGTTCAGTTTTCTGTTAACAAAAGGCAAGCATACAATTTCAATTAAAAATATTGGCGAGAACTTTCTTATTTCAAGTGTTAGCCTTTGCAAAAGACCTGTGGTTGCGTCAGACGACGATGCATTAAGGCAATATGACCGTATGGGTTTAAAAGAAAAAACAGGTGCCATGATTATTCATCAGGCTGAGCAAAGCTTTGAAAAAAGCAGCCAGAGTATATTTCCGCAATACGACAGAACCAGTCCGGCAACAGTGCCTTATCATGTTTCTAAAATCCGCCGCAATGTAATCGGCAAGAATAGCTGGAATGTGCGGGGAGACTGGATATCATGGAAAATTGATGATGTGCCCGAAGACGGTCTTTATTACTTAACGCTTAAGTTTTTGCAAAACGAACAGATTGGACTTGCAACATACAGAACACTTTATGTAAACGGAAAGATACCGTCAAAAAGCTTTGAAAACATCTCGTTTGACTATGACGTGAATTGGGCAAACAAAACTGTCAGCGACGAAAACGGAAAACCAGTTCCTGTATATCTCAAAAAAGGTACAAATGAAATTAAGCTTGTCGCAACTCTCGGTGAATTTGAGCCCGTTTTCAGAATAGTTGATGACGTTACCCCAAAAATGAGCGATTTATATATAAGAATGGTAATGGTTTGCGGGAGCACACCGGATATTTTCAGGGATTATCATTTGGAAAGAGAAATTCCTGATTTGATAGAAACCATGCAGCAGGCAGCAATAGATTTGCACAAGGCCGCCGATTTGATGGACAAGATCAACAAATCCAAATCCTCGCAATCTGCACCTTTAAGACGCGCAGCTTCACAGCTTGAAAGTATGGTGGAAAACCCTGATACAATTCCCACACGAATTGCCAATTACCGTGACACGATAAGCACACTTTCAGATTGGCTGTATTCGGGATCGAGCCAGCCGTTAACGCTTGATTATATTATTGCTCATTCATCGGACGCCAAAATTCCCGATGCCAAAGCGACTATGTGGCAAAAAGTTAAGCACTTTGTCGGTTCTTTCTTAGCATCCTTTACCGAAGATTATGATTCGGTTAGTACCGCAGACGACGGTGGCAGGACAATAAATGTATGGGCAAATATGGGACGCGACCAAGTACAGCTTTTAAGAGATCTTGTCATAGATGATTTTACACCAAAAAGCGGCATATCGGTAAATTTGAGTCTTGTGCAAACAGGATTTATAGAGGCAATCTTAGCCGGTGCGGGACCGGATGTCGCTGTTGGAATTGCAAGAGGTCAGCCCGTCAACCTTGCATCGCGCGGAGCTCTTATTGATTTGAGTAAATTTGACGGCTTTGAAGATGTTGTTTCACGCTTTTCTGATACAGCCTGTGTTCCGTATACATTTGACGGCGGAATATATGCATTGCCAAACACGCAGTCGTTTTACATGATGTTTTACCGAAAAGATATTTTATCGTCACTAAACCTATCTGTTCCCAACACATGGGACGAGGTTTCGGCTTTGATTGCACGACTGCAAAAACGCAATATGACCTTTGGTTTGCCCTATACGGTAATCAGTGCAGCCACTGCAGTTGATACCGGCATGGGCGCAAAGGATATGTATAGTCTGCTGTTGCTTCAAAAGGGAGTTAGCTTTTATAAAGACGGCGGGCGAAAAAGTGCGCTGGATTCAAAGCAGGCGGGCGAGGCATTTACAAAGTGGTGCGACTTTTACGTAAAGTACGGTTTTGATTTGGTATACGATTTTTATACACGTTTTCGTTACGGCGAAATGCCGATTGGGATTGCAAACTTTGAGATGTATAACCAACTAATTGCGGCAGCACCCGAAATTCGAGGCCTTTGGGATATAACAACCGTGCCCGGAACAGTTGACGAAAACGGCAATATTAATCGCTCGGTAGGTGGTGCAGGCAGCGCCGTTGTGATGTTTAAGTCTGCAAAAAATCCAAAGGATTGCTTTAGCTTTATTGATTGGTGGACTACAACCGAGGTGCAGGCAAATTACGGGGTCGGTGTGGAAAACATTTTGGGTCCCGCCGGGCGTTATTCAACGGCAAATACCAAGGCGTTCGAGATGCTGCCATGGACCGAACAAGAGCTTTCGGCTTTGACCGAGCAAAGGGGCAATGTAAAGGAAATCATGGAGGTACCTGGAAGTTATTTTGTTTCGCGTTGTCTGGACAACGCTTTTCGCGCAGTTTTATATGACAACAAAAATGCTCTTGAAACACTTGAAAAAGAAGTGGCTAACATTAATCGAGAGATCGCACGAAAGAGAAAAGAACTTAAATTAGATTAAAGCAAGGATTAGAAGGTGAGCACATGCGGGTTAATTCAAGAAAAACGCGTCAGGGATTAAAAGAATACAGCCTTGGCAGGCGTATATGGAAATACCGCGAAAGCTATCAGTTGATGGCCCCGTTTATGCTGTTATTTATGCTCTTTACGCTTATACCCGTTATTGCAGCAATTGTCCTTAGCTTTACCGACTTTAATATGCTCAGCATGCCGGACTGGGTGGGCTTTCAAAACTATGAACGCCTGTTTCTTGACGATAATATTTTTTTGATTGTTTTGAAAAACACGCTTGTTTTTGCATTGCTCACCGGCCCGCTAAGCTATTTGCTAAGTTTTTTGTTTGCATGGATGATAAATGAGCTCGGACCAAAAATGAGGACGTTATTAACACTTGTTTACTATATGCCGGTATTGAGCGGAAACGTATATTTCGTGTGGGCTTTTTTGTTTAGCAGCGATTCATACGGAATTATCAACAGCTTTTTGATGCAGCTTGGAATAATAAGTGAGCCTGTCGGCTGGTTAATAAACCAAAATACAACAATGACTGTATTAATTATCGTACAGCTTTGGCTAAGCCTTGGCACAGGATTTCTTGCATTTATTGCGGGATTTCAAAACACCGACAAAAGCCTGTTTGAGGCCGGAGCGATTGACGGAATTTCAAACCGTTGGCAGGAGCTGTTTTATATAACTGTTCCCGCAATGGCAAAGCAGCTTATGTTTAGTGCGGTTATGCAAATAGGTGCTTCCTTTGGTGTCAGTGCAGTAATCGTTTCGCTTGCTGGTTTTCCGACAACGCAATATTCCGCAGACACTATTGTCACCTACATAATGGATGTCGGAACGACACGATTTGAAATGGGCTATGCATCATCAATTGCTGTGCTGCTTTTCGGAATGATGTTGTTAGTCAACCACATTATTTCGAGTCTTTTGCATCGTTTTGATTCAGAATAAAACACTTTTAGAAAGGGGGAATTACTATGGCAAAAAAGCGGATTTTATTCCGACAGCATTTAAACCGTTCAAGAATGGGCAACGTACTTGTTTTTATAACTCTGGCTTTATTCGGATTGTTCTTTATGTTTCCGATAATTTATGCGGTAAGCACCGCTTTTAAGCCTATGAATGAGATATTTATATTCCCTCCAAGGTTATTTGTACGCAATCCTACATTCAGAAACTTTACACAGTTAGCGCAGGTGACAACAGACTTTTGGGTTCCGCTTTCAAGATATTTATTTAACAGCATATTTGTATCAGTTTTGGCCACAGTCGGGCATTTGCTTTTTGCAAGTATGGCAGCATATCCAATGGCAAAACATGCGTTTCCCGGACAAAAGTGGATGAATGCCATTATTGTGATGAGCTTGTTGTTTACACCATCAGTAACTTACATACCGCAATATGTAGTGCTTGCGCAGTTAAAAATAATCAACTCGTATTGGGCGTTGATTCTTCCGGCTTTGCAGTCGTCACTCGGACTGTATCTTATGCGCAGCTTTATGGCAACGATCCCGAAAGAGATGCTTGAAGCCGCAAGAATTGACGGTGCAAACGAAAAACAGATTTACTGGAAAATCGTAATGCCCAATGTTAAACCGGCTTCAATGACACTTATTATATTTGCATTTCAGGCTATTTGGAACAACACAGGCGGCACAATGATTTTTTCGGAGGAATTTAAGGTTCTGCCCGGTATTCTTTCAGCCATAACTGCGGGTGGAATAGCACGCGCGGGTGTGTCGTCGGCTGCCGTATTAATTTTAATGCTACCACCTGTGCTCATATTCTGTCTAACGCAAAGACGCGTTATTGAAACAATGAGCATGTCAGGTATGAAGTGATTGATTAATGA
>JAQVFM010000029.1 GCA_028697255.1 Oscillospiraceae bacterium
TTTAGGGAAAACGAACAAATAGCAGAGCGGGTGATGGATTCTAACGAACTTGAACGCGAGCGCGGCATCACAATTTTATCAAAAAACACTGCCGTTATGTACGGGAATACAAAAATAAATATTGTAGATACACCGGGACATGCCGATTTTGGCGGCGAGGTCGAGCGGATTTTAACGATGGTGGACGGCGTATTGCTGCTTGTGGACGCCTTTGAGGGCTGTATGCCGCAAACTCGGTTTGTGCTGAAAAAAGCGCTTGGGCTGGGAAAGAGTCCGGTTGTTGTTGTCAACAAAATTGATCGTGACGGAGCTCGCCCGTCACAAGTAATTGACCAAATACTCGATTTATTTATCGAACTGGGTGCTGATGATCAGCAGCTTGAATTTCCGGTTGTCTACGCGTCGGCACGCGATGGTTATGCATCGCTTGACGCCGACACGCGGCAAGGCGATATGCAGCCTTTGTTCGAAGCTATACTGAGGCATGTTCCCGCACCTAATGTGGATACAGAAGGATCGCTTCAGATTTTGTTTTCAAATATAGAATATGACGATTATGTCGGGCGTATAGGGATAGGCAGAGTCGAGCGGGGCAGTGTTAAAAGCGGGCAAAATGTGACTGTGTGCACAACCGCCGGCACTACATTCAATGCACGTATCGGCAAGCTTTATCAGTTTGAGGGACTCAAAAGGGTTGAATATGAGTCTGCTGTGGCGGGTGACATTATTGCTGTTACCGGGATTGCTGATTTAAATATCGGTGAAACGGCATGCGACACCGAGTTTGTCGAGCCGCTGCCTTTTGTTAACATTGACGAGCCGACAATTTCCATGCTTTTTTTAGTAAATAACAGTCCGTTTGCCGGAAGAGAAGGGAAGTTCGTCACATCGCGTAATTTGCGGGAGCGTCTTTTTCGCGAGGTTAAGACAAATGTCAGCATGCGTGTCAAAGAAACTGACAGTACCGATGCATTTGAGGTGTCGGGGCGGGGCGAGCTTCACCTTTCAATTTTGATTGAAACCATGAGACGGCAGGGGTATGAATTTGCTGTCAGCCGCCCGAACGTAATATTTAAAAAGGACGAAAACGGACGGATTTTGGAACCTATCGAGTTTTTAATGATAGAAGTACCCGAGCAATATGTCGGCGTTGTTATGGAAAAGCTTGGCACGCGCCGGGCAGAAATTGTTAATATGGATGCGCGCGAAACCGGTATTAGCTATTTAGAGTTTCGTATACCGTCGCGCGGGTTGATGGGGTATCGACAGCAGTTTTTAACCGATACAAACGGCAATGGTATTATGAACAGTGTTTTTGACGGGTACGAGCCGTACAAGGGCGATATACCGCAGCGTATTCAGGGATCGCTTGTTGTTTTTGAAACAGGTGAAACAACAACCTACGGACTGTATAATGCGCAGGAGCGTGGTGTGTTGTTTATTGGTGCCGGCGTTGAGGTTTATGAGGGTATGGTTATCGGACAAGCATCTAAAAGTGAAGATGTTGTCGTCAATGTGTGCAAGAAAAAGCACGTTACTAATATGCGCGCAGCAGGCTCGGATGATGCACTGCGACTCACAACGCCGGTTACGTTGTCGCTTGAGCAAATGCTGGAATTTATAAACGATGACGAGCTAATCGAGGTGACTCCGAAATCTATACGCATACGCAAAAATATTCTAACCAAAGAACAACGTATGAAGCAACAGAACAAGAAAAAATAGAAAGGCGGTTTTTTATATGAATGGCGAAACATATACAATAGAAATTGCGGGGCTTAAACGTGACCTGCCGATTTGCCGTATCAGCGAAAACCTTAGCATTGCGGCGTTTGTGATTTTTGGTGACGTTGAGCTTACAATTGCAGCGTCGAAATCTTTGTTGGAAAAGGCTCCTGAATTTGATGTGCTGATTACCGCTGAGGCTAAGGGTATTCCTTTGGTGTATGAAATGGCGCGGCAAAGCGGTAAAAAATATTTTATTGCACGCAAATACCCAAAGCTATATATGTCCAATCCGATTTCGGTTGACGTGCGTTCTATTACAACCGACAAGGAACAAACACTGTATCTTGATGAAAGCGAAATGGAATATATACACGGCAAGCGTGTTTTGATAGTAGACGATGTTATAAGCACCGGAGAATCGCTTCGCGCACTTGATTTGTTAGTAGAGCGTTCGGGCGGACAAATTGTAGGACAATGTGCGATACTTGCAGAGGGTGACGCGATAGGCCGAAAAGATATTTTTTATCTTGAAACGCTGCCTTTGTTTAAAGAATAATATTGTCGTTAACCATAACTTTTGTATGCTTCACTCCCTTAACCATAACAGGTTGTAACATTGCCTTGTAAGGCACAGGGAGGTTATGCAGATGAAACGTCCAATGGCGGCACTTGGCTTTTCATTCTTCTTGTCGCTAATAATCGCGTCATTTTTGGAGCTTAAAATGACGGTGGTATTGGCGACTTTATGTTTTGCGGCCTTTTTAACGGCACTGTGCATTAGTACAATCAGGCAAAACAGGGCTGCTCTAACCGTTATTTTTGCAGCTACAGCTGCCTTTGCAATGTATTCGGGGCAGGAAATGCTAATATACCGGCCATTGCAAAAATGGGACGGCAAGATAGCTTATCTCAAAATTGAAACGCTTGATCATGTGCAGCAGGGAAATACAGATAACGTTACTGTAAGAGTTATTGGTGGGGATATTCAGCGCGGCACCCGCCTTACATTATGGCTGCCTGATGATATTTATCCCGCTCCTTATGATATTCTTTGCGGAGAATTTACGCTGTCCACACCATCGGACAGCCTTAACGGAAAAATTCGCGGGTATTCCAAATCCAATAAGGTGTTTCTCAATGCCTGGCCGGCTGAATATGGCGGGCATAATATCAAGGTATTACCTCCACAAAAGCGACCGTTTATCATGCACAGAATTTTGCAAGCGCGCCGGTATGCAAGCATGACTATCATGTCGCTGCCCGGTGCCGAGGATGTTGCCGGTCTTTTGGCAGGGCTTGCGTTCGGCTTTGACGAGAAAATTCCGGTAAATATAGAATATAATTTTCGGCATATCGGGGTGTCGCATTTGCTTGCGGTGTCGGGACTGCATGTCGCACTGCTGTCACAGGCACTTTTGCGACTGCTTTTATCTATTAGAATGCCGCGGTGGGCAGCGTCGGCTGTTACGGCCGGTGTCGTGCTGTTCTTTATGGCACTGACCGGATTTTCACCCTCTGTTATGAGAGCCGGTATAATGTGCCTTCTGCTTTTGGCGGGAATGGTGCTTGGACGTGAGCCGGACAGCCTGAATTCGCTTGGTTTTGCTGTGCTTGCGATAACTTTATTTAACCCGTATGCAGTCAATGATGCAGGGCTGCTGCTGTCATTTGCAGCTACCTTTGGTCTGCTTTCACTTTATCCCATGTTTTCCCGGTTTTTGACTGATAAGCTAAAGGGCGGGTGGCAGAAGTTTCTTTATTATCCTTGTAACGCTGCTGCAATTACGGTTGCTGCGACAATTCCGACACTGCCGGTGATTTTTTTCACATTCGGAAGCATTGCGCTTATATCGCCATTGTCCAATTTTTTGATGGTAATGCCCGCGACGGTGGTTATGATTGCGACTTGTGTTGCCGTGCCGTTATATGCATTTACCCCATTAAGATTTGCTGCATATGCTGCGTTTTGGGTTGCAGAGCATATTGCAAGATATCTGGTTATCGTTTCCGGGTGGCTGGCGTCGTGGCCTGTTGCGTCTGTCAACGCACGGCAAAGCTATTTGCTGCTGCTTGCACCTGCAGCGACCGGTCTGATTATATTGGGTGGCAGGTGGTTTGGACGGCGTGGCATCAGAGTGACCGCACTATGGTCGGTAATTGCACTGCTTTGCGGCATGCTGTCATATAATGTGCTTATGCGCGGAGTAACCTCAATAGAGGTATTAAAATCGGATAATGCAACTGCGGTGCTTGTAGAACATAGAGGGCGCACCGGTGTTGTAATGATGGGCGGTAAAAAATCGGTATCAGCGTCGCTTTATGCAATAAAACGTCGCAATTTGCGCAGCATTGATTTTTTGATTATGCCGTCGCTTGATGACGAGTGCGCTTTTAGCAGCATGATTTTGACAGACGAAATCGGGGTAGACTGTCTTGTATGTGGGACTCCCGGCAAATACTCTGATACGGTAACCGTTTTGAAAACCGGCAGGCGCATAAATATTGAAGACAATACCATTTCACTGTGGAACGATTGCAAAGCTTTCATAATGGCTGGATGGCTGTGTGTTGACGTAAATAAAACACGGTTGTTGATTGCACCCGAGCGTGCCGATGCATCTATGCTGTCGGCAGACAGAAAAAGGGCGAATTTGGTTGTATATACAGGCAGTGCCCCTCGTCATGCTGAGCTAATTACCGCACAGGCCGGGGTTGTAAGCTGCGATACCGATTCATTGCCGAGCGTTGTCAGGGCGATACCATCCGGAATTTATCCCGTATATAATACGTCAATCAGCGATGTAACAGCTATTACACGCGGCAAGGGCGATATTGAGGTGCGTTGACATAATAAGGGGGAAGACCGATGTCTGTTACCGAAACTGAATTAAAAAAACAAGTTGGGGCAGGTTCTTTTAAAAATCTGTATTTTTTTTATGGGGAGGAAAGCTATCTTACCTCTCATTATGCTAACCTTGTGAGCAACAAGGCACTCGGCAACGACACATTGACCGAATTTAATATGCATAAGCTTGACGGTCAGACCTGTTCGGTTGTCGAAATTATAGAAGCAGCAGAGGCGTTGCCGGTTATGGCCGAACGCAAATGTGTGTTGGTGCGGGATTTTGATATTGCAAAGCTCAATAAAGAAGATTTTAATCAACTTATCCGGCTTGTTGAAAATATGCCGGAGAGCTGTGTGCTTATATTCTGGACCGTAACCGTTGAGGTTGACGTTAAAAAGAATGATAAGTGGAGAGCATTTACAAAAGCAGTGGATAAAATGGGCGTGGCGTTATATTTTTCTCGCAAAAAAGATGACGAGATTGTAAGGCTTCTTGAAAGCGGGGCATCTCGCAGAGGCTGCAAACTGACATTATCAAATGCCAAGCTTATGCTAAGACATTGTGGTAACGACATGCATATTTTAATGGGAGAATTGGATAAGCTGTGCGCGCTTGCCGACGGGGGAGAGATAACGCGCGAAATGATAGAAAGCTGCGGCACTGTTGATCTTGAAGCGTCGGTGTTTGAATTGTCAAAAGCTTTGCTTAAAGGCAGCTATGAGCGCGCCTATCACATACTTGGTACTCTTTTTGCCAAGCGTGAGGAACCGATTGTAATACTGGCAGTGCTTTCAAGCGCCTATGCTGATTTATACAGGGCAAAGGTGGCGCTTGCATCCGGTGTGCGCGCCGAGACATTAGCTGATGACTTTGATTATCGCAGAAAAGAATTTCGCCTTAAAAATGCCGCAAGGGACTGTGCACGAATACCTATTTCGGTATTGCGACAAAGCCTTGAGGTGCTTGCAGAGGCTGATCGGCGGATAAAAAGCACTGGCATGGATAATCGCGTAGTACTCGAACAGACTGCCGCTCGGCTTATTATTTTGCTGCGGCAGGGTGAAAACGCATGACAGATAAACGGGTACGTATTCGCGAAGCTATTGTTGTCGAGGGGAAATATGATAAAATAAAGCTAAGTTCGGTTGTTGACGCGCTCATACTCGAAACCCACGGGTTCAGAATATTTAAAGACAAGGAGCTTTTAAATTTGCTGCGCCGGCTCGCCGATCAACGAGGCCTGCTTGTACTTACCGACAGTGATTCGGCAGGTTTTGTGATACGCGATTATCTTAGCGGTGCAATACCACCGAGCCAAATTAAACACGCCTATATACCGCAGCTTGTAGGCCGCGAAAGGCGCAAACGCGTGCCATCAAAAGAAATGCTTTTGGGTGTTGAGGGAATCGACGGCAAGGTTTTGGCTGACGCGCTGCGACGCGCGGGTGCGACTATAGAGTGCGAGACAACAGGACAAAGCAATGAAGCGCCGCTGACTAAGCTTGATATGTATGAGGCCGGGCTTGCCGGGAAACCGGGCAGCTCTGAACGGCGCAGGATTTTGCTTTCGCTGCTTTCGCTGCCAAAAATGTTGTCATGTAACCGTCTGCTTGAAGTGTTAAATGCTACTATGACACGCAGCGACTTTATAAAATTGATTGACGAATTCCAGTGGTAAAAACACGCTTTGTGCATACAAAGCGTGTTAAACTTATCTTATTATACAAATTGTAATATTTTTCGCATTGTTTTGACAACAAACCATAGGCTGTGCCGGCAGTTTTTCGAGCTCGTTCATTGGGCTTTTGTTCGTCTCAGCTTACTGATAAACAGGGTTGCAATAAATATAGCAAATGCAAATACTAATTGAATTATAATCGAAAGCACAAGAGTGTCAAAATGACCTTTGCTGTTTTGACTGCCGATTATACTGTTTGCCCGTACATACCAATAAGCCGGAAGAATCTTTGAAAACCTCAAAACTGTACTGCTTAAAAGGTTTTGCGGGACAAACACTCCGCACATAAAGCTCATGCCTAAAGACAGTATATTGGCAATTGCGGCCTGCACATTGTAGCTTTTTATCAATATGCCAACAATCAGTCCAATTGCCGTACTTACAATGGTGAATGCAAGCGCATTGATTGACAATGCAGGCAGCATACCGGACGACAGAATACTGCGCCCATAAATAATTATCGAACAAATCACCATAAACAACCAGCAAGCTGCCGCATAAATTATGCTGCCGAGGGCTAATTGTATGTTAATACTGCGTTGTTTTAAAGGTGCACAAAGATTGCGTTTTTTAATATCGGGATGGTTAAATACCATCATTATTGTGCTGATTCCCAGTGTGCTGACAGCAAGCATAGCATAGGCAATAAGGTTGAAATACTGTATGAACCCATCGGTTTTGTTGTTGTATACGCGACCGTTCATTTTTACTTGTATGTCTGCGTCCAGACTTCCTATCACAAGCTGCTGCATTTTGTCATACGGAAGTCCGCTATGCTTTTGTGCAAGGCGCATTGCCCCGAGGTATTTGTTGATTTGCATGTCGACATACCGTGCCGATGTTGAATCGGGAACTGTCACGGTTTCAAGTAAATCTCCGCCGCCTGCCTCAAAATTTGATGTAAACCCTTTTGGAATGATTGCGATATACTCAACACTTCTGAAAAACAATGCATCCTGCATTTTTTCACTGTCATCGGGCAGCTTTACAACTGTGTTGTTTTTTATAAGAAAATTTGTCAGCCCTTTTGCAAGCCGAGATCCTCCATCTCGGTCAATTATTGCTATTTTAGATTTAGTCTCGGTAAAATCCGTTTCGGCGGGGGACACATAAAAACGCGAGGTAAACACAGCGATTGAAAGGAATACAACCAAATACACTATCAATGCACCTTTACAAGCCCGTATTATTTTAAAATACAAATTAAATACTTGCATATCGTTGCCTCCTGACAAATAAGTAGCTAACAAATGCAAGCAACACCGAAATGGTACCGAGAATGCAAATGTTTAAAAAATAGCGGTTCAGCGATTCGTACACATAAAGGCTGTAAAATGCGTCGGTAATAAGAGCGGCCGGGTTGAAATAGCTTAGCACTGGCACGTGTTTTGCTATGATATATTTCATGTCGACAAACATAAGTCCCGCAAGAAAACTTAAAAACATTGAAATGCCGATAAGTATTGCTGATTTTATTCTTTCACTTTTTTTGCAAGCATAACCGACAAATGTACCGTAAGAAATGCCGGTGACGCTGCCCATAAAGCATGTTAACACAACATAGCCAAAGCGGGAGCCAAAATCAATTTTTAGTACAAAAGCGAGATAACACAGTAAAATAAGTATTTGGGCAAAATGTATTGTGAGCGATGCAAGCAGATCGCTGACAACTGATGTCAGTTTGTGTGTCGGCGCAATGCTACGTCGTGCACCGAGTGCGGACAGGTTCGGCTGTATGTCGGTTGAGTTGCGCATGCCCCAGTAAGACCCATAAAGACATGCCATTGCAATGAGTGCATAAAAATAGTTTAAAAGTGTATCCGGATTTGCACCGCTTAAAGTAATTTCCTTTGTAAAAGTCTGCCTGTCTATTAGGCTGTTGAAAAGCCCTTGCTTTGCCGCCGACGGGTTTGCGGCAAGTATTGCTGATGTAATTTTTTCGGTTTCAATATACTGATCTAAAAACGCCTTTAGCACACTTTGTTTAAGACCGGAGCCGCGCACATCAAGTGTTATGCTGTCCGACACCGTTATAACTCCGTCAATTTCTCCTTTTGAAAGCTTTTGCTTGGCCTCTTGCGCAGTCAAAACTGACAGGTTAAGCAGTCGATCTTCGCCGGTTGACGCTGATTTCAGCGCTTGTTGAAACGCTTTGTTTTGCTGATAGCTGTCATTATTTACGACTGCTGTATTAATGGCAGAAAAACTTTCGTCTTGCTTTAACAGATTGCCAAATGCGATGTAAAACAGCGTTGCAAGAAGTATCGGAAACAATAGTGTCCAAAATACGGTATCCCGATCCCGCCTAAGGCATTTAAGCCGTTTTAAGTAAAGAAACAAAAACATATCGGCACCCCTCCTTAATCTCGCAGTTCTTTTCCCGTGATCTCCAAAAACACATCGTTTAGTGTCGGAGGCTCCGAATAAACGCGGCCGAATGTAAGTCCGCTATCTTTCAATGTATCCAAAACCCTGATAAGGTTGTGCCTGCCGCCCGTGCAGCGTACGGTCAACAAATTGCCATTTAAAGAAACATCCGTTACATGAGGAAGATTGCTGATTTTCTCTATAAGAGCGCCGTTCAAGTCATTATCGCTATAAAGCTCCACTGTGATTTTTTCCCCGGCTTTTACCATTGCCTTAAGCTCGTCTTTTGTGCCGGTGGCAAGTGTTTTTCCTTTGTCAATAATTGCTATCCGGCTGCAAATTTGCTCAACCTCCTCCATATAATGAGAGGTATATACAATAGTTGCACCCTCACGATTAAGCTTTAATATGCCCTGCAAAATATTGTTACGGCTTTGCGGATCAACCGCCACGGTCGGTTCATCAAAAAATATTAATTTTGGTTTGTGCGCAATGCCGCAGGCTATGTTAAGCCGACGTAAAAGTCCGCCCGAAAGCTTTTTAGGATAGAATTTTTTATAATCCCCAAGTCCGACAAAATCTATTGCTTCATCCACCAATTGATTTCGTTTGGTTTTATCAGTGATATATAGACCGCAGAAATACTGTATATTTTCTAACACGGTGAGCTCATTAAACACCGCAACATTTTGCATCACGACGCCTATATCACGCTTTATATCGTATGCGTCGGGAGACATATTGCGGTCAAAAATATGTATAGTACCCTTGTCGAATTTTAATAAAGACAGCATACAGTTGATGGCGGTGGTTTTCCCCGACCCGTTGGGGCCGAGAAGCCCGAAGACTTCACCTTTTTCAATTTCCAAATTAAAATGATCAAGCGCCAGCAAATCGCCATAACGCTTTACAAGATTTTGAACCTTTATAATCATAAATTTACCCTCCAAATTCATGTATTTACATTTTAACTCAAATTTTCCGGTTGTGGTAGAGTAAATTGCGTTTTTGAATAAAAAAAAAGAAGAACCCTCTGTTTGGAGAGTTCCTCTACGGCTGGCACCCCCGACCGGAGTCGAACCGATGACTAAGTCTTAGGAGGACCTTGTTATATCCACTTAACTACGGGGGCGTGTAGCTAAAACAGTTTACAACATTTAAATACATTTTGTCAACCCAAAACTGACTCAAAGCTTTTGCAATTAGCTATTGACAACTCGGGTAAGCGGTGGTAAACTCAAAGCAATAAATACAGCATATAATAAAATTATATAGCATATAAATTAAGGATTGGTTGCATGGCGTCGTTACATAAAGTACCCATTGGCAAAACCGTTACCGTAACCAAAATTTTAGGCAGCGGAGCTATCAAGCGACGCATTATGGATATGGGCATTACCAAGGGAACACCCGTTACAATTCGTAAGGCTGCACCGTTAGGGGATCCTCTGAAAATCTCGGTTCGCGGTTATGAGCTTTCAATACGCAAGGCTGATGCAAAAAACATATTGGTTGAATAACATGATGAATATTGTTCTGCGCAAACCAGACAGTTATCATCTTTTTTTAAGGATAAGAGTTAGCTGATGCTAACTGAAACGATTTTGTTATTAGGAAGGCAAAGTATTTATGGGCTTAACTACAATAGCGCTTGTTGGTAATCCCAACAGCGGAAAAACAACACTGTTCAATATATTGACAAAAAGCAGTCAGTATGTCGGAAACTGGCCCGGGGTTACGGTGGAAAAAAAGGAGGGCAGGCTGCGTCGTGGCAGTACATATAATACCGATGCTGTGATTGTTGATTTGCCGGGCGTTTACTCACTATCTCCTTATTCTTTGGAAGAGGTTATAACCCGTGATTATTTAATCAATAACCGGCCGGATGTTATTCTCAATATTGTTGATGCATCAAATCTTGAGCGTAATCTATATTTAACCACTCAACTGCTGGAAATCGGTATTCCGGTAGTGGTGGCACTTAATATGATGGATATGGTGGCAAAAAATAAGGATATCCTAAACGCCGATGTGTTATCGGCTCAGTTGGGCTGTCCCGTTGCAGAGGTATCGGCTGTTAAGGGTATAGGTGTGGTCGAGGCGGCAAAGCTTGCGCTGGCTCAGGCAAAAATGGCACCCCCGACTCCTATAAAATTCAACAATGCTGTGGAATATGCTCTAAGTCAGATTGAAGCACTGGTTAAAAAGAATAGTAACACTAAAAAATCAGCGCGGTATTACGCTATAAAGCTGTTTGAGCGTGATAAAAAAATTATTTCGAATTTTTCTTTTTCCGGAATTGTTAGGGATAAAATTGAGCATATAGTCAAGGTTTGTGAAGCCGAGCTTGACGATGACGGTGAAAGTATTATCACAAATCAAAGATATGAATGTATTACCGAAATTGCATGCACAAGCCTAAAAAAAGGCCATCGTGAAGTGACGATGTCTGATAGGATTGACAGTATCGCGACTAACAAATGGCTTGCTTTGCCGATTTTTGTGCTGATTATGTTTGTCGTTTATTATGTTTCGATAGGTTCACTGGGTGGGTTTCTTACCGAATGGACATCCAACACATTGTTTGGCACTTGGCTTTCGGGCGGTGTTTCAGGACTGCTTGAAGCCTTTGAGGTAGCTGCATGGCTGCAAAGCCTGATTCTTGATGGAATAATAGGCGGCGTTGGCGCTGTTCTTGGATTTGTGCCCCAAATGATGATTCTTTTCTTCTTTTTGTCTGTCCTTGAGGACTGTGGGTATATGGCACGGGTTGCTTTTATTATGGACAGAATATTTAAAATTTTCGGACTTTCCGGAAAATCGTTTATTCCGCTGCTGATATCAACAGGGTGCGGCGTGCCGGGAATTATGGCCAGCCGTACAATAGAAAGTGAAAACGAACGGAAAATGACAGTTATGGTTGCAACCTTTGTTCCGTGCAGTGCAAAACTTCCCGTTATTGCACTTATAACCGGTTCACTTTTTTCAAAATCCGCATGGTGGATTGCACCGTCAGTTTATTTTCTCGGGATTTTTGCGGTTGCCCTTTCGGGTATTATATTAAAGAAAACGCACTTGTTTGATAATGATACGTCACCTTTTATTATGGAGCTGCCCAAATATCAAATTCCTTCACTTAAAAGTGTTATGGTTCATATATGGGAGCGCAGCAGAGCCTTTATTATCAAAGCAGGGACAGTGATATTTCTTGCCTGCGGAATTATCTGGTTTTTAAGCAGTTATGGATGGGATTTAAAAGAAGCAGGACAGGACGGCAGTATGCTTGCAGACATAGGCCGTATGATTTCTCCGGTGTTTGCACCGGTCGGGTTTGGTGATTGGAGGGCTGCCGTGGCAACGTTGACGGGCATTGCCGCTAAAGAAAATGTTGTCGGCTCACTTGCTGTATTGCTTGGCCATTCTGCCGACAGCAGTGAAATGCTTTTTGAGAGTGTTGCAGGCATGTTTACGCCAATCAGCGCATATGCTTTTTTAGCTTTCAATATGCTGTGCGCACCGTGTATTGCAGCAATAGCGGCGATACACCGTGAAATGGTCACAATAAAGTGGACTCTAATCACAATTTCTTACCAAACGTTGCTTGCATATGCCGTGTCTTTTTTGATATATCAGCTTGGCAGTGTGATTTTTCTTGGTGCGCCGGTATCGATAGGCACTTTTACTGCAATCCTTGTATTAGCTTTTATGTTATGGCTTGCGTTGCGCCCTGACAAAAGGGCACAGCGTGTTGGTATTAAATTGTGAAAGGGAATGATTTTATATGATTGCATGGATTGTCAGCAATGCCGCCAATATAGTTTTATCAATTATCATTGCCGCAATTGCAGTGCTTGCTGCACGATATGTTTACAAAAAAACAAAAAGCGGCGAATGCGTTGGATGCAAAGGCAATTGCCATAGCTGTCATAACAAAAATGATAGCAGTGATAGCGAATAAGTTATTAATTATATAATAAAGACGATTTTTGAAGATTAATTAAATTTTTGTATTATATACGCTTGATGTCCGGTAGGGCGTGATGCCCTTCATCGCGCCGTTTTTTATTTATTGCAGTATTGAGAGATTTATCAGAGCGGGATGGAGGCATCCCGCCTTATTAATATCCGATTTTTATACAGCTAAAGCGACTTGTGCAGGCGCGTTTCGGGGTTGAAAAAAATCGAATTTATTGGTATAGTATAGTAATGTTGCAGAATGTGCAGTATATTACTGTATTCAGAGTTACAGAAAGGAACTTCGATAAATGGTAGCAACCAATAAGGCCGCGGACAAAGGGTATGATTACGACCATTTTATTGAGCAGGTGCGCAGCTTTTACGAGTCGCGCCCGAGCGGTGAATTAAGCGCGCCGATTGCTCATGTGCGGACTTACGGGTGTCAACAGAATGTATCTGATTCCGAGCGTATAAAGGGAATGCTGGCTGAAATGGGGTTTGGCTTTACCGAAAACCCCGAGCAGGCCGATTTGATTTTGTTTAATACATGTGCTGTTAGGGAGCATGCCGAGGACAGGGTTTTTGGCAATGTGGGCGCACTTAAAAACATTAAACGCAGGCGACCGCAAACACTTATTGCCCTTTGCGGCTGTATGGTGCAGCAGGAGCATATTGCCGAAAAGATTAAAAAAAGCTATCCATTTGTGGGACTAATCTTCGGAACGCATGTGATTCACCGTTTTCCCGAGCTGCTTTTCAATGCGTTGACAGGGGAAAAGCGCGTTTTTGAAATTTCCGATGAAAGCGGCACGATTGTTGAGGATTTGCCCATTCGCCGTGACGGAAAGTTTAAAGCGTGGCTGTCGATAATGTACGGCTGCAATAATTTCTGCACCTATTGCATTGTACCACATGTTCGCGGCCGTGAGCGCAGCAGACAGCCCGAGCGCATTTTAGACGAAGCGCGCAGCTTAATTGAAGAGGGCTATAAAGAGATAACGCTGCTTGGACAGAATGTCAATTCATATGGTCAGGGCGAGACACATGGTGTTGATTTTCCAAAATTACTTGAACAAATTAATTCGATACCGGGCGATTTTTGGATTCGTTTTATGACTTCACACCCCAAGGACGCAACACATAGGCTGTTTGATACAATTTCAAAGTGCCATAAGGTGGAGCGTCACTTTCATCTTCCTTTTCAATCGGGGAGCAATCGTATTCTTAAAGCAATGAACCGTCGCTATACGCGAGAGCAGTATCTTGAGCTTATTGATTATGCCCGGAGCGTTATACCGGGCATCACGTTTACAAGCGATGTAATTGTGGGTTTTCCGGGCGAAACACGCAGTGATTTTGAACAAACTCTTGACCTTATTCGCAGGGTGGGTTTTTCCTCGTTGTTTACATTTATATACTCGCCACGCAAGGGAACGCCTGCCGCAAAGATGCCTGATAATGTCCCGATCGAACAAAAAACCGAGTGGTTTAAAGAAATGATGCAGGTGCAAGAACAGATAGCCGCGGCCCGTTCTGCTCAGATGGTCGGCACGCACAGCCGCGCATTGATAGAAAACGCGGGGGATGAATATCTTGAAGCGCGCCTTTCGGACAATTCGGTGGTTAGAGTACAGGGAGACAAGTCGCTTGTGGGGCGTTGGGCACTTGTGGAAATTACATCGTCGGGCAACTGGATATTAAACGGTCGTATTGTTAGTGTATTTTAAATATTAACACAGAAAAAGGGGCAAATTATGGACTCAATTCTTGAAATGACACGCAAATTAGCGTTAAAGCTGCAAAGCGATGATCGATTTATTCGCACCCAAATGGCTCAAACGGCAGCCGATGATGATATTGAGCTGCAAAAAATAATTGGTCAATTTAATTTAAAGCGTGCGACGCTAAGCAATGAAATGTCCAAGGAGAACAAGGACAACGACAAGCTTAAAGAGCTGGATGGCGAAATACGCGAGCTTTATGCTCGTATGATGGCTAACGAAAATATGGCGGCTTATCAACAGGCAAAAGCCGAGCTTGATAAGTTAGTCAAAAATATGGTGACAATACTTACGGTAGCAGCCCGAGGTGAGGATCCGGAAAATATTGAGGAATCCGGCTGTGGCGGCAGTTGTCAAGGCTGTACCGGATGCCATTAAATCAACCACAAGGAGAGAGCAGAATGGCCGGCCTTACGCCCATGATGAAGCAGTATCAGGAAATTAAAAAAAAATACACCGACTGCATTTTGTTTTTTAGGCTGGGCGATTTTTATGAGATGTTTTTTGACGATGCCAAGCTGGCATCCCAGGAGCTTGAGCTTGTGCTTACCGGTCGGGATTGTGGGCTCGAAGAGCGTGCCCCTATGTGCGGCATACCTTATCATAGCTGTGAGGGTTATATCGCGCGTCTTGTTTCCCGCGGATACAAGGTTGCCATATGCGAACAAATGGAGGATCCGTCTTCGGCTCAGGGGCTTGTTAAGCGCGATGTTATCCGCATAATTACGCCCGGAACCATTATCGAGGGCAGCATGCTTGATGAGGGCAAAAATAACTATCTTTGCGTGCTGTTTGTAAATGACGGTGCAACCGAAGCCGGTGTATGTTTTGCAGACTGCTCTACCGGTGATATCCATCTTACTCAAATAACCGGCGATGATGTTGCGCTGCGCGTTGTCAACGAGCTTGGGCGTTATCACCCCAGCGAAATACTGCACAACGATGCCGCCGCAGCTCAGCAGAGCATTGCCGATTTTATTAAAAAAAAGCTCGGTATTACAGCGCAGCAGGTGCAGCTCGAATACTTTGATTACAAGCAATGTGCAGACAAAATATTAAGCCATTACAAAAAACAACTTGACGAGCTTGGGCTTGACGGTCTGTATTCGGCTGTCAAGGCACTTGGCTGTACACTGATTTATTTGTACGCAACCCAAATGAGCGGTTTGGAACGTATTTCAAATCTTGATGTTTATTCCGATGTCCAGTTTATGAGGCTGGATGTAACCTCGCGCAGAAATTTAGAGCTGCTGGAAACTATGCGCACTAACGAAAAACGTGGCTCACTGCTAAGCGTTTTAGATCATACCAAAACCGCAATGGGCAAGCGCCTTATACGAAGCTGGATTGAGCAGCCTCTTGTTAATGCCGCTCAGATTATCCGCCGCCATAACGCTGTGGACGAATTGCTATGCGATACAATATTGCGCGGCGATATAATCGAGATGATGCGTGGAATATATGATATCGAGCGAATAATGACGCGAATTGTCTATGGCAGTGCCAATGCGCGTGAGCTGCGTTCGCTGTCACAGGCAATTTGTATTTTGGCGCCGTTAAAGCAAAGGCTAACAGGTGTTAAGTCGGAATTATTGTGCGAAATACAGCAAAGCATAGACCCGCTTGACGATGTGAAGGGGCTTATCGAAAGTGCTATTGTGGACGACCCGCCCTTTTCGGTGCGTGAGGGAGGCATAATACGAAAGGGCTATAACAGTGACGTCGACGAGCTTGCATACGAAATGTCGAGCGGGAAAGGCATTATTGCACGTATCGAGACACAGGAAAAAGAACGCACCGGCATAAAGACACTTAAAGTAGGATATAATCGCGTGTTTGGCTATTATATAGAGGTTTCGCGTTCATATATAGATCAAGTGCCCGAAACGTATATCCGAAAGCAAACGCTGGCTAATTCAGAGCGCTACATAACTCAGGAACTCAAGGATCTTGAAACACGCGTGCTTAGTGCTAAAGAGCGCGTTGTTGCTTTGGAATACCAGTTATTTAACGAAATAAGGAACAGGGTGGCAGGTGAGCTGCAACGCATACAATCTACTGCACAGGCTGTTGCACGGTTGGATGTGCTGTGTTCATTTGCCCATGCGGCATATAAAAACCAATACACCCGCCCTATTGTTGATTTGAGTGGCGACATAACGATAAAAAACGGGCGTCACCCCGTAGTTGAGGTAATACAGGACGCACCTTTTGTGCCCAACGATACATTGCTCGACACCGGTCAAAACCGCGTTGCGATTATTACCGGACCCAATATGGCGGGAAAGTCTACATATATGCGTCAGACAGCTCTGATTGTACTGATGGCGCAAGCAGGCAGCTTTGTTCCGGCAGAAAGCGCGACAATCGGCATTGTAGACAGTATATTCACCCGTGTCGGTGCGTCGGATGATTTGTCGTCCGGACAATCCACCTTTATGGTTGAAATGAGTGAAGTGGCACTGATTTTAAAAAATGCCACTTCAAAAAGCCTGATATTATTTGACGAAATAGGGCGCGGTACCTCAACCTTTGACGGCATGAGCATTGCACGTGCGGTGCTTGAATACGTAACAAAAAAAATAAGGGCAAAAACGCTTTTTGCAACACACTATCATGAACTGGCATCAATTGAAAACGAAATTGAGGGTGTCAAAAATTATAGTATAGCTGTCAAAAAAAGAGGCGACGACATTACTTTCTTGCGCCGCATTGTGCCCGGTCCTGCCGACGACAGCTACGGCATTGAGGTGGCCAAGCTTGCGGGAATTCCGGACAATGTGGTGTCAAGAGCTAAAGAAATACTTAAAACGATAGATGGCGGCAAGAAGACGGTAAAGTCAAGAACTGCTGAAAAACACGAGCAACAAGACGACGGGCAGCTATCACTGCTTGCACAGGGTGATAACGAAGTTGTCAGCCGTTTAAAGAATTTAGATATAAACACCTTGACGCCAATTGAGTCTATGCAGATTTTATATGAGCTTGCAAAATTGGCGAGTGCATATTGAGCCTTAAAGGGGGTGTACTGATGCCGAAAATTCAGGTTCTTGACAAACACACAGCCGAGCTTATTGCCGCAGGCGAGGTGGTTGAACGCCCGTCTTCGGTAGTCAAGGAGCTTATGGAAAACGCGATAGATGCCGGTGCTTCCACAATCAAAGTAGAAATTGAAAACGGGGGCACAACCTTCATTCGCATATCTGATAACGGTTCGGGCATTGAACGCGAAGATGTGCCGACTGCCTTTTTGCGCCATGCAACAAGCAAGGTGCAAACCGGGGCCGACCTTGAGGCAATAGGCACACTGGGCTTTAGAGGCGAAGCGTTGGCATCGGTTTGCGCAGTGTCGCGTGTTGAGCTTGTGACCTGCGCTGCAGGCAAATTGTCCGGAACACGGTATGTTGTTGAAGGCGGCGAACAATTGTTGATTGAAGACGCGCCCCGCCCACAGGGAACGACAATTATCGTGCGGGATCTGTTCTATAATGTTCCGGCGCGTATGAAATTTCTTAAAAAAGATGTCACCGAGGCAAATTCGGTTGCCGGGGTTGTGGACAGGATAGCACTTTCGCACCCCGAAATATCGGTCCGTTTTATAAAAGACGGTAAAGAGGAGCTGTTGACACCGGGTGACGGTCAGCTTTTGTCATGCATATATACGGTTTTTGGCCGGGATTTTGCCAATGGTCTTAAAGAAGTGCATTATACATTGAATGGAGTCCGTGTTCGCGGCTTTGTCAGCAAGCCTGAATCAGGGCGCGCAAATCGTACGATGCAGCACTTTTTTGTGAACAACCGCTATGTAAAAACTCGAACTGCAATGGCGGCGCTTGAACAGGCGTTTAAGGGACTGATGATGACCGGTAAGTTCCCTTGCTGTGTGCTTTTTGTGGACATGCCCTTGCAGGCAGTTGATGTAAATGTGCATCCGGCAAAAATTGAGGTTAGATTTATTAACGAACGACCTGTATTTGACGCTGTGTATCACGGTGTCAAATCGGCATTGCAGTCAGGTGTGCCTCCTGCACAAATCCAAATACGCGCGGCAAAGCCGGTCGAAAATCTTAAACAAACTCGTTTTTATGATGTATTGCCTGCAAAAGTGACCGATGAAAAAAACGATAAACCAGTTTCGATTGCAACAGAAAAACACATACCGCTTTCTTCGCCATCGCCGCCTATAATAACAAATGCTTCATCAAAAAATAATGGCAGTTTTTTATTTAAAGACTCGACTGTGCCGACTTATAATAGCCCGGCTTTTGTGCCTGACATCATATGTGACGATATGCCGGAAGTCGGGTCTGATACTGTTGCAGATAACAAAAAAGTTAAAGCTTCACAAACAACCGGTGAAACACTAAAGGTAAATTTTGTGGGCGAAGTGTTTTCGACATACATTATTGCACAAGTCGAAGATTCACTTTATTTTATTGATAAGCACGCGGCGCATGAGCGGATATTGTATAATAAACTCAAGTCGGCAGAACATAACGATGCACAGCTTCTTATCGAACCTGTCATCGTTACGTTAAATCGCGACGAATACGCAGCGATACTGCCCGAGCTTGATACTCTGCGTGCGGCAGGTTTTGAAGTGGAGGATTTTGGAGGTCACAGCGTACTTGTACGTGCACTCCCCATGATGCTGGATTCGAGCGACGCCGCCGATATAATTTGCGAAATAGCCGGCTCTTTTGCATCGGGGCGTAACGATGTTTCGATATCAAAGCTTGACCGCATCTATTATTCGGCTGCATGCCGTGCAGCCATCAGAGCGGGGGATAACAACAAACCGGACGAGCTTCAGGCTATTGCACACAGCGTTTTATTTGATGATAGTATACTTACCTGTCCGCACGGGCGTCCGGTTTGCTTTGAATTAACGCTTAAGGACATCAAAAAACAGTTTGGAAGAACGAAATAACTGTTGAGCGAGTTTTAATGAAACCACAACCTGTACCCCGAGGTTGCCGTAGGGGCGCCCCTATGTGTGCGCCCGAATTACACGGATAAATGATTGAATAATGGTTGTTTGAATTTGAAAACAAGACGGGCGCACACGCAGATGCGCCCCTACCTGAAATTATCAAATGTTACAAACTATAGAAGGGGCGATCTGTGGTCGCACAATTGATTATTATAATTTTTAGTGAAAGGAGAAGCCGCAAATGGATGACGCCTTATTATTTTTGCCCGTAGTAGCCGGACCTACTGCATCGGGAAAAACGGCGTTAGCGGTTTCTCTTGCAAAACGGATTAACGGTGAAGTAGTGTCGGCAGACTCCATGCAGATTTACAAGGAATTGTATATTGGAACAGCAAGACCGACACCTGAAGAGATGGACGGCGTTGCCCATCACTTAATTGGGTTTGTGCCCCTTGAACAGGAGTACAGCGCTGCGCATTATGTAGACGATGCAAAACGAGCTATATTTGATATTGACGCCAGAGGGCGGCAGCCACTGTTGTGCGGCGGTACAGGACTTTATATTGACGCTGTCATCGACAACCTCAATTTTTCGGGTGCGGGGAGAGATATCAAATTAAGACAAAGCCTTCGCCGAAAAGCTCAGGAGCAGGGCGCAGATGCTTTGCTGTCAGAGCTTTATAAAATAGACGAGCAGACTGCCTCAAAGCTGCATCCCAACAATCTGGGGCGTATCATTCGCGCGCTTGAGCTTTATTATACCACCGGTATGACGATGAGCGAGCATGTGAAATTGTCGCGCAGTCGCCCGCCATTGTTCAACGCTTGCGTCATTGTGTTGGATTGTCGTGACAGGGATTTTTTATACCACCGCATTAACAAACGCGTTGATAATATGATTTCGGCCGGTCTTATCGATGAAGTAAGGGCCGTATTGTCGGGCACTGTTTCGCAAACGGCAAGGCAGGCAATTGGATATAAGGAGTTTATTCCATATTTTGCGGGTGAATTGTCTTTAG
>JAQVFM010000030.1 GCA_028697255.1 Oscillospiraceae bacterium
AAAAAAATCCCCCCGGCATCACATACCGGGGGGATTAACTTATTTTATCATGCCGGCAACTTCGTCTGCAAAGTTATCCTCTCTTTTTTGCAGGCCTTCGCCTTTTTCAAACCGCACAAAATCTGCAACTTTGATTGAACCGCCCGATTGCTTTGCTATGTCTGCAACATACTGCTCAACAGTGATGTCGCCATTCTTGACAAACGGCTGTTGAAGCAGGCAATTGTTTTCAAAATACTTGCCCATTCTGCCTTCGACCATTTTTTGCACAATCTGATCCGGTTTTTTTGCATTTTTGGGATCATTCTTAATTTGAGAAATTAAAATTTCCTTTTCCTTTTTAATAACGTCGGCAGGAACCGTATCCTTGCTTAAAAATGACGGGTTAAGTGCTGCTATCTGCATTGCAACATCCTTACCGCATTGCTGCAGCAAATCCGAACCGGACACCTTATCGTCGGCATCAAAGCGCACCAAAACGCCGATACGACCGCCGCCATGAACATATGCAACTGTGTCTCCCTCAAATCGTGCAAATCTGCGAATATTTAAGTTCTCGCCGATAACTAAAATCTTTTCGCGCAATGCTTCTGCAACCGTAATTTTTCCGTCATATGAGATGTCTTGCAAAGACTCAATATCAGCGGGATTTTGCTGGGCAACAATTTCGGTTATCTTTTGGGCAAAAGCCTGGAAATCGGCGTTTTTTGCCACAAAATCGGTTTCGGAATTAATCTCGGTCATAGCGCCAACCTTTTTGTCGGCGTCAACATAAGCATAAACAAGACCCTCGGCTGCGATGCGGCCCGATTTTTTAGCAGCGGCAGCAAGACCCTTTTCGCGCAAAATATCTAACGCTTTATCCATATCGCCGTCGGCCTCAGTCAATGCCTTTTTGCAATCCATCATACCGACGCCTGTTTTCTCTCGCAAAAGTTTCACATCTTGAGCTGTAAATGACATTAGGTTTCCCATCCCTTTCTGTATTTCAATATTTTTATTATTACTCAGCAATCTTCTCTTGCTCACCATTTTCTTGAGTCTGTTCATCGGCTTCAGCTTGCTGTGCATCATCTTGCTGCTCTGCAGGTGCCTGCTGTTCACCCTGCCGGCCCTCGATAATAGCATCTGCAATAGTAGCAGAAATAAGCTTAACCGCGCGAATAGCATCGTCATTGCCTGGAATTATATAATCAATTTCGTCAGGATCACAGTTTGTATCGACAATCGCGACAATCGGAATACCAAGTTTATGAGCTTCGGCAACAGCTATCTTTTCCTTGCGCGGGTCAATAATAAACAGCGCGCCCGGAAGCTTTTTCATTTCCTTTATACCACCTAAAAACTTTTCAAGTTTTTCAATTTCGTGGTTTAATTTAATAACTTCCTTTTTCGGCAAAAGCTCAAAAATGCCGTCTGATTCCATAGCTCTTAGCTGACTTAAACGTGCAATGCGCCCGCGTATTGTGCGGAAGTTGGTCAGCATTCCGCCAAGCCAGCGCGCGTCGACATAGTGTGCGCCTGCGCGAGTAGCCTCTTCACGGATTGATTCCTGTGCCTGCTTTTTTGTGCCGACAAACAAAACCGATTCACCGTTTGCGGACAAATCGCGTATGAACATATACGCTTCTTCAAGCTTGCGCACAGTTTTTTGCAAATCGATAATGTAAATGCCGTTGCGCTCTGTAAAAATATAGGGCGCCATTTTTGGGTTCCAACGGCGTGTCTGGTGTCCGAAATGAACTCCAGCTTCGAGCAATTGTTTCATAGATACTATTGACATGTTTTTTCCTCCCGGTTTTTCCTCCGCAGAACTAAACTTGCGACGACTGCTCAGTGCAGCACCGAACGCAAAAAATCCCGCGTGTGTTTTCAATTTCGATATTATAACACGGTATTTATATAACTTCAAGAATAAAAAAGCATAAAATTTCAAAAAAGTATTTATTGTTGTGGTTTATAGGTTTATAATAGGTTATCATACCCTTTAAAGCGAGGAGTTATTCAATGAAATATGTAACAGTGCTGTGTGACGGAATGGCGGACATGCCAAGCAAGACTTTGGACGGCAAAACGCCTATGGAGCTGGCACACAAACCGGTTATGGACAAGCTTGCACGGTTTGGCGAAGTCGGGATGGTGCGCACAGTGCCACACGGTATGCCCGCGGGGAGCGACGTTGCAAACCTTACGGTGTTGGGATATGACACGCGTGAATGCTATACCGGACGTGCCCCGTTAGAGGCTGCTAATCTCGGCATTGACCTAAAGCCAAGTGATATCGCGTTTCGATGCAATCTGGTTACCCTGTCTGATGGCGAGTTTAACGATAAAAAAATGTTAGACTACTGTGCAGGCGATATACATACAGACGAAGCAGAAAAAATAATTGCCGACATTCAGTCGGAATTTGGTGGGGGGAAATTCGATTTTTACACCGGCACGGCATACCGACACTGCATGATATGGCATAACGGAAAATCAGAATTTGAACTAACACCACCGCATGATATAACAGGAAAAGCAATAGCAAAACACCTGCCAAGTGATCCTAATGCCGATGCGCTGCTTGATATTATGCGACGCAGCACTGAGTTGCTGCGCTACCATCCCGTTAACTTAAATCGAATTAAGGCGGGATTAAGGCCGGCCAACGCTGTTTGGCTTTGGGGACAAGGCAGCCGTCCAAAATTTCAAAATTTTAACGATCGTTTTAAAATTGACGGTGCGGTTGTTTCAGCTGTTGATTTAATTAAAGGTATTGCCAAATTAACCGGGATGCATGTATGCGAGGTTGAAGGAGCAACAGGCTATATAGACACTAATTACGAGGGCAAAATTGCCGCTGCCATAGAACAGCTTAAATGTGGCCGTGATTTTGTGTATATACATATCGAAGCTCCAGATGAATGCGGTCATCGCGGTCAAGCAATCAACAAAATACGGGCTATAGAAGATATTGACAGCCGCGTTTTAAAGCCTTTAATTAAAGCACTTGATAAAATGGGCGAGCAATACCGAGTTTTAATTCTGCCCGACCACCCGACGCCGTTATCAATTCGCACTCACAGTGATGCTCCTGTCCCCTATCTGCTCTATACAAACGACACAGCCGCTTCGTCGGGTATTGACAGCTTTACCGAGGACAGCGCACATAAAACAGGGCGATTTATCGAACAGGGACACACCTTGATTCAAAAGCTTTTTAGTTAAATAAAAAGGCTGCGATTTCGCGCAGCCTTTTTATATTGACATTATTACGCAAAACAAGGTTAATACACCGTCAAAAACACCGGATACCCCCCGGGCTCTTCTTTGCCGTAATACACCCACACATCATTATAATCCGAAATGCGGATTATAGCCCTGAATTCACGCACACCTGTTGTGTTGTCGCCCGCCATGTCAATGACGGCCGAAAGATTAGTATCCTTGATTTTATCAATTGATTTTCTGTTTCCAATTAGTGTAACATTGATTTTTTGGGGCGACATTGTCCAGCTTAGGTCGGACGGTTTTTTAATAACCTGTGTATTGACTGTTGTTAACGTCATGCTGACAGTCTTTGATTTAAAGCCCTCTATGCCGAATGAAATAGAAACCTCGGATGTACCTCCCATAACTCGTATTCCCTGGGGGATATTCAGTGTAACAACTTTTTCTGCGTCGTTAAGACCTATATGGTTGAAATCAAACGAGCCAAGATTTGCAATATCATCGGCAAATGATTCGACCTGTTCGGGAGAACCGACAATTTCAACGGAGGATGGCGAAAGTTTTATGAAATTGCTCAAATTCTTGAATCCGGTCGGTACGTTATTTAGCCTGTAAGTGAAATTAACCGTGCGCTGGACCTCAACCGGCACAGTTATGTTTACTTTGTTTCCTGCTTCGGCAAGCCCGACAAAAGTGCACAGCTCCGTATCCACTACGTTGCCGTTTTCATCAAAAGCTGTTAAAGACGCAGGAAATGTCGTGACTTCGGAAATGGTATCCGGCTCATCCACCACAGCCGAAACAGATGCAATTCTGCTGACAACCGATTTGGGTCCTTCAACCGTAATCGTGTTGTTTTCGACGCCCGCAGCAGCAATAACAGGTGCGCCAAGCCTGTATCCGGTAGACTTATCTATTTTTACCTCTGAGATGTCAGCTTCAATCTTGACTTCGACCGTATCGACAAAATCACAAAACACCCGCACGATGTCAGGCGATACATCAACGATATTATAATCGGTTTCCCTGCTGTTTTTATAAGCAATAAGGTTAATGTCCCATGTGCCGACACCCTTAATTTCGCCGTAATCGCCCTCTATCCTGATGTCGGTCTTTGACAGATTATATATGACAAACCAACTGCCGCTGACGGTCACATCGACAGACTGTCTGGAGGCAGAAAAAATTCTCATTCCGTTATTGCCGGCATACGTGCCGCTAAGGTCAAGATTAGTATCAATCGTAAACGTCCGGACATCGGAGCTGCTCATTGTGTGAATGACCGCCCAAATTGCAATTGCTGATATAATTGAAAAGAAAACCATCAGCTTTTTATTATGAAGAAACCTATTAAACGACACTTTCATTCTCATTTGGACTTCCACCTCCGAAACAGGTTCTTGGACTTTGCGTCTCCATCCTTATCCCGGCGGGTTCTGTCCCAAAGCATCCCGTTTTCAAGTGCAACTCGCAGCGCGTCAATTGTATAATTGCGTTTGAGCTCTCCGCCCACAGACATTGATATAATTCCGGTTTCCTCAGACACAATAACAACCAAAGCATCTGAATTTTCGCTCATGCCGACACCTGCACGGTGGCGCGTGCCAAGCTCACGACTGATTTGCGGATTGTCGGACAGCGGCAGAATACATCCCGCAGCATATATATTCCCGTCGCGCATTACGATAGCTCCGTCGTGAAGCGGTGCCTTGTTATAAAATATGTTGTTGATAATTTCAGGGGTAGGCTCGGCGTTGACAATTGTGCCTGAATTAATGATTTCGCCCAGCTTGGTTGCCCTTTCGAACACAATTAAAACACCCATTTTTTGCTTTATAAGCTCTTCAATCGCTGCACAGGTTGCAGAAATGCACCGTTGCCAGCGCCGGACTTCAAGTTCGGTTTCTTCGTCGCTCATACCAAAAATGCTAATTGGACTTAAGCGCGAGTGTGCAACACGTTCAAGCGCACGGCGAATTTCCGGTTGAAAGACAATTACCAATACAATAAGGCTTTGATTAAATACCGCCTTAAGCAAAAAGTACATCGTTTGAAGCTCTAAGAGCCATGCGGATAAAAAGGCCAAACCAAAAATCAGAATGCCCTTTAAAAGCTGCTCTGCGCGTGAATCACGTACAAGCTTTATTATGTTGAAAATTACAAATGCTACAAGAGCAATATCAAGCGTATCCCTAAACCAGTTAATTGAACGAAGAAACGCCAGCACACTATTCCATATGGCAGCTAACCAATCAGTCACAAATATTCATCCCTTCGTTCACATCCGTAAATTTTTTTTCGATAATATTCTAATTCTTATTTTATCACAATATATGATTATTGCAATCCCCAAAACCGTTTGAGTATTACTATTCTCAATTAGCTTCTTCGCGTATGCAATCACACAAATACTGCGCATCCCTCATAGTGGTAAACACGCTTGGTGCTACCCTCACCGCTCCGGTATTGAGAGTATTAAAGTGCCTGTGTGCGCTTGGTGCACAATGCAGGCCGGCACGCACCGCAATGCCTCGGCGGTCTAATGCTTCGGCTGTGTCTTCACTTTGGCGGTGTTTAATATTAAAGGCTATCACAGGCGAATACCGCTCTATGTCGGGATACTCTGTATAAAGAATAACGTCTTTCATGGTTTCAAGTCTATGGTATATATATTTTACGATTTGCATTTCATGTTCTAAGATGTTTTGTATGCCGCGTTTTTTTACAAACTCAATACCGGCGCATAATCCACAAATGCCTGCCGTATTAGGTGTGCCGCTTTCAAATCTGTCCGGAAGCTCGACGGGCTGTGATAGATCTGCCGAAAGGCTGCCCGTTCCGCCTTCAAATAACGGCGGCAAATAGTGTTTGCAATTGCATAAAAGCATGCCGATTCCCATCGGGCCATAAAGACCTTTGTGGCCCGGAACGCAAAGGAAATCTATGCCGTCGGCCTGCATATCAATTGGAAGTAAGCCGGCGCTTTGGGCCCCGTCCACAATGAACAGAATGCCATATTGATGTGCAAGTCTGCCAAGCTCCCGTATAGGCAGCCTGATTCCGAACACATTGGATGCATGTAGGCATACAATGGCCTTGGTATCGGAGCATATCAGTCGGCGAAATGACTCTAAGGTTTTTTCCGTGTTGCCTGGTGTAACGCGGGCAATATCGTATGCAGGCTTGCACAAAGACAGCGCATGCAACGGACGCATAACCGCATTGTGCTCCAAATCTGATACGATAACTCGTCCCCCGCTCTTTAGCAATCCTTTAAGCACGATGTTTAAAGCCATTGTGCAGCTTTGAGCAAAAACCACATTGGCCGGATTGTCAAGATTAAAAAATTCTGCCGCCAGTTGACGGCAACGGAATATCTGGTGTGATGATGCAATGCCCATTGCATATCCGCTTCGTCCCGGATTGGCCCCATATTCGGTCAGTGCACGGCATACAGCCTTGGTTACCGATATAGGTTTGGGCCATGTCGTGGCGGCGTTGTCAAAATATATACATTGATGCAGCTTTTGCTTTGTCATGGCATATCATCTGCATATTTCTGGTCTCGGATACGTATGCCGATTGAACGAAGCAGCCTTTCTGCCTTTTCAAAATCAGATGTAACTATGATGCAGTAACCGCATCCATTATTTATGCATTCGTCATGTGAGCGGTTTATAAAAGCCCGTATATTGTTTTGTTCAAGTATTGATTTTCCTCGCATAGCATTGGTAATCGAACTAACATAAAAGCACAAACCCAATATAATCACCCCATTAAATGGACTTCCATATACCAATATATGCTTTGTATGCTTAACTCGTGTAGAGAACGCATTGTCGCGCTACATTTACATCTCTATTAATAGGGCGCGATGCCTCATCGCCACCGTAAAATATCACACTGAATTTGATTTATCCGCATAAAAAAACGGAACGCCGAGGACGGCGCTCCCTACAAATGCATTGCCATGCTGCATTGCGCGGTTTAAATTTCTTCCAAAAGACAAACGGCGTGTGCGGCAATCCCATCGCCCGCACCGGAAAACCCAAGCCCCTCCTCGGTTGTGGCTTTAACACTAATTTTTGAAACATCAACGCCCAATGCCAAAGCCAACCGACTACGCATTTGTTGGATATGAGTGCTTAATTTTGGTGCCTGTGCTATTACAGTTGCATCAATATTAGATATGCTAAATCCCGACGAACAAACCCTTTGTGCTGCATAATTAAGTAAAGCCATGCTGTCGGCTCCACGAAACCGGTCGTCAGTGTCGGGAAATATTTTGCCAATATCGCCAAGTGCAGCCGCGCCAAGCAGCGAATCTGTTATCGCATGTGCCAAAACATCGCCGTCAGAATGTCCAAGCAAACCTTTTTTAAAAGGTATGTCAACACCCCCGATTATAAGCCGCCGCCCGGCAACAAGCCGATGTACATCATAACCATGCCCTATACGCATAGTGTCAACCCCTAACATTTTTGGCTTTGATAATACTTTTTACATACGCTATATCATCGGGCGTGGTAATTTTAATATTATCATAATCGGATTTTACCAAAAATATCTTGTGACCTATATTTTCAACAAGCTGGCAATCATCTGTAAAGTCATAATTTTTTGCAGATGCCGTTTCTATGGCGTGTAAAAACAACTGCGTTTCAAAAACCTGAGGAGTTTGCACAAACCACAGCCGACTACGTTCGGGAGTGTGCATGATAAAGCCATCGTCATCCGCTATTTTAACGGTATCTTTAACCAAAACAGCAGCAGCGGCGGCATCAAAGCGCCAGGCGGCCTCGACAACCTCGTCGATTTTTTGCGGTCTAATCAACGGGCGTGCGCCGTCGTGTATGGCGATGTAAGGCGATGAGCTTAATATTTCAACGCCCTTAATAACAGATTGCTGGCGTGTTTGCCCACCTTCTGTTACGGCAATAACCTTTTTAAAACCATATTGTCTGCAAATATTGCAAAAGGCCTGTATGTCCTGCTGTCTTGCAACAAGTACAATTTCTCTGATATGTTCTGCTTGTTCAAACGCGCTTATTGTATGTGCAATTACCGGCATACCGTCAATTTCATGCAACTGCTTGGGTATGCCATTCATTCGCGCAAAACTACCGGCGGCAACCAAAACAGCCGCCGCCCGCTTGTCACCTTTATATGTCTTTGGTACATCGAATAACCGGATATGCTCCATTAGCATCACCGTTCCCGTTATATCGAAATTTCGTGCGCCATATTGTAAAGTTCAAAATCAAATGGTTTTTTCATTTCAAGAGCAACCTCAATATCAAAGTCAAGAATTTTGTCATTTTGGAATGAAACAACACGGTTACTCTTACCCTCAAGCAGCAGTTCTACCGCATGATGACCCATTTCGCTTGCAAGTACGCGGTCTCGCACGGTCGGAGAGCCTCCGCGCTGCACATGACCTAATATTGTTGCTCGGCTCTCTATGCCGGTGAGTTTCTCGATTTTTTCGGAAAGCTCCATCACACCGCCAACTCCCTCGGCAACCACGACAATAAAATGCTTTTTGCCTGTATACGAGGTGGTGTTCATACGTTTTAAAATATCGCGCTCAAAATCATATGGTATTTCGGGTACTAATACTGATGTAGCACCGACAGCAATACCCACATTAAGTGCTAAATAACCGGCGTTGCGTCCCATTACCTCAACAACACTGCATCTGTCATGGGACTGAGCCGTATCACGCAGCTTGTCCACCATATCCATACAGGTATTCATTGCGGTGTCAAAGCCTATTGTATAATCACAGCAAGAAATGTCATTATCTATTGTGCCGGGAATGCCGACACAGGGCATCCCACGCTTAGTTAAGTCACGCGCTCCGCGAAATGAACCGTCACCGCCAATCACTACGACTCCCTCAATGCCGTTGTCACGGCACACTTCTACGGCTTTCTGCACACCCTGCTCGGTATTAAATTCGGGACAACGGGCAGTATACAGCATTGTACCGCCGCGATGGATAATATCCGAAACACTGCGTAAATTCATCGGGAATATATCAGAGTTAATCAGTCCGTTAAATCCGCGGTAAACTCCGAATACATCAACCCCCCTATTTAATGCGGTACGTGTAACCGAGCGTATGGCGGCATTCATTCCGGGTGCATCACCGCCACTCGTCAATACTGCAATTTTTTTAACAGACACTGGGATCCTCTCCTTAACAACTGCATGCCAAATCTCTATTATAATACCAAAAAAAGGCGTATTAATACGGTTGGCTCAATGCGGGTCTTTAAATATTTCTATAATTATACACTACCGGCTTGAATAAGCGCAAGGGATGTTAGCTGGACATTTGTTACTTCTATATGGACAATAGATGTATCAGTCAATTAAAACAACATTATCATGGCCCAAAAGGCGTTTCAGTTCCTCAAGCATAACATCGTTTGGCGAAACAAACATGCTTTTCGGGGCGCGCATAAGCTTTTTTTTATCGTCAAACCGTATGTACAAAGGAACCGAACCCTCAAAAACGGACGTAATCAAGCAAGCACGGCGATATTCCTCACTCTGTTCTGAGGAGACGCGCAGATAAAGACCGGGCGGCGTACTCCTTTTTCTTTTTTGAGGTCTTAATTCGTCAACCTTATCAACACGGGGCGCATATTCAAAATAGTCGGCAATTATCTTAGGCGGCTCGTCCTCCCTTGCATTTATGCGCCCGCGCACCAAAATAATCTCGCCCGGCTTTATCAGCGAAAAATATTTTGTCAACACACTGGGAAACACCAAAAGCTCAATTGAGCCGTATAAATCCTCAAACGTCACATAAGCCATAACCGAATTGCTGCGCGTGGTCTTTTGGTTCACATCTGCAACCATTCCCAATAATGTCACTTGGTCTTTATCATTATAATCTCCGGTTCCATCCTCAAATGCAGTCAAAATTGCGTCTGTGCGGTTAACCCGGTAGTCGGTAAAAATTTTCGCGTAAGGAGTTAGCGGATGGCCGGTAATATATAAGCCGGTTACCTCTTTTTCCATTGCTAACAGTTCGTTATATGAGTATTCAGTTAAATCGGGCAAAGCATTATCGTCATATTCTGAAATGTCTACGCTGTCAAACAAACCTATCTGCCCCGATAAGTTTCGCTTGTTCTGCTTATCAAGCTGTATTAATATGCTTTCCGAGGCCTCAAGCATCTGATGTCGGTTTGCGTCCAGCCCATCCAACGCACCGCATTTTATAAGGCTTTCAAGCGCTCTGATATTAAACTCGCGTTTTACCGACATTCGCTTGCAAAAATTATAAAAGCTTGAAAATTCGCCCTCCTGCTCCCTTTCGCGTATAAGCTCGGCAATCAGACCTCTGCCCAGATTTTTTACCGCAAGCAGTCCAAACCGTATCCCATCGTCGTTCACGGTAAAGCCCGCATCGCTGAAATTCACCGATGGCGGCAGCACTTTAATGTCGAGTTTTTCACATTCGGCAATATATGCTGCCACTTTTCCGCTGCCATCAAACACACTTGTCAGCAGCGCGGCAAAATACTCCCGAGGATAGTGGCATTTGAGATAAGCAGTTTGATATGCCACAAGTGCATATGCGGCGGCGTGCGCTTTGTTAAAGGCATAAGACGCAAATGAGGACATTTCATTAAATATTTTTTCGGCAACGCCGGGTGAAACCCCTCGTCGTTTGCAGCCCTCAACCTCAATTTCACCGTCAGCACCAACAAGCCCCTCTATAAATATACGACGCTCGCGCTCCATCACATCGTGCTTCTTTTTTGACATTGCGCGACGCACAATATCCGCACGCCCTAAAGAATAGCCAGCCAATTCTCTGAAAATCTGCATCACTTGTTCCTGATAGACAATACAGCCGTTTGTAACCTCGAGTATGGGTTTTAGCAACGGATGCGCATAGCGTATCTGTTCCGGGTGATGGCGATTGTTAATATATTTCGGAATTGAATCCATCGGACCGGGCCGATAAAGCGAAATAACAGCTATCAAATCCTCAAAGCACTCGGGACGAAGTCCTGACAGCACACGTTTCATTCCTGCCGATTCAAATTGAAATACACCTTCTGTGTTGCCCTGCGACAGCATAGCGAACACCTCGGCGTCATCCATCGGCAAAGAATGGATATCAAAATCAGGTGAGCGGCGCCGTATCATGTGCTGTGCGTGATCTATAACAGTTAGGTTTCTAAGACCAAGAAAGTCCATTTTCAAAAGTCCGAGTTCCTCAAGTATGTTCATCGGATACTGGGTCGCTATAAGCTCGCCGTTAAGGCAGAGCGGCACATAATCGCTTACAGGCCTGTCGGTTATTACTACTCCCGCGGCGTGTGTTGAGGCATGGCGCGGCATGCCCTCTACCCTTTCTGCCATGTTTAAAAGCTTGTTAACCTGCGCATCACTTTGTGCAAGCTGTGACAGCTGCGGTGATTGGTTGACCGCTTTTTTGATGGTCATACCAAGCTCCCACGGAATAAGCTTTGCTGTCCTGTCAGCTAAAGCATACGGCAGTCCCATCGCCCGTGCCACATCACGGATAGCCGCGCGCGCCGCCATTGTTCCGAATGTGATAATCTGAGCCACATGATCCGAACCGTATTTGTCAATCACATAGTCAATTACAAGCTGACGCTTTTCGTTGCAAAAATCAATATCAAAGTCTGGCATGCTGACACGTTCGGGGTTTAAAAACCTTTCAAACAGCAGGTTATATTTTATGGGATCTATTCCTGTTATACCTATGCAGTATGCGCAAAGGCTTGCTGCGCCCGAACCCCTGCCGGGGCCTACCGGAATACCGCTCTTTTTTGCGTAGTTTATAAAATCATATACAATCAAATAATAATCCACATAACCCATTCGCTCAATCGTCGATATCTCGTATTCCAGTCTCTTGACAATATCACTGTCGGGATGCTCACCGTACCGTTTTGTTAGCCCGTCATAGCATAGCCTTCTGAAAAAAGCCGTGCTGTCGCCTCCGGGTGCATTAAAGCGCGGAAGCTTTATGTTTCCAAACTCAAACTCAACATTGCATTGCTCGGCAATTTTTATCGTATTGTCAAACGCCTCCGGAATATCGGGAAATAATGCGCGCATTTCGTTTTCGGATTTGAGATAAAACTCATCTGTTGCAAACCCCATTTCGGGCGGATTTTCTATTGTGGTGTTTGTCTGAATGCACAAAAGAATACGCTGCATAAGCGCATCGTCGCGTGAAAGGTAATGCACATCGTTGGTGCAAACCAAAGGAATGCCGGTTTCCCGAGCAAGCCGTATAAGCTGTGGGTTTAAAATGCGTTGTTCATCAAGACCGTGATCTTGTATTTCAATATAAAAATCCTTTCCTAACAGATTTTTATACCAAAGTGCAGTTTCTTTTGCTGCATCATAATCGCTGCGCATCAGCGCGCGCGGAATTTCCCCCGCAAGACACGCGGATAACGCAATAAGACCGTCATGGTATTTTGTAATAAGATCACGATCAATCCGCGGGCGACTGTAAAACCCCTCAATATATGCCGACGACACGAGCTTTATCAAATTTTTGTAACCCGTTTGGTTTTTGCATAGCAGGACAAGATGAGCATGCTCGCTGTCTAATTCATGTATTTTATCAAATCGCGAGCGCGCTGCTACATACACCTCACAGCCGATAATCGGCTTTATACCGGCTTTTTTTGCCTGCTTATAAAAATCGATTGCACCGTACATAACACCGTGGTCGGTTATAGATACTGCTGTTTGCCCAAGCTCAAGCGCACGCGCAACAAGCTCGTTAATACGGCATGCACCGTCAAGCAAGCTGTATTCACTGTGCACATGTAGATGAACAAAGCCGGACATTAATAAAACTTCCTTTACTTGTACTTATTTTTGTGCCAATTCTATCAAGCGGCGCATACGATGGCTGACTCCTGAACGGCTGAGCGGTTTATTAAGATTTTCACCAAGCTCTCTTAAAGACATATCAGGATTTTCAAGCCGCAGTAAAGCCAGTTCTTTAAGCTCGTCCGGCAAGCTGTTAAGTCCTTGCCGGCTTTCAATTCTGCGTATAGCTGCAATCTGCTCTGCCGATGCCGCTGCCGTTTTGTCGATATTGGCACTTTCGCAGTTTGTAATTCGATTTGCTTTGTTTCTGATATCCTTAATCATCTTAACGCGCATAAGCTCCAACGTGGAGTTGTTTGCGCCCATTAACGTAAGACAATCCTCAATCTGCTCGCTCTCTTTCAGATAAATAATATTGTTTCCCTTTCTCCTCACCAGACGCACCTTAAATCCTAACTCGCCCATTAGTGTTATCATATCAAGACTAAGCCGATGAAAAGATGTGCTCAATTCAAGGTGATAATCAACGTTGGGATCTGTCACGGCACCCGACGATAAAAATGCCCCGCGTAAATATGCGGCGGCGCAGTCGTCACATTCAAAATTTGCTCGGTTAATTCGTATCGATATATCGGTTGAAGCATGTCCAAAACGCTCAATAACACGAATTCGGTCCGGTTTTGAAGGTATTTTAATCGTAATTATACCGCTGGCGCTGGCTGACTCTGTGATTGACCGAGGCTCAAGTCCGCATACAGTTATTGTAAAGGAGCGATATACGGCGGCAACCGCCTTGTTTTCGGTTTTGAGAGATATAAAAGATGCCGAAAAAGAATAGCCGAATTCTAAAAGCCCATATGCCTGTGCGACGGCGCAACAGGATTGCTTGGGCACCTTAGCCGCAAGCTCTTGCTTTACACTTGATGAAAACGACATATCGCATTCCTCCCAAAACGGTATGCCATATTAATACTGTTAGCAATATTTAATACGATGCAGACCGAAACAAAGTTTTATTTTTCAGAGCTTGCCAATATCGCGGTGATTTACGGCAACGCGATAGCCCTGTTCCTCTATGTGCTGGCAAAGTGCTTCGGCAAGCACCACTGATCGGTGTTTACCGCCCGTGCACCCTATCGACATAATAAGCTGGCTCTTGCCTTCATTTTGGTACAACGGAAGAAGATAGTCAATCAACTGATAAAGCCGTTCTATAAAACCCTTAACCTCATTATTGTTCATAACAAAATCACGAACATCTTTGTCCAGTCCCGTTTTATTTTTTAGCTCGGGCTCATAAAACGGGTTAGGAAAACAGCGCACGTCAAACACTAAATCGGCCTCGGACGGATAACCGTATTTAAACCCGAATGAAAGGCACTGAACCATCATCGCCTGCATGCCACCGTAAAACAAGCCGTTGACACGCTCTTTTAGCTGTGCAGGCGTCATATGTGTGGTATCGATAAGATAATCAGCCCTGTCAAACAGGGCTTTAAGCAGCTCCCTTTCAGCAGCAATTGCATCTAAAACGTTGGTATACCCGGTTGACACCAAAGGGTGCTGCCGCCTTGTTTCCTTATACCGCCGCGCAAGAACCTGGTCGTCGCAATCAAGAAACAGTATTTTATAGTCACTGCCCATATTGCGTATTGACAAAAGAGCATCAAATAAATCGCCGAACATTTGGCCGCCTCGTACATCAACTACCATCGCAACGCGCGAGAGGTTTTCCTCCGATTGTATGCAAAGCTCGGCAAATTTGGGCAAGAGTTTTGGCGGCATATTATCGACGCAATAATAACCAATATCCTCAAGTGATGTCACAACACGGGATTTGCCCGCGCCTGAAAGTCCTGTAACAATAATAAATTCCAACGTTTTACCTACTTCCTGAATTTTACGCAGTATTAGTTCCTGCCTACAAAGCGTACTTCGGGTTCAAGCGTAATACCGCTATCGAGCAGCACGCGTTTTGTCACAATCTCGGCAAGGCGAATTACTTCATCACAGGTAGCACCGCCGCGGTTTATAATAAATCCCGCGTGTTTGTCGCTTACCTGTGCCGCGCCGACGCTAAAACCTTTAAGACCGCTGCCTTCAATAAGTGCCCCGGCATAAAAACCCTCGGGGCGTTTAAAGAAGCTGCCCGCACTGGGGTATTCAAGCGGTTGTTTGTCACGTCGCCGGCGCATAAACTCATCCATGCGCTCTGCAATGCTTGAAGGCGAATCGCAGGTTAGACGAAATGCGGCCGCCATAACAATCGCGCCGTTTTCCATAAAAACGCTGTGACGGTACCCAAACTTTAGTCCTTGCGTATCAACCCTGCGAATTTGCCCATCCGGAAAAAGCGCGTCGACCCATTGTACGACATCAGAAAATTGTCCTCCATACGCGCCCGCGTTCATATATACGGCTCCTCCAACTGAACCGGGAATGCCATATGCAAATTCCAAACCCGACAGCCCTGCATCCTTTGAAAAAGTACAAAGTTTTTTTAAGGAGACACCGGCCGAACAGACTACAAGATCGTTTTCGATCGCCGGTTCGCCTGTTTTTGAGTCCATTCGTAATACAATACCGTCCACACCTTTATCGGAAACCAGCATGTTTGATCCGTTCCCCATATATGTTAGTGGGATTGATTGACTTTCACAAATTTGTTTTACCGAGATAACATCGTTATAATTGCTCGCAGTCACAAGTAAATCCGCAGGACCACCTATACGGAAGGAGGTTATGCGCGACATTGGAGCATTCATCTCGACCTTACAGCCAAGCCTTAGAAAAGAACTTGCCAAGTTGTCATACCGCATAATACCCCTCCAAAAAATTAACTGTTCAGCACCCAAATATTTTATACTATATACATTATACCATCGCAAGATCAGCAATAGAATTGTTTTAAAAATTGATGCCTCTGTTTTTTAAAAATGTAGTCAATATTTCTTTATCACTGTTAATTATAAGCTCGCAAGGAAAATCAATATCACTAAGAATTTGCTTCCAACGCTCAAACTTGCCTACCGTGTCATGGAAATGGGAATCGGAATTGACCGAGACAAAAACGCCCAAATCCTTGCAAAGCTTTGCTATGCGAATACAGTTGTTAATAGATTGAGGCCGAGCATTAAAGCTATGCTCGTTGAGCTCCACCACCTTGCCGTTTTGCTTAACTGCATTAAGCACGGTTTCATAATCATATGCAAACGCCGGCTCGCCCGAATGACCTATGATATCGACATGCGGATTATTGACAACGCCAAGCCATGCGTTTGTGCATTGCTCAACCGAACCTTTGGGCATAAGCCCGCCGTGCATTGAGGCAATAACAAGCTCAAGTCTTTTTAAAATACCGTTATCCATGTCCAGACGCCCGTCAAAATCGACAACATTGGCTTCAACACCTTGAAGCACTCTTACCCCTTCAATCTTATCGGGTAGGTCTTTTAAGTTGCCAAAATACCAAGGGTGGGGCGAACCGGGCATTGCTACGCCGTGGTCGGTACAACCGATGGCAACAAGACCACGCTCGGCTGCCGCCTTAGCAAGCTCGGTGATTGTACTGTATGCATGCGAACTTGCAAGTGTATGACAGTGCAAGTCGGCAACAACGTTAAACTCGCTACAAGGTTTCAAAATTTATCTGACCTTTCATCAATACTGAATATAAGACTCGCCTCGGACGGCGGGTCACTCTTCGCTTCGATACCGAGATTGTGCATCAACTCTGCTGCCGCATTATAGCCCATCTTTTTTTGTCTGTTATTCATTGCCGCCACCTCGATGATTATAGCAAGGTTGCGACCTGGTTTTACCGGAATATTTAGCATTGGCACTTTAATACCCAATATCTCGGCAAATTCGTTGTCGAGCCCGATTCTATCATATGTCTTATTGTTATCCCAATGCTCAAGCTGAATAACCATATCGATTTTTTCTGTAATTTTGACCGAACCCATACCAAAAATGCGGCGCGCATTTACAATACCAATGCCTCTTAATTCAATAAAATGCCGGATATTGTCGGGTGCTGATCCTACAAGAGTTTTTGATGATACACGCCTTATTTCGACCGCATCGTCGGCTATTAGCCTGTGGCCGCGTTTGATAAGCTCTATAGCAGTTTCGCTTTTTCCGACGCCACTGTCGCCGACAAGCAAAATGCCTTCTCCGTATACTTCGATAAAAACTCCGTGACGGGTAATGCGCGGAGCAAGCTGCACATTGAGAAATGCGATAAGCGACGCCATAAAGCTTGATGTGGTCTCACCCGTGCGCAATAAAGGCACACTGTATTTTACACAGCACTCCTTTAGCATTGGAATAACGTCAAGCTTACGGCATAAAATTATTGCGGGAGGCCGGCGCGAAACAAAATCATCAATTCTAATATTACAGGTTTCTTCGTCAAGATCGTCTAAATACCCTATTTCGCTTTTCCCGAAAACTTGTATGCGGTTGCTATCAAAATAATCGAAATACCCGCCAAGCTGCAAGCCCGGACGGTTTATGTCCGCGCATGCAATCAGAATATCGTCAGGCTTTACAGGCATATAAATTGTTTCAAGCGCAGACTCCTTAATTATATCATTTAACGACACCATATAGCTTTTAGCCATTATCTTTTTCCACCTTCCGCGGCAGCCGTAAGAGTGATTTATAATTATTATAGCGGATATTCAATGAATTTTAAACCACTATTTTGAATTCCTTAAGAAATCGGCTTGAACCAAAACAAAATTTAATGTAAAATATATACAAATATCAATAAGGTGCGGGATTAAAAATGAGCAGATTAAAAATAGGACTGTTTAACGACTCGTTTCCTCCGACAATAGACGGAGTTGCACAGGCAGTAAAAAATTATGCGATGGTTTTAAATAATCATTGTGATGTCACTGTAGTCACACCGGAGTACAAGGGTGTTGTCGATGACTATCCGTTTGAGGTATTCCGTTACCAATCTATACCCCTTGATAAAAGAATAGGGTATCGCGCTGGTAACCCGTTTAATATTGAAACACTGTTAAAGCTAAGACGAAAGCACTTCGACCTGATGCATGTACATGCGCCGTTTGCCTCATCCGTTTTGGTGCAAAATATTAACCGTTTTCCCCGTGTTCCCGTTGTTCTCACATATCATACAAAGTTTGAAATCGATATATCAAAGCGCATATCCTTGTCAGGGTTTCGCAGAATTGCAATGCGCTTTATCCTTGAAAACATTAACAACGCAGACGAAATATGGGTTGTGTCAGAAGGCTGCGGCAAAGCATTGCGCAATATTGGATACCGCGGCGGCTACCTTGTTATGGAAAATGGAACCGATTTTGCGTTTGGCAAGGCCGATGATGAGCAAACCGGCAAGCTTCGCGATAAATATGCATTGCGCGATGACGAATTTGTTTTTTTGTTTGTCGGCCGCATGATGTGGTATAAAAATATAAAACTGATTCTTGATACGCTTAAAATCTTAAAAGACAAGGGCATTTCGTTCAGAGCGTTTATGATTGGCAGCGGATTTGATCTTCCGGAAATTAAAAAGTATGCCGACAATTTAAAAATATCGGATTGCACCGTGTTTACAGGCCCCATATACGACCGCGAATACCTGCGTGTTTTTTATAGTGTTGCCGACGTGTTTTTGTTCCCGTCAACCTACGACACCTCAGGTATAGTTGTCAAGGAGGCAGCGGCATGCAGCTGTCCGACATTGCTTGTACGCGGAAGCTGTGCCGCAGAGGGTGTAGAGCACAAATTCTCAGGCTATCTTGCCGAAGAAAATGCCGATTCCTGTGCTGACGTGCTTGCAGACGCCTGTCAAAGCCGTGAGGACTTAAAGCAAGTCGGTATAAACGCAGGCAAACATGTTTACTTGTCGTGGGAAAAGGCCGTTGAGCGTGCCATGCATCGGTACAACGAAATATTAAATACAGATATAAAGCATTTGCCTTATAACTCAAAGGCCCGCTGGGCATAAACAACCGTAGGGCGCGGTGTCCTCACCGCGCCGTTTGCAAAAACGCCCTGCGAATAGTAGCGATTGCCGATGTCAATACTATTCGCGGGGTGTTTTTTTTGTTGATAGTCGCAATACGCACCGTGATAATATACTTATTCATTATCGCAGCCATGCGAATAATGGGAAAAAGACAGCTTGGCGAGCTGCAACCCGCCGAGCTTGTTATCACATTGCTTATTTCCGACTTGGCCGCTGTGCCGATGCAGGAAAACGGAATGCCCCTGCTTTACGGCATAGTCCCGATAATGATACTTGTCGCGCTTGAGCTTTTATTTTCGGGTCTAATGCTAAAGGTTGCGCTTTTTCAACGATTTATAGGCGGCAAATCCAAAATTATAGTAGATGACGGAAAAGTAGATATCAAAGCAATGAAAAGCCTGCGCATGACAATGGAAGATTTGATGGAGTCGCTTCGCCAGCAGTCAATTTTTGACATACGCGACGTTCAGTACGTAATTGTTGAACCCAACGGCAAAATCAGTGTTTTACTCAAACCCGGTAGCAGGCAAGTAACCTGTAACGACATGAACCTTAATATCCCCGATAACGGTCTTCCGATGATAATTATCAGTGACGGTAAGCTGTCACAGTGGGGCTTAAACGTATGCGAGTTAGACGATAATTGGTTAAACTTAGTGCTTAAAGAAAATTCCTGCTCGATAAAAGACGTATTTTTGCTAATGGCAGACAGAAACCGCACCTATCATCTCATTAAAAAGGGGCAGCAAACAGCATGAAACGCATTTTCGTTGCACTCATAATATTGCTTTTAGTTACCGCTATGTGCGGCACAGCGATCGCCATTCAAACACAAACAGTTAATAAATTTAGCGTTATGGCCGACGACATAAAGGAGGCCTTTGAGAGCCAAGATTATGAGCAATGCCTTGTTCTTTCTGAGAGTTTTGTTGATGAATTCAAAGCAAAGTCACGTTTGTTCCCTTTGTTCATGCGTCACTCGGACATTACCAGTATAGAGGAAACAATAGCGGCTTTGCCCGCACTTTTAAAAGCGGGCGATAGACATTATTTTGCTGCCGAGCTTGCCAAATGCCGCAGTATGCTTTCAAACCTTGCCTTATATGAATCGCCGTCTCTTGATAATATTTTATAGCAGCATCAGTTCCAAAACTCCAGAGTTCTTGCCATCCTGTAATAAAACAATGTTTTTTCACGATTTACAAATATTGTGTTGCCGACTCCCGGAATATGCAATAAAAGCAGTGAAAGATTGCTTA
>JAQVFM010000068.1 GCA_028697255.1 Oscillospiraceae bacterium
TAAAGCTTCTTTACGAATGATGGGGGATGCATAATATGGTGGGAAAAAGTTTTTATCGTCTTTTAAAATTTTGAGGTCATACTGTTTAATCTGACCGTCTGTTGCAAATGCATCTGTTACATCGATATCCTCGTTTCCTATCGCCTGATATTTTAAGGATACATTCATCTTTTTAGGATCGCCCTTAAATTTCATTCCATAAGTTTCAACTAAACCATCAAAACCATCCTGACGGTCAAAAAATTCATGCTCTGCTCCAAAAACAAGGTTCTGTGAAACAGCGGCAAGGTCGCTGAAGGTCTCAACACCGTATTTCTCATATACATCTTTAGAAACCGCAATAGTATACGTGTTGTTTAAACCGAGGGGCTTTAGCCATTTGATATTGAACTGCTTATCAAATTCTTCGGATACAACACGGTATGCCTCATCGGAATCGGTAATGACATCCATTTTAAGCTGTGCTGTCAAAGCTGTACCGGTATACTCGGGATATATGTCAATTTGGCCATTTTTGATTGCTTCAAAATTAACGAAGGTCCCACCCATATTTAGTTTGCGGTTGACTTTAAGGTCTGTTTTGGCTTCTATCAGCTGGGCAAATATTTCTCCCAGCACAATATTTTCGCTGAAATCCTTTGAGCCTATGGTAATTGCATTAGAGGAAGAGCACCCCGTAAGCATAACGGTAAACATTAGTACATATGCCACTACTAATGCAATTACTTTCATGTTTGATTGTTTCACAAAACCAGTCCTTTCTAAAATAAAATTATTTAGCATGTTTAGTTAGACGCCTTTCAATAGCGGACATCAGAAAATCAAATAAAATTGCCATTATCATAACCGGAATTGCACCACTCATAATTTGTCTTAAATTCTGCGTCTGGATTCCTCGATAAATCGGGTATCCCAAACCACCAGCACCAATTAGCACACCCATTACCGCAATAGAAAGTGAATTTACCACCGAAATCTTTATTCCTGAAAAAACCAGCGGGAATGCCAGTGGTAGCTCAACTCGAAATAATCGCTGCAATTTAGACATGCCCATGCCACGTGCTGCATCCTTAATTGCGGCGGGAACAGAGATTAAACCGGTGTGGGTATTGCGTACAATCGGCAGCAGCGCGTACAGAGTAAGTCCTGCAATAATTGTTGTATTGCCAAGCCCGAACAGGATCATAAGTATTGCGAGAAGTGCAAGAGCAGGAATTGTTTGCACCGCTTCAGAAAACCACAGAATGGGCTGAGCGGTAAAACGCAGCCAGTAGGCAACAATACCAAGTACAATACCTATAACAACAGATATTCCGGTAGCTACAAGAACAATAACAAGATGTTCTAAAATAAATGGTATTAAGTCAATCAAGCTGTACTCCCCCTTAATCCGCGTGGCGTAGCTAAACGTTGAACTCCGCCTATTATACCGCTGAACAAAAAGGCAAGAATCGCGGATGGTATTGCCCCAGCTAAAATATAGTTTGTGTTATATGTTGAAAGACCGGTCCAAATCAAATCTCCAAGACCACCGGCACCGATTAGTCCTGCCAATGCCGCCCAGCTAACAATATATACAGTAGAAATCCGAATTCCACTGATAATCGACGGCATTGCTAATGGTAGTTGTACGCGAAAAAGAAGCTGAGACAGTGTCATTCCGATTCCGCGCCCTGCCTCTATCAAACCCGGCTGAACTTCAGTTAACCCCGTGTAGGTATTGCGCAAAATCGGAAGTACCGAATAAATAGACAATACTACAAGTGCCGGTGTGTTGCCAACGCCAAATATCAGCAGTGCCAATCCAAGCATTACAAGGCCGGGAATAGTTTGCACAATGCTAACCACAGCCAAAATCTTTTCGGCTGCTTTTTTGTGCCTTGATAATAAAATTCCGGCAGGTATCGAAAATAAAATTCCGATCATAACTGAAAAAAATACTAAATAAATATGCTGCAGTATACTTGTTAGGATTTCGGTATAATGTTCATTTACAAATACTATAAAATTCATGATATCTCCGCTCCCCACAAAGCCTTACCCACAGCCTTTGTCATGCTTGTTCGTGTTACAAGACCAGCAACGGTGCGGTCGTCATTAAGTACCACCAAATATTTACACGGAGAGGTAAGCAGCTGATCAAATACCTCCTGAGCTTTATAAAACCGCGAAACGGTTGGCGTTTCTTCTGTAATCAACTCTCCTATCTCGCGCCCGGGTTTGCCCTGTTTATGAATATCTTCCAATGATACAGTACCGGCATATGTTTCATCATCATTAATAACAATCACCGAATTAACTTCCCATCTATCCATACGATCAATACATTCCAGTGTACGCAGAGTTTTAGGCACCTTCAAAATACGTGTGCGCATTACGTCCTCTACATAAAGATCTGGCGACTCTCCACCTTGCATATGCCGTCCCATGAATTCTCTGACTATATTGTCCGCAGGATTGCGAAGCATTTCTTCCGGAGATGCCATCTGAACAATTTTTCCTTCGTTCATAAACACAATGGTATCCGCCAGTTTAAGTGCCTCTTCCATATCGTGAGTAACAAACACAATAGTCTTTTTTAGCTTTTTCTGTATTTTTTTTACTTCCTCTTGTAAACAGTCTCTGGTAATAGGATCTAAAGCACCAAATGGCTCATCCATAAGAACTATGGGCGGAGAAGCGGCTAACGCACGTAAAACGCCAATCCTCTGCTGCTGCCCTCCCGACAACTCCGATGGATATTTGTGTGCGTTCTCCTCATACGGCATATTTACCAATTCAAGAAGCTCGCGCACAATAGGTTTCCAGCGTTCTTTAGGATATTTGAGAAGTTTTGGTACAACAGCAATGTTTTGTTCAACCGTCATGTTCGGGAATAACCCAATCTGCTGAATAACATAGCCAATGCTACGTCTTAGCTCCACAGGATTTTGCCGCATTATATTGACACCATTAATATAAATTTCTCCGCTATTAGGTTCAATAAGACGATTTATCATTTTTAATGTGGTTGTCTTACCACAACCGCTAGGGCCAATTAATACAACGAACTGCCCCTGTTTAATCTCAAAGCTTAGATCGTCTAAAACAACCTGACGACCATAACTTTTACTTACATTTTTAAAAGTAATCATAAATACCTCCGACTGACAAAAAATGTAAAACTTTAAAGTGACAACTTCATTCTAATACACAAGTTGTCATTTGTCAAACCATAAAAAAGACCATAATCCGCTAAAAAACGGACTATGGTCCACTGTGTGCAGCTTAATCAACCGTTAATAAAGGATGTTACGGCTTCCACGCTTTTTGTATCTCCTATATAGATAATTATATCATTTGCCATCAATGTGGCATAAGGGCCAGGCGATAATATAATCTGATCACCGCGGCGTATCGCAATGACAGTTGCACTTGTTTGTTGCCAAAAATGGACTTCGCCGAGGTTTTTACCAATAAGCGGTGAAGTATCAGGAATAACTTCTTCATAGGTAGTAAAAGGTGAGGTGATTGTAAAATGTTCATTAATCCGCACAATTGAAGAAGCGGCCTCGTTGATTTGACGAGATAACTTTTCGTGTTCGCGCAACAACTCTTTAAGCTTGCGCTGTTTTGCACGAATATCGTTGTGTTCGCTAAATTTATTGACGTAGTCTTTCGCTTTTTCTTTAGAAAGAACAACGGAACCTCTACTTTCACGAGTTTCCACGATTTTCATATCTTCCAATAGCTTCATAGCACGTCGTATTGTTTCGGGGGAAACTCCGTATTGAGAGGCTAAAACTGAACGGCCGTATAACTTTGTATTTTCTTTAATTTCGCCACGGGATATTCGCAATGCTATGTCGAGTGCAATCTGCGAGTAGACAGGCGCAACAATACTTTTAAAATCCACAACCTATATCTCCTGTAATAAATATATTCGAATTCATTGCCTCTATTATATCTGAATTTAGTAAAAACTACAAACCATTTTCTTAAAATTTCCCAGTTTCACTTTCCATGTGTATTGAAATTTGAATATATTTATAAATAAAAGCGGCTATGAACAAGCTTATACAAGAAACAAGGCACTCTACGAAACATAGAGTGCCTTGTTTTAGATAATAGACCCTATATCATTGAAAACTCTAATGTATATAATATGGTTTGTTTTTTAAATGTGAATTTTAATGATATATATGATATAAAATTAAGCAAAAAAAGACATGCATTAGTCATTAGAACGGCGAAAAATACAAGTTTTTTACTACGATGATAACAAAATGGAGGATTACTTCACGGAAAATATACTGGCAGAGTAATAATATTGCAAA
>JAQVFM010000069.1 GCA_028697255.1 Oscillospiraceae bacterium
TAACTGATACGATTATTCCGGCAATTTTTCCAAGCTTATTCTCATATAGGCAAATTGCGCCGAAAAACAACAATACCAAAATAAGCCCCGCAACCAGAAATTCCATATATTAATAAATACCTCCTTTACAAGTATTTAATACATTATATTCCGTTAAGCAAACAAAGGTTAGCCGTTTATGAGCCGGACAAACACGTTAACCAACAAATGTGCATAAATTAGTAAAGGTTTAATCGTATAAAGTCCGTGTCCTACCACCGCCGCGGTTGGATACAGGCATCCTGCGGCGGAGAAGGGGTTTGATTATGACAATTTATCAGGGTGTAGACTGTACTGCATTCCAAGGAAACATAGACTGGCGGCTGGTTAAAGAAGGCCAAATTGATTTTGCTATGCTTCGCGCTTCTATGGGCTGCGAAAACAAAATTCAAAGCCATACCGATATACATTTTCACCGCAATATGCATGATGCAGCCGAGGCGGGCATAGCACTGGGGGCTTACCATTGTTTACTCGCCACAACCGTTGAAGAGGCTATAGAAGAGTCCGATTGTTTTTTACGCACAATAAGCGGTTATGAATTGTCATATCCCGTTGCAATTGACATTGAGGACCGTGCATTGCGCTATCTTCAAAAGAATAAACTTGATGCGGTTGTACGGGCATGGTGCAGCAAACTTCGTGAAGCCGGATATTATGTAATGATACGAGCCACTCTGCCCACGATACAAAACCGTTTAAGTGACCAGACAATGCAAGAATTCGATTTGTGGCTGATAAAATACGGTGAAACAACCGATTACAGCGGCGATATCGGAATTTGGCAGTATACGGGTGCCGGCAGTGTAGCAGGTGTACGGGGACGCATTGGTCGTTTGCGCGCATTGCGCGATTATCCTTCGGTCATCCAAAAGTATAGTCCCGGGACAAACAAAAAGCAGGCTGTCCCGGAGTCGTCGCCGTCAATAAAATCACCGATTATTCAAGCGTTTGACACACTATATAGTCTGTCCGAATTGAGAGAATCAATTAGAGTGCTGTTTGAAGATAGCGATATCAAAAAGCTGTTGTCAAAAGAACCATCAGCGTGCAAATGCGAGCATAAGGCAGAAAGCTTATCGGTTGAGCAAACCGAAGATCAAAATACTGATGACCTCAATGAAAACAAGCATAATGAGCCGGCGACCGACGAAATATTGACCGAAAACAATACATTTCAAAATGATCCCGCACAACCTTCCGAAAGCTCAGGTTTCGAGGTCGGTCCGCCACAAATAGAATTGTCACAGCCCGATTTAAGTCCTACTAAACCTGACACACCACAAAACAAGGACAATATGGATAAGACGCCTATACCGCCAAACGAGCCGTCATCCGATATCGAACCCGATTCATCATCCGAACCGCTGCAGTGCGATGAATGCGAATGCCAGTTTGAAAAATTAGAAACAGATAGGGATATAATGCCCGATCTGCTTTCGCTGACCCCTAAATCAAATGTATCGAATCTGATATCACCTAATGAATTTGAAGATGATGAAGAAGAAACCGAAGAGTTGCATAATGTGCGACGGCCTATGCGCGGGCGGTGGAAATGGCTGTTTTGATAATGGAGAGATATGAGTATAAATCGATATAATCAAAGCAAAAGCAGGCACCTTTGCTGTGGTGCCTGCAAATTTTCTTATTTTGGTTATTGTCTTTTGCGAATAATGTGTGAATATAGCGTCATGCCGCCAATGCTGATAAGTCCGGTAACGGCAAACAATATCACCGCGAACAAATAGTTTTGTGATCCGACAACATGACCGAAGATTGTAGACGATACTACCGACGGTATGCGTGCAAGAATCGAGATAACCAGAAATTCATGCAGGCGTATTCGTGTAAGACCGGCAAAATAGGTGAAAATATCCTTAGGAGTACCGGGCACAAAAAACAAAATAAAAATTGTACGTTTCAGCTTTCGCTCGTTGTTTATAAACCGCAGCTCATTTATTTTCTCGCGACTTATAACAAGCTCCACAAGTCTTATGCCCCATCTCTTTGTGAGCATGAATATGAATGACGACGCTATCGCAACACCCGCCATACATAATAGCGTGCCCTCTAAAGGACCGAATGCGTATCCGGCGCCCATTTCGATGATTTCACCCGGTATCAAAGCAACGACAACCTGCAGACACTGCAGTCCCAAAAACACAAACCGGCCTTTCCATCCAAACCCGCTGATATAGTCTCGAAACTCCTCGGGAGTATCGACCTTTTCCAGCAACATATTATAAAGAAACAGTGAGAGACCGGCTGTCAGCAACAGTACAACAATTATAGATACCATTCCGACAATACGGCGCCGTTTTAAATATGATTTAGTATTATGCGCTGTTTCGACATTATTCATACGGCACCTCCGCATTATCGTATTGGCTGCGTTGCGGCAGTCCCCGACAAAAATCTATGCTAACACATTCAGTATACTATAAAAACCGCAAAAAATGCGTTAAAAAAATGAATTCTATTTTAATTTTAAGAGCTTATTCTTGTTTTTTTCTATATATACCCATATAATACTTAAAGTACATGGCTAAAATCTTTTAGTCAATAAACCGAGAGGAAATAATGGATGAAAAAACTGTACGTATACCTTAAGCGGCACACTTTATTGATTGTTTTGTGTTTTTTGTTCCTTTTCGGACAGGCCTTGTGCGATTTAAGTTTGCCGCATCTGATGTCGGATATTGTCAACATTGGCATACAGCAGGGGGGTATCAAAGAGCCTGCACCTGCTGCGCTTTCTGAAAACGCAATGACTCTTATGCGCATATTTATGACCGAACAGGACCGACAGGCGGTTGCCTCCCACTACACTCTGATAGCGTCAAATTCAGACGATGCATTAAATTACCACGAAAAGTATCCTTCCGTCAATACCCAAAACATTTTTATACGTCAAAATCCAAACAATCTCGACGCACTTGGCTCTGCATTCGGGCGCGCCTCTATGACGCTTTTTAATTTTTTAAAAGAGCAACACGGTCAAAGCGGTCAGACCATGCCGAAAAATGCAGCAGATGTGGGGCTCGATGAAATTGATTTAAAGCCGTTGTATGACATGCTGCCCATGTTAAGTAGCCTGCACTCTTCGGCCTTTGATGCCGCGCGCGGAAAAGTAAATGATTTGGATCAATCCATGCTTACTCAGGTGGGTATTGTTATGGTAAGGCAGTTTTATAACGAGCTTGGCGTTGATACTGACGGGCTTCGCATACGTTATATTGTAACTACGGGTGCTATGATGCTTTTGCTGACGCTGCTTGGTGCGGCGGCAACGGTAATGGTTGCGCTGATATCTGCGCGTATCGCTGCCGATGTTGCGAAATCAATGCGCCACGATGTGTTTTCACGGGTAGAAAGCTTTTCAAACGCCGAATTTGACCGTTTTTCAACAGCATCGCTGATAACCCGTACAACCAATGATGTCACTCATGTCCAAATGCTTATTATTATGGGTATACGCATGGTTTGCTATGCTCCGATAGTCGGAATCGGCGGAATAATTATGGCGGTAAGCAAAAGCCTTTCAATGAGCTGGATTATCGCGGTTGCGGTGCTTGTGCTTATCGGTCTTATATCGGTACTGTTTTCGGTAGCTGTTCCCCGATTTAGAATGGTTCAAAAGCTGATTGACAGGCTAAATCTTGTTACGCGCGAACAATTAAGCGGCATAATGGTAATTCGCGCATTCAATACACAGCAATTTGAATATGACCGATTTAAAAAATCCAATCAGGAGCTTACCGGTGTAATGCTGTTTATTAACCGCGTTATGGTATTAATGATGCCTGCTATGATGTTTTTAATGAATTCGGTAAGCCTGCTTATAGTTTGGGTGGGTGCTCAGCAAATTGAATTGGCTGCAATACAAGTCGGTGACATGGTTGCGTTTACCCAGTATGCTATACAAATTATTATATCATTCTTAATGATTTCCATGATGTTTATTATGGTGCCTCGTGCAGCCGTATCTGCCGCGCGCATTGCCGATGTTTTGGACACCAATCCCGAAATAAATGATCCGGATTTCCCAAAAACACTTGGCGAGCGGCCGGTTGGAAAAGTCGAGTTTCGTAATGTTTCTTTCAAATACGGCAATGCCGAAGATGATGTTCTGCACGATATAAATTTTGTA
>JAQVFM010000031.1 GCA_028697255.1 Oscillospiraceae bacterium
TCATCATATATGGTATACTCAATGATATTATGCTTTGGTTAAGGAGATGTGGCGATGAATAAAAAGCCATTCTGGCGTCGGGTTAACCGCGGTTTTGTGGTGTCTATGGTGCTGCTTGCCGTTGTTCTTGTTTATGTTTTAATAAACCAGCTTATGCTGATACCCGAACGCAAAGAAATTGATAAGCTTACCGATCAATTTCGCCAGTTGATGGAGAGCACCTCTGTGCTTAGTGATGAACAGCTTTCCTCTTTGCAAAATGAGGATGCAATGCAGGCCGAAATAGACCGTCTGAAAAAGGAAGTTTCTGCGCTGTTTGATAAAGATTCGGGATATGTTGACAATGCGGTTGCTTATCTTACCGATAACATTCGCAGGCAGGCAGAAAATATAGAGCGCATTATAAAACTCGATAATCGGGAGCTGGTGGATCACACCTCTTTGATTGACCAGGATGTCGCTACCTCTTCAGTGCGCTATTCATATTCCGTGAATGGACAATATGCTGACCCCGTGAGTGGTGATAACGAGGAGATTAGCGGTGAAAAAAGGCAGCTTTATATAAACTTGAATTTCAAAAAAACAAACGGTAATTGGAAGATTTTCAGAATAAGCTCGGCTTGGTGGGAAACGCTTAGCGGACATGGATACGGCGATCGTGTGATTATTGAGGAGGTGAGATAATGGGTGATGTTTTAGTATTGGAAAATGTATATAAGTCATTCGGACGCAGACCCATTATTTCCGATGTTTCTTTGACGGTTAAAGAGGGGGAAGTGTTTGGGTTTTTAGGCCCGAACGGTGCCGGCAAAACTACAACAATAAAGATGATTCTCGGGCTTTTGTCTGCAGACAGCGGCCGTATTTCAATACTCGGGCACGATATAGAAAAAGATTTTGAAAAAGCTATGCGCAACATTAGCGGTATTGTAGAAAACCCTGATATGTACGGGCATTTGTCAGGCTATGACAATTTGCTTATTCATGCACGTGCATGCGGTGCGAAAAAGGAGCGCATTGATGAGGTTGTGCAGATGGTCGGTATGCAGATGCGAATTCGCGATAAATTCAAAAGCTATTCGCTGGGCATGAAACAAAGGCTGGGTGTTGCGCAGGCGTTGCTTCACAACCCTAAAATTATGATTCTGGACGAGCCGACAAACGGGCTTGACCCGGCAGGGATAAAGGAAGTGCGCGATTTATTAAGGTATCTCGCACATTCGCAGAGCATGTCGGTGTTTGTTTCAAGTCATATATTACAGGAAATGCAGCAGATGTGCGATACTGTTTGCATTATAAATAATGGTAAAATTGTTAAGCAGGGCAGTGTGGACGAGTTGACCAGAGGCGGCAGCGCCGGCATTTACAGATATAAACTAAAGCCGATGGAAAAAGCCGTTAACCTGATAAAAGAAAATGCTGATGTGCGTATTGCAAACATTGGACAGGATTATATTGATATGAGAATTAATGAAGATGAGATAGAAATGTTCAATCGAAAGCTTTTTGAAAATAACATTGTAATAACCGGACTCGGTACGATTGAAACCTCACTTGAACAAAGCTACATGGAAATTACGGGAGGAGGTAATGTCATTGGTTAAACGCGGAGCGCTGATAAAGAATGAACGATTAAAACTTTATAAAAAGCCGTCAACCTGGGTTCTGATGGGTGTTATTGTGTTGATGACGCTTTTAAACCTCCTTTTCACCCGCATATTTATTAGAAGTTATGAAAGCTTTAACCTTACATGGCAGGATCAATATAGCTCTCAAATTGAGAACATGACAAGAGAACTCAAATCAAATCCCGATGATGCATATATAAAACAAACGCTTGATACTTTAAAATTTTTACTTGAGAATGAAATAGAGCCAACCGACTGGCGTACCGATGTCGCCATTGAGTATTACAGCATTAAACATGGAATGACCGAATCAGAAATCCCGAGCAAACCTAATACTCAGATACAACCCCCCGCGGGTACCGAAAAATCGGACGATGAAATCAAAAACCGTCTTGAAAAGCTTGACAGCCTGCTTAAAAATAACGATTGGAAAGCGTTTGTAAATCTGCAAATAAACGATTTAAAAAGTGGTATTACGCCAGCAACCAATGAGCAGGAAAAGCAAGTCGATATCGAAATGTACGAGCTTTATCTTGAGCGCAATATTATACCCGTAGCACAAAAATCTAACTATTATTATCATGGCAGCGGCAGTGGCTTCGATAATATAACATGGAAAAACCGCCAAGTGCAGTCTATCCGCGAGAATAAACTCAATTTGGTGCGCGGCGAGACTACCTCGGGTGTATTACTCACCCGTGCACAACGAAAAAATATTGAAAATGAAATTGCAGTATCGCTAAAACGCCTGAGCACAAACACTCCGCCCATCACATACGATTCCTTTTTAGGTATGCTCGAAGGCACGTCGTCCTCGCTTAGCTTATTGTCGATTTTGCTAATTGTTTATGCAGGCAATATTTTTGCATCCGAATATGGCAGCGGTACGATAAAGCTTTTGCTTATTACTCCGCACAGGAGGAAAAAAATATTCTGGGCAAAGGTGCTCTTGATGCTCGAGCTTACCGCAATCGCACTTGTTTTGATTTTTGCGTTGGCATTTTTGATAAGCGGTGCATTCACAGGCTTTAAGGGTATAGCTTCGATGCAGGTTTTGCCGCTGTTCGGCCGCATAATCCATATGCCGTATTTGCTGTATATTGCACTTCGCTTTTTATTGATGCTGCTGCCCGTAATTGCTTACGGTGCTTTGGCCATGATGATGTCGGTTGTGACACGCAAAAGTGCAGTTGCCATTGCTGTTACGATGCTTATCATGTTTGGCAGCAATATCTTGATGACGATACTAACTGCCTTAAGCGGGCGTATGGTTGTGCCGGGCATTAAATTTTTATTGTTTGCAAACACCCAGATTGAAAACTACCTGCCATCGGCACAGTCGGTTTTCAATATTGGTATGCCAAATACGGTTGATGCCACAATGACATTGGGGTTCTCGCTTGCAGTATTAGCGATATATGCTGCGTGCTTCCTTTGGATTGCACGCGATAGCTTTTGCAGGCGCGATGTAAAATAGCGGCTTATGGGGTAAAATCTTTATGATTGAATATAAGCTTGTGCGGTCATCACGCAAAACATTGGCAATTCATATATTAGACGATGCCAGCGTAGAAGTGCGTGCGCCTTATCAATGTCCGGTCAGCGTTATTGAAGATTTTATAAACAAAAAACTAAGTTGGATTGAAAAAAAGAAAGCCGAGAGAAAAGCTGAGATAAACGGGCAACTTGCTAATGATCGTGAATTTTGTATCGGAGAGACACTTTTGTACCGAGGTGATGAATACCCGGTAAAGCTAATAGACAGCGAGGTTGTCGGCTTTAACTACAAGGAGTTTTATGTGCCCAAAAAGCTTGCAAACGGCAGCATGGGGTATGATACAAGCCACGCTATTATTGTGGATTTATATAAAAGGCTGGCGCTGCCGTTTGTTTGGGACACTGTAAAGCGTTATAGTGATTTGATGAAGCTTCAACCGGTATCGGTTAAAATAAGCAAGGCAAGAAAACGGTGGGGATCGTGCTCGTCAAATGGCACCTTAAATTTTTCATGGATGCTTGCAACCGTTAATCAGCAAGTGCTTGATTATGTGGTGGTGCATGAGCTGTGCCATATTATTGAGCATAATCATTCGGTTAGGTTTTGGAAGCTTGTGGAGTCCATAATGCCCGATTATTCTGAAAGAAAGCAGCTATTGAAAGCTGCCGGAAGGCGACTGATGATGTACTCTATTTAATAGGCTGTAGAACAACTATGATAAGCAAATTTTATCTTGGAAAACGGCGTGATGGGGGCATCGTGCCCTACTATTTAATCGGAGATTAGTATAAAGGGATTACCCGCTGACACCGGGTAATCCCTCTTTTTCATAATATGCCAAAAGCAATTCAACAATTCGGTTATAGCTTAAAACACCATCTTCAACGCCATGCGACTGAATAAAGCTGTCGTTTATCTTTTCCGAGGTTTTTTGAACCTTGCCTTCAAACTGTTTCCAGTATTGATTTCGCTGGTTAATATCCCTGATAACACCTTTGGAGCAATGCTCACGCGCTGTTTTCCACAATTCTGCATCATAGGAATAAAGTGCGTTGCTGCAATAGATATATGCCATAAGGGCGCCCGAATATCGATAATCAGCCAATGGGTGGTGAAAGCAGGACAGACAGGCGAAAAAATTGCACTCGTCTTCGCGAGCAAAGCCGCGGGTATGCGCAAGCTCATGCGCGGCTGTTGCAGGTATTGCACTGTCCGGCTGGTCAATATTTACATTTGCTTCGGCAAACACAGGCATGTACATACCACTGATGCCGGTGTATGACCACCAGTGTGAAAGACGCACAGGCTTTGCCCGCGTTACCGTGCCTTTCAAAAACTTGTATCTGCCGTCGATTGCTTTATAACCGTCTCCGGCTTTTGCAAGCGTTTTATTAAGGCTTTGTGAAAGCATTGTGCAGCCTTCTGCGTTTTCGGGCAGACTCTCTCGTTCAAATGATGCTTTTTTTGCCAAATCTATGCAAAGCTGTTGAAGCAACTCAGGCGTTTTTTTTGATGTATCGAGGTCTAAAAGCGTTGATGCGGACAGCCTAAAAAAATTGAACCCGTGCATTAGCATATACATTAACAGCACAAGAGACAGCGACCATCCGATTATCTTTAAGTGTTTAATTACAATGCTTTTTCTGTTTTTGCTGCGCACAAATTTTCTTATAAAAACCACAACATATGCCACAAAAGCCGGCAGCGCAAAAATAACCGCAATTTCGGTCAGCGAAACACCTAAACGAGAAGTCACGAAACCTAACGGTGCGCCTATTAAGCGAAAAATCCCGCGCGAAAAAACTTTTTCGGTAAATTCAGGAAACTGCGGCAACACCTTATATAAAATCAAAGCAACAGCCGCGGGCACAAGAAATAACATTGCACGCGGCAGCCGTTTTAATATCGTTTTGAGTTTATCACCCTTATTATGTTTTGCAGCCGTCATATTGATTTACCTTTACAATTTTATTGGTATATTCGGTTGAGCAGGGCATAGGTGTCGGCAGTGCAAGACCGTACAAATCGGAGGCCCGACACTCAAGTGAGAATATTTGTCTTGCGTATTCACCCAGCGTTTCAATACGCGATACTCTGGATACGAGTGGCAGGCGCGCGCTTTTTTTTGCGGCGCGTAAAATTTCGGCGCCGCGCTCATTAGCTCCCAAAATGCGGATATAGGGCGGCTGCTGCTTTTCAAAGCCTGTACCAAGCCCTAAAAACCCCGCAAATATTATGCGGCGGATGCGAGTTAAAGTATATCGGCGCGTTTTTACGCGCTCTGTCAGTTCGTCAAGGCTGCCCGATTCGCGTATTGCGTCATAAAATCTATTTTCAAGCCCCTCGGAAATACCGGGAAGGCGTGAAATCTGCTCACGCGTCATGACGCGGAGTGCAGCTAAAATTGCCCGCTCAATGCGCCCATTATCTGCGGGGCATTGCCCGGCCTGCATAGCTTTATTAAGTATACTTCTTGTATACGGGGGCATATAGGGCGCAGCATTTTCAAGGCGTCCCGCGCTCACAAGCTTTCTTATCATGCTTGCAGATGCAATGTTGCCAATTGGCAAATCCTCGTCATGACCCGCACCAAATCGACGCACGGTAAAGGGAGAAATTGGCGATTTAAGCCTGTGTAGTGCCTTTATATATTCAATGCCAAGTGTATTGTTGCCCGTTTCAAAAAGCGAGGCGATTTTGTTGCCTGATATTTCTGTTACTGCGCGCTGGCGTGCCTGTGGAAATGAAATTCCCATATCGAGAAACAAACGCAAAAGGCGGGAAAACTGTTGCGATTCAAGGGCACTTACCGCCTTTTCTAATAAAACGGTTTCACCACATTCGCTTCCAAAGCTTAATATGTCAACACAACCTAACGCATCAAGAATAGAAACAGCGCCAAAAGCAAACGCTTCGGCCGATGCCATTGCCCAAGGTAGCGGTAGTTCAAGCACAAGATCGGCTCCGCCGTAAAGTGCTGTACGTACGCGATAGTGCTTTGGCATCATTGCAGGACCACCGCGCTGCACAAAATTGCCGCTCATTACCGCAACAACATGTGTGGCGCGGCAGCCTGAATCGGCACATCGCGTCTTTTCGATATGATAGGCGTGGCCGTTGTGAAAGGGGTTGTATTCTGCCACGATTCCGGCAATTTTCATGGCAAGCTCCTTTTCTTTCACGTTATCGATCATTTGCGTAAAATATGGATTTGCGGGCGACCTGTGATCGCCCGTGTATTTCGCAAGCGGCTATTTCATGTTATGAATTGCCGTTATTTAAATCTACAAAGTCATAGGGCGTTTGCTGATATACAAAATAGTTTAGCCAGTTTGATATAAGCAAGTTTGCATGACTTCTCCAAATCATTGGTGGGACGCATTGCGGATTGTTGTTCGGAAAATAATTTTGCGGTATAGACGGGTTTATGCCACGACGCAAATCCCGCTGATACTCATTTGCAAGCGTGTAACGGTCGTACTCGCAGTGCCCTGTTACAAATACCTGACGCGCATCGGCCGATGCGACGATTGCGACGCCTGCTGTTTCAGACAGGGCAAGAGTTTGAAGTTCGGGCACGCTTTCTATATCGCTTTGCCGCACCTCGGTATATCTTGAATGTGGCATGTAAAAAACCTCGTCAAACCCGCGCAAAAGCGGATGATTAAAATCCAAAGGACGGTGTTTAAAAATGCCGGACAGCTTTTGGGGAAGCGGGTATTTAGGGACTTTGTAATGGTAATACAACCCTGCTTGCGCTCCCCAGCAAATATGAAGAGTGGAATATATATGGGTTTGCGACCATTTCATTATTTCGCATAGCTCCTGCCAGTAGTCCACATCTTCAAAACGCAGCGACTCGACCGGGGCACCGGTAATTATCATTCCGTCAAATTTCCGGTGTCTTATTTTGTCGAATGTCTTGTAAAACAGCAGCAAGTGTTCTTGAGATGTGTTTTTTGAAACATGAGTTGCCATCTGCAAAAGCTCTATATCAACTTGAAGCGGATTATTTCCGAGCAGACGCAAAAGCTGTGTCTCAGTTTCAATTTTTGTAGGCATGAGATTGAGTATAATAATCCTAAGCGGCCGTATATCTTGATGTATTGCACGCTTTTCGGTCATTATAAAAACATTTTCCGATTCTAATGTTTTGGCGGCGGGCAAATTGTCCGGAATTTTAATTGGCATAAAACCCACCCTCCTGTCTAAATGAGAATATAAATGAGACTTTGATTTAGTATATCAAAAATAGTCCCGCTGTACAACCCATGGAGATACTAATCTTAAAGAAAATGATTGGTTTTCCTGCTTGCTACTCGCAAAAAAATTTGTTCATACGTTTTTGTAGAGCGCAATGTCCTCATTGCACCGTTTTCAAAGATTTACAAAAACAGCTCTTTTGCGGTTTGCTCAAGTTTTTCGGCGTCATCACCGCGCCCGGCTTTGCGCAGGGCAGTGGCGGCCGCAACAAGACGGTCATGCTGATTTTTAAGGTAAGTATAATCCCTTTCGGTGTCAAGCACGCCACGGATAAATGCAGCAGGGTGCTTTGCCTGTGCGGCGGCTGCTTTTGGATCGAAGCGTGCGGTTAATATTGGATATATGCGTGACCTATGAGTGCAAGTTTGTTCATCTGTAATTGAAAAGCCTTTGGTTAATAGATATTTGTGCAATTCTTCAGTCTTGGACATTGGCCCCAATACAAAATTATAACGGTCATCACGAGCCCATCGTGCGGCGTCAATTATTTGTGAAATTGTTTCGCCGCCTAAACCGGCAATCACTATATCGTCTATTTCATCGGGGTGCAAAGGCGAAAGCCCGTCTCCCAACCGCACAAATATCCGGGATTCAAGCCCGGCATTCTTGACGGCAAGATTCGCACGGGTGGCCGAACCGGCACTTATATCGGTTGCAATAACAAAAGGACAGATATTATTTTTTATCACCCATATGGGAAGAAGTGCATGGTCCGTACCGATATCAGCAAGACGGCTGCCACGCCGTATCATCGAAGCAATGAGCTGCAGTCTTTTCCCAAGACTCATTTAAAAGCCTCCATATTTTCCATATCATGTGGGCGAACACAGTTCTCGCCTATTCAGTGCAATGTGCTAAAATGAAAATGGCACGGCACCTTTAGGGCCGCACCATTAAACTATTTGTTTTTTGAAATGTGTGCGTTAATTCTTTCAATCAAAACGTCGGAACTTACGCCGTGCACTTGACAGGCCTGCTCAATCGTTTCCCCGCGCGCAGACGGGCAGCCTAAACAGTGCATGCCCATTTCAAGGAAATAAGTTGCTGTTGACTCATCAAAGTCAAGAATATCGCCGATCACGGTATCTTTAGTTACAACCAACTGTTTGACCTCCTTTTAATTTAATACTAATATTCGATTAACCTTGCGACAAGCGGACTGTTCGCTTAGCGCGCAATCCTTGCCGGACAAAAATTATGCTCGCTATATTTGTCCCAATCGAATATTAGTATATTAACCCAATATGTTTATTATTATATTGGTTCAAGAACAAAAATGCAACATTATTTGAAATCAATATTGAACAGTGTATATGATTTGCAAATAGCCGCCCATAACAGGCGGCTATTTAATGGAGCTGATGACCGGATTTGAACCGGTGACCTGCGCATTACGAGTGCGCTGCTCTACCAACTGAGCCACATCAGCATATAGAGTAAACTTTTTGTGAGCTTGCACGGAGTATTATATCAAAGTGATTAATGCTCGTCAATACTTATTATATTTTCGCACCTTGTATTTTTGTTCAATTGTCAATGATGGGTGACATTGAACAAAAATACAAGGTTAGCACCAGATTCACCGTGTCAAGGGTAGGAGTGGAGATTTTTTGCCCCGTGTGTTAGCAAAAAATACTACCCGATCTTGACAACCATGAATGATATAATATTTTCTGGGTTAAGGTTATCCTTAACCCGTGTTTCCCATTATTTTCATTATGAACAGAGTTTTTTATTTCACTGTCTCTTATAAAGGGAGCATATCAGAAAGTGCTTGCGGTTTTTATCTAATCCACTTTTTTATATACCAGTTCTTTTTGCTTTGTTTCATGTCCAAAAATCGTGATGCATCCAACGGGGCAATTATCGGCGCAGGCGCCGCACCCGACACATTTATCAAAGTCGATTTTAGCCAAATAGTTTTCGACATGGATTGCATCGTGTTCGCAGACCTTTACGCATTTCATGCAGCCTATGCAGCCGACTTTGCACGCCTTGCGCACAATACCGCCTTTGTCATGGCTTGAACAGCGCACTACGCCGCGCGCACTGCCCGGTGCCATTACTATAAGCGATTTAGGACATGCCGAAACGCATTTGGTGCATCCTCTGCACAATGAAGCATCGACGCGTGCAAGACCGTTTTCAATCGTTATTGCACCGTATTCGCAAGCTGCTGCACAGTCGCCGTAACCAAGACATCCGTATCCGCACGCCCAGTTTCCTCCATAAAACTGGTTTGCGGCAGCGCACGAGTTTATACCTATATATTCCAATTTGCGTGTGGTATAGTCTTCGCATCCGCCGCAGCGTACAAAAGCAGTCATAACCTGATAATCGCTGCTGTCTAACCCAAGTAATTCGCTCGTTTTGTCGGCAACATCAGCACCGCCGGGTGTGCAAAGCCCCACTTTCGCAGTGCCCTCAGCCATAGCCTCGGCATATGCTTCACAACCGGAATATCCGCAAGCGCCGCAGTTAGCCCCGGGCAAGACGTCTCGCAGCCGCTCCGCCTTTTCGTTTCGCGGCACGGCCATAACAGCCGAGGCTATTGCTAAAATTAGCCCGGATAATAGCCCTAAGGCGGTTAGTATGCCAACTGCCAGCAGTATTTCAGTCATATATACCCATACCTTTCATTACTTTACCAAAAAGGGTAAAGGCTATTAGAGTTTGTAGGGAAATAAACTTATAAGCCAAAAAGTCCCTGAAATCCTAAAAATGAAACAGAAACCAACGAAGCTGCCACGAGAGTAATCGGAAGTCCTTTTAAGCCTTGCGGAATTTCGGCGCTTTCAAGGCGCTCGCGAACACCGGCGAACATTACCATTGCAAGCATAAAGCCAAGCCCTGCGCCAAACGCGTTGACAATTGATTGAACAAACCCGTAGCCGCTGTCTATGTTAAGAATGGTAACGCCGAGAACGGCACAGTTTGTGGTGATAAGCGGCAGATATATGCCCAGTGACTTATATAATGGCGGTACATATCGTCTTAACGCAATTTCCACAAGCTGCACCAAAGCGGCTATTATCAAAATAAACACGATTGTTTGAAGATAACCAAGGTCGGCGGGAATAAGCAGTAAAGTGTAAATAGGCCAGGTTGCTGCTGTTGACATGACCATAACAAATATTACGGCAATTGACATTCCGACTGCCGAATTTAGCTTTTTTGACACACCGAGAAAAGGGCAAATGCCCAAAAATTGTGACAGCACAAAATTATTGACTAAAAGGCCGCCTATCAAAATTGCAAACAAACCTGCATTATTCATGGCAGACAGCCTCCTCCTTTTGTGTATTGGACTGGTTGCATATAGAAGCACTTGGACAGGCTGCACATACATTTTCACTCAGTTCACTGCGCGCAGAGTCTTTGTCAAGCTTTGCAGAAAGACGGTTGGCAAGCCAAATCAGAATGCCGAACACAAAGAAACCGCCTGCGGGCATTACAAAAATCGTGATTGGGTGCATAAGCCCGTTTTCTGGCCATCCGAACAATGTTCCGTTGCCAAGGAATTCACGAATGCCGCCCATGAGTATTAATGCAGCCGTAAATCCCGCTCCCATTCCTAAACCGTCCAGAGCCGACAGTCCAACGCTGTTTTTGCTTGCAAATGCCTCGGCACGACCAAGAATAATGCAGTTGACGACAATCAAAGGCAGGTATATTCCCAACGCCTTGTCGATTGAGGGTAGATACGCTTTTACAAGCATCTGCACTATTGTTGTAAATCCGGCTATGATAACGATAAACGCCGGCAGACGCACCTTTGACGGAATCACAAAACGCAGCAGCGATATAACGATATTGGAACATACCAGCACAAAGGTGGCTGCGGCACCCATACCAAGTCCGTTGATTGCCGCTGTAGAAACGGCAAGTGTGGGGCATGTTCCCAGAACGAGCCGAAGCACCGGGTTTTCTTGAACCAAGCCCCTTGTGAACGCTTGCCTGTATTTATCAGGTACGGTCATCGTTCTGCACCTCCTTGATACATATGCTGTAATACTCAATAGCTTTATTGACACCGTCTGTTACACCCTTTGAGGTTTTGGTTGCCTGTGACACACCGTCAATATCGGTGCCAAGCTCTAAATTTTTTGATGCAGCTTTGCCCGAAAAGCGGTCAAATAAGCCTGCATTTTTAACCTTGTCAACATAACCGGCAGTTTCATTGTCACTCGTTACCGAAACGCCTGTAATGCTGCCATTTGCTGATATGCCAGTCATAACAACAAGGCCCGAGCTTTTGCCCGTTGAGGAAACCGAAAACACGTAGCCGACAACGTCACCGTTCTTGATTGCCGTATAATATGTTACCTGCTTTTCGCCGTCATCAAGAGTATGTTTTTCAAACGAATCAGCATCAATTACTTGCTGCCTTGCCTTTGTTTCTTCCTGCTCCGTAATTGTTGCAATAACAGGGGCTGTCAGCGTATTAGTTGCTGCTAATGCAGTGGTAACGCCGCCGGCAATAACAGCGAGAATAACGGCAGAAATAACAATCTCTTTTATGTCAATTTTATTTTTCATAAAAAAGCCTCCGTTTCTCCCCAAAAGGCAGTGGACGTGTGGCGCGTTCTATAAGCGGAACCAGTATATTCATAATTAAAATGGCAAATGAAACTCCCTCGGGCAGTGAGCCATAAAAACGAATTAATACAGTAATCAGTCCGCAGCCCACGGCAAAGACTACCTTGCCTGCTGTGTTAATCGGTGATGTAGTGTAATCGGTGGCCATAAATATGGCGCCGAGCATCAGACCGCCGGACAAAATATGAACAAGCGGGTTTTGTCCAAGCAGCCAAGACATTATAAATACGGTAGCTATGTAAACCACCGGAATAGTCGGTGATATGACACGGCGAGTTACCAGATAAATGCCCCCAAGAAGTAATGCCAGAACACAGGTTTCGCCAAGACTTCCGGGCATTATTCCGACAAACAGTTCTTTAAGACTGTATTCAACTTCTGCACCCTGAGAAATCATAGCCAGAGGAGTTGCCGAGGTTATGACGTCTGTGCCGCCCTGACCCTGCAAAGGCAACATCCATTTATTCATTGATTCGGGAAAGCTTGCGAGCAAAACAATGCGTCCGAAAAGAGCGGGATTAACAAAGTTTTGCCCCAGGCCTCCGAACATCTGCTTTGCAACAACGATTGCGGCAGCACCGCCTATGGCAGCCTGCCACAGCGGAATTGTAGCGGGAAGGTTTAATGCAAGCAGCAGTCCGGTAACGGCGGCTGACAGGTCACCTACTGAAAGCGGGCGCTTCAATACTATGCAGCTAAGGTATTCTGCAGCAAGGCAGGACGCCAAACACACAATAATGACAGCAGCCGAACGCCAGCCGAACAGAAGTATCGACGCCACAGAAGCAGGAGACAATGCAATAAGCACGTCCAGCATGACTCCGCGTGTTGTCATCCCGCAGTGAAGATGCGGCGATGATGTAATAACTAAGGGGTTATCCATTTCCCAGTCACTCCTTTATATGCAAACACAGGATAAAATCATTATTTGACGGCGGCAGGCTTGGCGGCTGCACGCACCTCATTCTTTGCCATGCGCATGGTTTGAACTATATGACGTGAGGCGGGACAGGAGAAAGAGCAACAGCCGCATTCCATACAGGTCATAACGCCGAGCCTGTCAAGCGTGTCGATATCCTTGTTTTTATATGCAGACGCGATTGACGGAGGAACAAGGTTCATAGGACACACGGCAACACAACGCCCGCAGCGTATGCACGTGGACGGGGGCGTCACCATTACATCGTCTTCGGAGAATGCAAGTATTGCGTTGTTGTGCTTGAGTATGGGCAGCTTATCGTCCATCAATGCCAAGCCCATCATAGGTCCGCCCATCAGCATTTTTCGCGTCTTATATCGTGTTCCGCCGCAAAAGGCAATAACGTCGTGTATAGGGGTGCCGATAATTACGCGAACATTTTTGGGGTATGCGATTGCAGAGCCGTCTATCGTCAGACGTTTGTCAACAAGGGGCATGCCTGTTTTAAGATAACGTGAAAGAAATGCTATTGATGTAACATTCATCACAATGCAGCCCACATCGGCAGGTAGCTTTCCGGGCGGTACGCGCCGGCCGGTACAGGCCTGTATCAGCACCTTTTCGGCACCCTGAGGGTAGCGTGCCGGCAGTGCCTTGACAATTACCTCCTGTCCGGAGCGTGACACGCCCGCCGCAATTTGCTTAAGCTCTTTTATTGCCTTAGGCTTGTTGCGTTCCACCGCGATAATAACGCGACTGGTATCAAGAAATTCCATTACGGTTAAAACTCCGGATACAATATCCCACGAATTCTCCATGCATTCGCGGTAGTCGGATGTTATGTACGGTTCACATTCTGCAGCATTTATTATAACGGTATCAATCGCATCAAAATTTGGAGGATTAAGCTTTATATGTGCCGGAAATCCTGCGCCTCCAAGACCGACAAGACCGGATGCGCGCACGGCTTTTATAAAATCTTGAAAGCTTTCTACCACCGGAGGTTTTACACTTTCGTGTATGCTTTGCAGACCGTCCGATTCAATTACAACGGCGGCAGTTTTGATACCGCCCGGCAGCAGCAATTCAGTCATTGCCGTAACTTTTCCGGATACTCCGCTGTGTATTGGTGCCGAAACAGGCTTGTCACTGTCTCCCACAATTTGACCGACCTTGACAGTGTCACCTACCTTTACCACAGGTGTACATGGCGCACCCAAATGCTGAGACATGGCGAGTATGATTTTTTCCGGAGGAGGCATAATAACTGTTTCGCAATCGGCAGTGTTCTTAAGATGAGGTGCGTGTACACCGCCGCGTGTCTGCTTTTGCAGCCATTGCTTTAATGTCATAATATCGTGCCTTTCTATGCTGTCATTATGTTTATATAAATAAATGTAATAAGAGAAAAATTCGACCTGCATGACAGGCAGTAATACATAGCGTGTTCTACCCAATGCAAGGCCGCCGTTACTGGTTGTGTTTATTTTTTTGTACATATATCGTATTTAATGATATAATATTTCATGTTAAAATACAAGGGAAAGCGTTAATATAAAATTTTGGAATTGAAAGGTTGATTTTTTTATGGATTTTACATTTCATATGCCGGTGCGTGTAATTAGCGGCAAGGGATGTGTACGACAAAACGGTCAACTTTTGCGTTCGCTGGGCAAAAGTTGTTTAATAATGACCGGTAAAAATTCCGCAAGACAAAGCGGTGCACTTGAAGACATTATGCAAACGCTTGAAAATGTGGGCGTTGAATTTACAATATATCCAAAAATCACCGCCAACCCGCTTTTGTCGTCATGCTGCGAGGCTGCTGAGGCAGCACGATTATGCGGCGCAGATTTTATTATTGGCATCGGCGGCGGATCTGTTATGGATGCTGCCAAGGCATCGGCATGGCTTGCTTCTAACGATACTGCTGCCGGAGAACAACTGATGCAGGGCAGGCTGCGCTACGCTCCTTTGCCGCTTGTTTTGGTTGGCACAACGGCCGGAACAGGGAGCGAAGTAAGTGCAGTTGCCGTTATCACAATGGATAAGGACGGGCGCAAGCGCAGCGTTACTCATCAAAATTGTTATGCCCACATTGCATTTGCCGACCCTGATTATACGCATAGCACCCCGCGCGAGACAACAATATCCACGGCGCTGGACGCTTTTTGTCATGCTGCCGAGGGCTGGTTTTGCCCGCAATGCGGGGATATCATTACGGCAATGGGTGAAAAAGCGCTTTCAATGTTAATAGATGGACTTGAATGGCTTGCCGAAAACGATGGCTTGCCCGATGCTGATATGCGCGAACAGCTGTATTATGGTTCGCTTTGGGCGGGCATGGTACTCAATGCTACAGGCACTGCATTTCCTCATCCTTTGGGGTATATACTGACTGAGGATTATAATATAGCTCATGGTATGGCTTGTGCTGTGTTTTTGCCCGCTTTTTTAGAGCGTGCCGAAACATATGCTGCTAAACGAGCTGAACGGTTTTATAAACTGTGCGGCGGGAGTCAGCGCGTTAAAAATGTGTTGGCAAAGCTTATTTCATACGATGTTAGCATGACTAAAGAGCGAGTGAAAAGCTATGAGCCGCGATGGAACAAGCTAAAAAATTTTGACCGTACGCCGGGCGGCTTTACAAAGCAGGACGCTGTTTCACTTTTTTACACTTTATTTAAAGCCTGCTGAATAATCGGCATAAACCCGCTTGATTTTGGGAATACTTACGGTTGAGTTTCTTTTTCGGCGGGAGCGGTAGAATGAGTTGTGTACAAAAGGCACGCAGATGTTTAAAAGGGTACTGGGCGGCAGCCGTTACGGTGGAATTTGTCAGTATGGCATTCGGTTTGCTGGTGCCGTTGGCATCATTAATCGTGCTTCGTATTTTTGGCTTAAGCGCTGAAAAAGTAGTGCGTGCTTCAGACTTGGTTAATGGCGGCTGGATATATGCTGTGATAATTGCCGCGTTACTTATAATTGATTGGCTGCTGATATCACCGGTTATACTCGGTCGGCAGTCTTTTTATTGGGGAATAGTGTCCGGTGCTGATGTGAGTGTATTTTCAATATTCAGGTACTATGGCAGGCACTACGTTTTTTCGCTGCGTTGGCGGCTTTCACGTTGGTTGTATCGCGTTGCTTATACCGGAATATGCCTGCTGCCTGCCGCTTTTGCAGTTGGCACAACACGCGCTATTCGTCAAAGCGGGATAAATACTGCCTTTGCAGACGTATTAATGCTTTTTGGTACGGTATTCGGGTTTGTGTTTTTTATTTTTGGACTTATTTTTACAGAAATTCTTATGATACGCACGATGCCCGCTGCGTTTTTGCTTACAGCCGAAGAAAATGACAAGTATCCTAAACAGTTATTTAGATGTTCTGTACGTCTTATGCGTGGTCATGTTGCCCGTGAATTTAACCTTTTAGCGGGATTTGCCGGGTGGTTTGTTTGCTGTGCGTTGTTTTTTCCATATTTTTATGTCATGCCGCTTTATTCCGCTGTACGTACAATATCAATAGGGAGTATTATTGAACGCGGTCTAAAGGATTCTAAATTCGGCAATCGGCATCCCGACAAGGCTGCATTGGACGATACAATCCAGATTCCGGCGTTTACAACAGAAAGAGAATAGTATAAGGCAGCATTAATTAAAGCTTAACCATTTGCTGCCGTGTATGCGAAGCTGAAAGATCAGGCTGCGAACACCCCATTCAACAACCATTGCCACCCATACGCCAACAATGCCAAAGCCCACAACCACGCCAAGTATATATCCAAGCACAACGCGCAAAAGCCACATAGATAAAAGCGACGACAAAAGGGTAAAGCGTGCATCTCCTGCCGCCCTTAGCGCCGCAGGGGTGACAAAGCTTGTCGAGTATAAAAATGGAGTTGCAGCCCAACTTATGTACAATATGGTTTTTATTTCGGATATTATGCCTGCGCTGGGAGAAAACAAGCTTATAAGCCAAGATAAAAGGGGAAGCAACGACAAAGTTATAACCAAAGAGGACAGTGACCCCATAACAATAAATGAATGTATAAATTTTTTTGCATCGATAAAATTTTTTCTGCCGATGCACTGACCAACTACCGTAACAATTGCGAGACTGCATGCCAGCGCTCCGATTTGAGTTAACGGAGACAGTGAGTTGCATATCGCGTTGATGGCAAGGGCATTGGTACCTAATGCAACAATAAAGGTTTGGGTGAGCAGTTTGCCGCCGTTGAAAAAAATCTGTTCTGCAGCAAAGGGTATGCCATAAAGCAAAACTGTGCGGAGCATTGCAAAATTTATATAAAGTAAGTCGCGTGCACACAACTCAATGGATCTATCAACTTTAAATATATATACAAGCGAGAATAATGCGCCTAAAAGCCGCGATATGATTAGTGAAATTACTAACCCGAGAATCCCCATTTTAAAAAAGGTAAGAAAAATTAGATTAAAAAAGACATATGAGCCGTTTTTTAACAGCGACAGCCAAAGCGATGCTTTTGTATTGCCCGTACCGCGCAATGCTCCTGTTATAGCGTCCGTAATTCCGGTTAAAGGATATGAAAGTGCGCTGCATATAAGGTACAACCGGGCTTTGGATATGACAGCTTGTTCTGCTTTGCCAAAAAGCAGACTTAGCAATGGGGCGTGAAATGCTGCCGTAAGCAATCCTATAAGAAGTGATATCAACCCTGTTGATATCAGGGTGTTGGCTGTAGCTTTGGATACTCCTTCAGTGTTTTCTGCTCCCTTGTACTGAGCCACAACAACCGTTCCGCCTGTTGCAAGTGCAATAAAAATATTATAAATTATGACGTTCAGCGAATCCACCATGCTGACAGCCGCTACTGATGTTTTGCCCGACGAGCTTATCATCGCGGTGTTTAACAGGGTAAGCATAACGATGAATACCTGATCAACGAGCAATGGAATGATTATTGCAATTACTTGCCGAAAATTGATTGATTCGCCGGATAGGTGCCGGTTAAGTACATTATATGCCCCCTGTTTCATACGCAGGAGCATTGCCCTGAGCATTGCTTCAACCCATTTCTCAATTCGTTTTATACTATTTATTCAGGTGCAAGGTTTTTATAGAAATAGATAAACCTTGCACCTCATGATTTTTGAGGATTTAGATACTCATTAATGGAGCATTTAAAAAATAATATCGTTCGCAAACGGTATTATTCAGTGAGCATTATTTAAGCTAAGTATAGCACTGGCAATAATTAAATTCAATGGTGCGTAGCTTGCATAAAAATGTTAACTTTTAGCAAGA